>JAUWNS010000111.1 GCA_030612485.1 Candidatus Bipolaricaulota bacterium
CGGGCTCGGCGTCCGATCCGGTGGACTGGCAGCCGCACATCCGCAACAAGCAGCGCCGCGATCGGCTGGCGCAGCGGTTCAAGGATCCTAACGATCCGCTCAAGGTCGCCATCGTGCGGGACATGTGGCTGACGGGGTTCGATGCGCCGTGCCTGCACACGATGTATGTCGACAAGCCGATGAAGGGGCATACGTTGATGCAGGCGATCGCCCGCGTGAACCGCGTCTTTCGCGACAAGCCGGGCGGGTTGATCGTCGACTACATCGGATTGGCCGATGCGCTGCGCAAGGCGCTACACAACTACACCGAGGGAAGCGGGCGCGGAGAGATCGCATACGACCAGCGAGAGGCTGTGGCGATCATGCTGGAGAAGCTGGAGGTTTGTCGAGGCTTCTTCCATGGCTTCGACTACACGCCGTATCTGAAGAGCAGGCAGCAGGAGAAGCTTCGATTCGCACCGTTCGCCGAGGAGCACATCGTTCAGCAAGGCGAGGAGAAACAGGGGTTCATCGAGGCCGTGGCCGGGCTGTCCCAAGCATTTGCGCTCGCTGTGCCAAAGCCGGAGGCGCTCGCGGCGCGCGACGAGGTCGCTTTCTTCCAGCACGTAAAGGCAGCTCTGGTCAAGCATACCGTCACGCGCCAGCGCCCCGAAGAGGAGCTGAATGCCGCCGTGCGGCAGATCGTGGACAAGGCGATCGCGCCGGACCGGGTGATCGACATCTTCGAGGTCGTCGGGATCGACAAGCCCGACATCTCGATCCTCTCGGACACCTTCCTCGCCGAAGTGCGGGGGATGAAACAGCGCAATCTTGCGGTGGAGGTGCTGCGCAAGCTGTTGAACGACGAGATCAAAGTACGCCGACGGACCAACCTGATCCAGTCGCAGAAGTTCTCCGAGATGCTCGAAGCGACCATACAACGGTACAAGACCCGAGCGATCGAGACGATCGAAGTCATCGAAGAGCTGATCAAGCTTGCCAAGGAAATGCGAGAGGCGGATAAACGTGGGGACAACCTCGGGCTGTCCACAGAGGAGCTCGCGTTCTATGACGCATTAGAGACGAACGATAGCGCCGTGGCTGTGCTCGGTGACGTGATCCTAAGCCAACTCGCACGTGACCTGGCCGACACCGTACGCCGAAGCGCCAAGATCGACTGGACCATGAAAGAGAGCATCCGCGCCGAAATGCGAGTGCTCGTCAAGCGTACCCTGCGCAAGTACGGCTACCCACCAGACAAACAGAAGAAGGCAACCGAGACTGTCATTCAGCAGGCGGAGCTCCTCGGCGTAGAATGGGCAGCATCCTGTGAGTAGGAGCATGACCAACCAGGAGGAAACATGCGCAGGATAAAGGGCTACACACGCGAGGTTCTTCCAGTGCTTGGAGCAGTGTGCTCCATTATCTCGGCCGTCATTGGCGTCCGAACCCTTCTAGACGATATTCGGGACCCACGTGGTTGGCTATGGTCAGCTGCCTTTGCCTGCGTATTGACCCTTGCGGTTCTACTCCATCGACGTAGGGAACGACTCCTGACTCAGCGCGGAAGCGAGGCAGGAGAACTCCGACACTCTAGTGAGACTATTCGCATATTCTACCCGATTGCGTTTTGCTCCCCACCTCACCTTCGCCTTTACGGCATCTCATTCGGTGCATCTGAGGAGGGGGGTTCCGGTCATTGCATCATTAGTGACCAGGCCGCTCTTGGGTTCACCGTCACTCTCACGTCCGGGTTTCGCGGCGACTGGTGGTCTTTCAAATGGGTCGCAAGTGGACTGCAAGCGAACGAAACGAAAACGAGTCAAGAGCCATGATCTCGCAAGAGAGGGATCTACCATTGGGGGAAAGGCGGGGATCTCTATTCTTGGTGTTTCTTCACCTTGGCGGAGAGGGGAAGCGAAGTAGCTGGCTTTGATCCTCGGGGGAGATAAAGCTTATCTCTCGACAGATGCAAGCCGCGCACACGGTTGCAAGGTTGTCCTTTGTTGCCTAGCGGGCTAGAATCCCGCGGGCAGGTGATGAACAGTGGCCGACTTACAGCTTCCTTATGGAGAGAAAACAGTACCGTTCAGTATTCCGGAGAGCAACCTTCTTGGTGTCCTGGAGGGAAAAGAGGCGCCTACGGTCGAACTCGCACAGGAATTCGATCGCGCGTGGAGGAATCCCATTGGAATCGATGACCCGGAAACGGTCTTTCATCCGGGGGAGAAAGTAGTCTTCGTCGTGACCGATCACACTCGCTCTACTCCGACTCGAGAGATTATTCCTTTAATCTGGGAGCGCATCTCCTCTCGTGTGCGTAGGGACGATGTCACGATTATCGTTGCAACAGGAACGCATCGCTCCCCTACCGAGGAAGAGATTGAAGCGATACTCGGTGACTTACGACGTGAGTTCCGCGTGGTGATCCATGATTGCGATCGCAACCATGTGGAGATTGGAAGGAGCGCACGCGGGACGCCGATCCTCATCGATCGCATTGTTGCCGGGGCCGATCATGTGGTGACGCTCGGGCACATCGGGATGCACTACTACGCCGGCTACTCCGGTGGGCGAAAGAACATCCTTCCCGGTGTCGCCGGGCGGGAGACGATCGAGGTAAACCACGCGCAGCTCACCGATCCACACTGCGAAGGGTGCAACTATCAAGGAAACCCGCTCAGCGAGGAGATGAGCGAGGCGGCCAGGTTTGCCGGGGTCGATTTTATCATCGATTGCGTCTTCGACGCGCACGGCCGGGTGGCGAAGATCGTCATCGGCGACCTGGAGGAGGCGCACGCTGTGGGTCGGGTGTTCTGGAATTCACTCTTTCAGGTGGAGGTTCAAGAGCGGGCCGATCTGGTGATCGTCTCCGCCGGTGGACACCCAAAGGATATCGACCTCTATCAGGCGTACAAAGCTCTCTACAATGCGGGAAGAGCGGTGAAGGAAGGGGGGATGATCCTCCTTGTCGCTGCCTGTTCGGATGGGATCGGAAACGATCTGTTCGAGGATTGGGTGATGCGTTGTGAGAGGCCGGAGGATGTCTTCGGAATCCTGAAGGAAGAAGGGTTCAAGCTTGGTGGGCACAAGGCGGTCTACCTGGCGAAGGACCTTGCACGGGCGCGGATTGCCCTAGTCTCTGAGATGGAGGACGAGATGGTGCGACGATTCTTCCTAACGCCGATTATCGATCCAAACGAGGCCGTGGCTCTTGCCCACGAACGGTTTGGTGAGGATTTTCGTACCCTGGTGATGCCTCACGGGACCGATATTTTTCCGCTCGCATCTGACTAGTGAGGACTTCATGAAGACGCGCATCATTCGCTACGAACAGGTCTCCTCCACCCAGGAGCTCGCGCGGGAGCTCGCTCTCTCAGGGACGGGGGAAGGAAGTGTGATCATCGCCGAGGTTCAGGAACACGGGCGGGGACGGCACGGCCGCGCATGGCTCTCCCCGCGGGGTGGATTATACGCGTCGATTATCATGCGGCCGGACCCACTCCTCCCTCTTCGTGTGGGGGTAGCCATTGCGCGTGCGTTGAGAGAGATCAGCATCTCTGCGATGCTCAAGTGGCCGAACGACGTCTTGGTGCGAGAACGGAAGATCGCGGGGATACTCATTGAGGCTGTTGAGCAGTGGGCGATCGTGGGGATTGGGATAAACATGGAACAGACTCCTCTGGCGACAGCGACCTGCGTACGAGGGGAGGCGAGTGAAGCTGTCACGAGTGATAGACTGATGCGGTCGATCCTCAAGAAACTTGAAGGCGTTCTCTCCGGAGAGATCGTGGAAGATTACGAAGTTCTCTCGGCAACGATCGGGCGAGAGGTGCGCATCGAGATCGAGGGAGCCGAGGGCGAGAGTGTGATCTGCGGGAGGGCGATAGGGATCGATCGAGTCGGCAGGCTGCTCGTCGAGGCGAAGGGAACCCGGCATACCATTGTCTCTGGCGAGTGTATCCACCTGCGAAGCCCCGCGGTTTGACCGCGATCGAAGGGGCGGGTAAGCTGAAACAAGTTAATTAAACGAAGAGGGGGAGCAAATGGCCTTTTGGAAAAAGCAGAAAAAGATTGAAACACTTGTCTTGGAACACCTCCATTGTGTCGACGAGAGCCTCGTTTTCTTTCAGGAGGCGTTTACTGCCTACCTTGATGGGGATATGGAGAAGGCGGACCGGCTTGCCCTGGAGACGCACCGTGCCGAGGGGCTAGCCGATGACGTGAGGCGAAAGGTGGAAACAGCGCTGTTGGGTGGCGCGCTCCTCGCTCCGTCGCGGCGCGATATCCTGGAGATTATCGAGGAGGTGGATAAGCTCGCCAACGCCGGGGAGGCAGTCCTCGACTACCTCTTGCTGCAACAGGTTGTGATCCCCGAAGAGTTGAAGCCGATGCTCCACGAAATCATGTCAAAGACGCGTGAGATATTCGATGAGGTCAACCAGGCCCTTAACCTGTTCTTCCAAGATATGAACCGGGCACTCGAACATACCAAGGCGATCGAGATAAAAGAAGGGGAGGTCGACCAACTGGAACGAGCCGTGATCGAGCGGTTATTCGCGATGGACCTAGGTCTGGCGGAGAAGCTTCAAGTACGAGGTCTGGTGGAAGAGCTGGTCGAACCTTCTGACCGGGCCGAAGACCTCTCCGATCGTGTCGATATGATGATCGCGCAGAGGCGGTTCTGAGCGGCTACAAGATGAGCGAGATTAGCTTGTAGAGACCAAAGGAGAAGAGACCTGCCGTCAGCGGGGTCGCCACCCATCCGCCGGCGATCTCTGCCACTCGTCGCCCTTTTACTGCGCTTATCCCTTTTACGAGGCCCACTCCTACTATGGCGCCGACGACCGCCTGAGATGTCGAGACCGGGATCCCTAGTCGGGAGAAGAAGTGAACGGCGAGGGCAGCGGAAAGTTGGGCCGCGAAGGCGCTCAACGGGTCGAGTGGTGTAATCCCTCCTCCGACCGTTTCCACTACCCGGTGACCGAACGTCACTGCCCCCAGTGCAAGGGCGATACCCCCCAAAAGGGCTAACCAAATAAAGGGTATGCCCAGGTTGGCGATTGGTCCGACAGAATTTCCAACGTCATTTGCTCCCAGTGAGAAGGCGATGTAACAGGAACTTGCGATGAGGAGAGCCTTTAGGATACGGTCCCATAGTTCAGGCCTTCCCACATGGCGGAGGGTGAACGCGAAGAGATGATAAAGCATGAAGGCAATAAACCCCGTTAGAAAGGGACAGACTACCCAGACCTGTGCGATTGTCAGAAGCTTCGAGAGGGCCACGTCCGCCCCCGCAGCCAGTCCGACACCGGCTATACCCCCCACTATTGCCTGGGAAGTCGAGACAGGAAGCCTGAAGAAGGTTGCCAACGTCACGAAGAGCCCTGAGGAGATCAGTGCTGCGAAGATTGCGGCTGCGGGAAGTTCTGTCGTGACGATCCCTTTCCCGATCGTCTTCATCACGTACTGGCCTTGTAAGGTTGCTCCAAGGATGACGAAGATAGAAAGAAGAGTCACAGCCTTCTTATATGATAGAAGCCCGGAACCCACGGTGGTTCCAATGCAGTTTGCTGCATCGTTCGCTCCGATATTCCAGCCAACATAGGCTCCAGCTATAAACAGAACGGTCAATTCCCACATATCTGGTTTTATACAATCTTTCGCCGCAGGCCGCAAGAGATCGTGCAGGTAGCATCCATGCCGAGTGCTCCGAATTGATAAGGGTTCTTTGCTGTGTCGAGTGGGTAACGGTTTCTACCCTTGGCTATTTAGCAGCCCGTCAGGGCGGTCTCTCGCCTGTTCGTTTCACTCACTCAAGCTCTGTCTGCCGCCTGCCTGTCCTTCGGACGCAGACAGGTACCGGCACAGGCAGGCGCTGAGAACACAAGGAGTTACCAGCTTGAACTATCGACCCAGCTTGGCTCTTACCCTTCACT
This sequence comes from Candidatus Bipolaricaulota bacterium, assembly GCA_030612485.1. The sequence continues at coordinate 5,919 of JAUWNS010000111.1, forward strand.
TGTTCAACCAGTCAGGATTTTGTAGTTTTACCGTGAAAGTTTCCTCGGACAAGGAGAGCAAGGTCGAGATTGAACGTGCTTTCCAAATCTCCGATACGGTAAGTCGGGTTGCCACTAGGCTGTTTTCGATTCCACCTATGCTCCGTTTTCGGTTACCATCACGTTTCTATGACGATCTGCATGACACTGTTTGACATGGATGGAACGATCTGGGATGCTCCGATCGATTGGCTGGCCGTACGTCGTGAGCTCGGTCTCCCCTTTGATGGACGTTCGATCTACATGCAGCTCATGGATTTGGTCCCACAAGAGCAGGCCGAGGCGCGTGCTCCGGAGGAGATGCGTAAGGAGGCGAACCTTGTGGTGGAGCATCTTGCTCTGTTCTTGAAGGATTTCACCGGCCGATTGGCTCAACAGGAGGTCAGGACATGACGGGGAAGATATTCGACATCGCGATGATCGGTCACTTTGCCAAGGACAGGATTGTATTTAAGGATACTTCCAGGGTTGCCTCGGGAGGGGCTGTCTACTATGGATCGATCGCCCTGGCCCGCCTCGGATATCGGGTGGCGGTAATCACGAAACTGCGGGAGGAAGACTTCCCCCTTCTCGACGAATTAAAGAGGGAAGGGATCACCGTATTTGCCCGTGCGGCCGCGGGGACCTCGGGTATGGAGAACATCTACTTCACGAAAGATCGGGATAAGCGGGTCTGCAAACCGTTGGGATTCGCCGGCGCGTTCGAGGAGGACGAGATCCCGGATGTCGAGGCGAAAACCTTCTTCGTGATCCCGATCCTGGCTGGCGAGGTCAATCTATCCCTACTTAGAAAGCTCTCCAAGAAAGCACGGATCGCGTTGGATGCCCAAGGGTTCGTCCGCTTTGCTGAAGGGGAGAGGGTCGTGTTCAAAGATTGGCCGGAGAAGGCAGAGGGGTTGTCCTTGGTTGATGTCCTTAAGGTGGACGATACCGAAGCGGAGATCCTTACAGGTGTGGACGATCCCCGTAAAGCGGCGTCGATCCTTGCCTCCTACGGCCCTCGCGAGATCGTCCTCACCCGCAAGAAGGGCGTCCTTGTTTATGCCGAAGGTCAGTTCTACGAGGCACCATTTCGGCCGAGAGAGATAGCTGGGAGGACAGGACGAGGGGATACCTGTTTCGCCACCTACGTGGCAGAGAGACTCTCAACAGACGCCAAACAGGCCAGTCGCTATGCCGCGGCGGTCACCTCCCTCAAGATGGAGGTCCCCGGCCCGTTCACGGGAACCACGAAGGACGTGGAGACGTTTCTGAAGAGTTTATAGATCTCACACGCGAGGTAAACGCGCCTTCCAAATGGTTTAATCGCTGTTGAAGCCCGGATTGATCGTATTCCTATTGACAAAGGCTCATTTTTGTGCTATCGTTTGCATGATCTCACTATGGAATTCTTCGCAGATCACGATGAGACAGCCTGCTTTCGAGAAAAAAGACATCTAGCTCTTCTATCCGGTTTAGGTAACTACTCACTTGAGGAGGGGACAACCGGGGTACATCTCACGCTGAAGCAACCACCTCTAGGGCTGAGATCGCATCGAAGTACGAATAAATACTTCTTAGATACCGCATACAATGCAGATATTATCCCTGTTACAGGAGGTGATTTGCGAGAGAATACACTGTAGGAAGAACGTGTGTCACAGATACCAAGATCAAGGAGGAGGGAAGATGAAACGTTTGTTTGTATTGATGCTGATCGGGTGCTTTGTGGTGTCCGGAGGGCTTATTGCCCTGGGGCAGGATACGGAGACTATTACCATCACTGTTCGCTGTCGGGCGAAGCCGCCGATGGAGAACTGGCGAGGCAAC
>JAUWNS010000237.1 GCA_030612485.1 Candidatus Bipolaricaulota bacterium
CATCCTCACCGAGGCCGAAGAGGTGATCTTCCTCAAGGAGCGCCTGTTCGACCTTCCTCTCAAACGCTTCCGCCCGCTGGGGAACCCGGTCAAGCATCTGCGCGCACTGTTGACCCTCTTCTCCCGCGCCAAGGACGAGGATGCCCCACCACGAGAATACCTCACCTATGCCGAATCGCTCGCTTCTCAAGTGGCAGAGGAGAAGAGCGAAGAGGATAAGAAGCTGTTGGCAGAGGATCTCGCCGACCAGGACGAACTCGCCAAGACCTACGAGGCCTACCAACGCCTCCTCGCCGAGAACGGCTACGTCGACTTTGGCGACTTGATCGCCATGACCTTGCGTCTCTTGCGCGAGCATCCTCTCGTACTTAAACGCTACCAGGAGAAGTTCCGCTACATCCTCGTCGATGAGTTCCAGGATACAAACTACGCTCAGTTTGAGCTTCTGAAGCTTCTCTCCGGGAAGGGGAACATCACCGTTTGCGGGGACGACGACCAGTCGATCTACAAGTTTCGCGGGGCCGCGATCAGCAACATCCTGAACTTCCGTGCCGAGTACCCAGATGCGAACAAGATCGTACTCGTGAAGAACTATCGCTCCACACAACCGATCCTCGACGCCTCCTACCGCTTGATCCAGTACAACAACCCCGATCGGTTAGAGGTGAAGGAGGGGATCTGCAAGCGCCTGCACGCGGTCATGGGTGAGGGGAGTCCCGTTCATCAGGTTCACTTCGAGACGTTGAACGAGGAGTGCGACTTTGTCGCCGAGACGATTGCCAGGCGGACGAAGGAAGAGGACCGCTCTTACCGGGATTTCGCCATCCTCGTGCGGAGCAACGCTCAGGCCGATTCGTTTCTCCACGCGTTGAACCTCCTCCACATCTCATGGCACTTCTCCGGAAGCCGCGGGTTGTACGATCGCGAGGAGATCAAGACCGCTGTCGCCTTCCTCCGCCTCCTAGCAGATCCACGTGACAACATGTCGTTTCACTACCTCGCTAGTTCGTCGCTCTACCGGGTCCCGGCGGAGGATCTTACCCTTGCTACGAGCTTCGCCAAGCGTCGAAACAAGAGCCTGTTCGAGGTCTTCCGCATCGCGATGAAGAGCGCGGAGTTCCTTGGCTTGTCGGAAGAGGGGCGGGTGGCGATGAAGAAGCTCTCGGAGGATCTCTCTGCGATACTCCCGCTCGCGACGCAGGAGAAGACGGGTGAGGTCCTATACCAGTACCTCACCGAACGGACTGGGATGATTGAGGCGTTGTCGAATTCCGAAGAGGCGGAGGACACCCTGCGCGTGCAGAACCTGGCCAAGCTCTTTTCGGTCATCGAACGTTTCGCTCAAGTGGCCTCCTACGACCGTGTCCCGTGGTTCATCGACTACCTCGATGCCCTAATAGAGGCGGGGGACAATCCCCCTGTGGGAGAGGCTAACTGGGATGAGGACGCGGTGAACGTCCTCACCATCCATCAGGCAAAGGGCCTCGAGTTCCCGATCGTCTTCCTCGTCGGACTCGTCTCGGGACGGTTCCCCTCGTCTCACCGCCGCGATCCGATCCCTCTCCCCGATGCACTAGTTAAGGATCGCCTCACCACCTCCGACTTTCACAAGCAGGAGGAACGCCGACTCTTCTACGTGGGGATGACCCGTGCCAAGGAGTGTCTCTACTTAACAAGCGCCAAGGACTACGGTGGGAAGCGGCCCCGTAAGCCAAGCCAGTTCGTCTCAGAAGCCCTCGACCTCTCCCCTTCGCAGGTGAAGGTGGTCAAAGGGTCGCCACTAGCAGCGATCACCCGTCACGACCGGACGCAGTCCGACCGAACGCCCTCCTCCAACGAGGAACTCACACTCATCCCTCGGGGAGAGAAGATCCTCGAACTGAGCCACCAGAGGATAGACGATTACCTCACCTGCCCGATGAAGTACCGCTATATTCATGTCTTGAAGGTCCCGATCCGTCAGCACCACGCAGTGATCTACGGGTACGCGATCCATCAGGCGATCAAGCGGTACAACGTTGCTCGTCACGCCGGACAAGAGATCCCCCTCGCAGAGCTCAAGGAAGCCTTCCGCACCGCCTGGCAGAGCGAAGGGTTCCTCACGCGACAGCACGAGGAACTGCGCTTCCAAGAAGGGATGGAGGCACTCGAACAGTTCTACACGTACACCAACGCAGAGGAGTCGATCCCCACCTACGTCGAGCAACACTTCTCGTTCACCGAGGGTGCGGTGAAAATCAGCGGGATCTTCGATCAGATCGATATCCCGGATACGAAGAACCCCGGTAACGGCGTGATCATCGACTACAAGACCTCCGCTGTGACCAATGAAGAGCAAGCGAATAAGAGGACAAAGGCAAGCCTTCAGCTTGCGATCTATGCCCTCGCTTACGAGCACCTGTTCGGAGAGATCCCAGCGGGCCTCGAACTTCGCTTCCTCACCCCAAAAGTGATCGTTGGGCGCTGCGTTCCGAGCGAGAAGACATTGGAGAAGGCACGATCAGATATTGAGACCGCTGCAGCCGGTATCCGTTCCGGAGATTTTCCCGCCAACCCCACCTATCTAGGATGCACCTACTGCCCCTACCGCTCGATCTGCCCCGCGAAGCAAACACGTTAAGCGAACATACTCTAAGCACGCATAACGGGGTCAGATGCTGTATTGAATGTCAAGTCACCTCCTCGGTAGGAGAGCGGAATTCTTCACCGCTCTTGTAGATGGCATGTGCAATCAGTAAGAGCTTTCTCGCTGCTGCAATGCGTGCAACCTTGTCCGGTTTTCCCTGCTCCTTTAGCCGTCGGTGAAGGGCTTTCACACTGGGGTTGTAGCGAGCAGCCGGCAACGTTGCTTGATACAAACGCTTCCTCAGTTCCCGGTTCCCTCGCTTGCTAATCCGCGTCTTTCCATGTACTGAGGTTCCCGACTGAAACGGGATTGGATCGAGGCTCGCGAGTGCAACGATCTGGCTGCGTGTGGCTCTCGGATACTTACGGAACAGTGCCAGTAGGGTGAGCGCAGTAATCGGACCAATCCCAGGAATCGAGAGTAGAGCAACGAGTCGTCGTCCCGTCTGTTCGTCCTCCTCGGCGTTTCGTTG
>JAUWNS010000077.1 GCA_030612485.1 Candidatus Bipolaricaulota bacterium
GAAGAACGGAATCCGCCGACTCGCAAGCTACGAGGAAGCACCAAGGGGAAAGGTCATCCTCGTCGAGATCCCAGCCGATCTCGACCGGCTGTGCGACGAGGACCTTGACCTAGCGCGGGATTGGCGATTGAAGACGCGCGATCTGTTTGAGCGGCTCCTCACAAACGGGTATACAATGACCGGGTTCGTCCACGAGGCCGGTCGTAGCTTCCACTTATTGGAGCGCGCGGACAGGAAGACGATCCTTGAACGCACCAACTGATCGAAGGGGAGGAACAATGCGAAAAGCTGAACTTGCAAAGATGATCGACCACACACTCCTTGGCCCGACCGCGTCCATAGCCGGGGTGGAGAAACTCTGTCAAGAGGCGAAGAAATACGCTTTTGCCTCGGTCTGTGTCAACCCGTGTCACACCGCCCTGGTTCACGGTCTCCTCGAAGGGACCGCTGTCAAGGTCTGCGTCGTAATCGGTTTTCCGCACGGGATGACGACCGGCGAGGTAAAGGCATTCGAGGCACAGAAAGCGGTCGCAGTCGGGGCGGAAGAACTCGATATGGTGATAAACGTCGCCGCGCTGAAAGAAGGCAACTACGAAACGGTCCTCGACGACATCCGTGCGATCTGTGCCGTTGCCGAGAAGGCTCCCCATCCTGTCTTGGTAAAGGTTATCCTGGAGACCGCGCTCCTGGAGGACGAGGAGAAGCGTGCCGGAGCCATCCTGGCAAAGGCAGGTGGGGCGGACTTCGTCAAGACCTCAACAGGGTTCGGCCCTGGGGGAGCGACCGTTGCGGATGTCTCCCTCCTGCGTCAGGCAGTGGGGGCGACGATGGGGGTGAAGGCGGCCGGTGGAATCCACGACTACGAGACAGCCCTCGCCCTGATCGAAGCCGGGGCAACGCGCCTCGGAGCGAGCCGCAGCCGTGTGATCCTCGACGGAGCCCCCGAGTAGATTGGGCCGTTTGCAGGGGACCGGGGTCGTTCTGCGGACCCGCGACTACGCGGAATCGGACCTGATTGTTACCCTGTTCACCGAGCGCTGGGGAAAGCGAACGGCGATCGCCAAGCGGGCGCGGCGATTCGACTCCCGCTTGGGAGGAGTATTCGACCTATTAAACCGGGTAGAGGTCGTCTTCTACGAGAAGTCGCGCCTCGACCTCGTCAGCCAAGGGGCGCTCCTCGATGGTTTTCGGCGACTGAAGAGCGATCTCAAGAGCATCTCTGCCGCCCTCGCTATTGGGCGAACCCTCGACCGTCTCCTTCCACTTCATCAACGAGAAGATCGTACTTACACGCTCTTTCATCGGTTTCTTACCTTGTTGGAGGAGAGTGAGGTTCCCACAGAGCAGCTCTCTCTCGCCACGTGGTTGAAGCTCCTCTCCTTCCTGGGGCATCGCCCCCATTTGCAGGCTTGTGCCCGTTGCGGGGAGCGTTCCGGGACTTTCTTCTTTGTCCCTGCGCAGGGAGGGCTCCTCTGCTCCACATGCAGCCACGGTGACGGAATCGCCATCACACGTGGACTGGCCCTCTCCCTTCACACCCTCTCTTCTCGCCCCCTCGAACGGGCAGGAGTCGTCCGTCTTACCACGGACGAGATCGAGTTATCGCACGATCTGATCGCTTCTTACACCGACCACCTCGCGTCCGGTCCTTGAACTTCGAGCGGGCTTTTGCCTATAGTCTTCGTTCGATGAGGAGGAATGTATGCACTGTCAATTACGATCACCGGAACGAACTCTCTTTGATGGGAAGGCGACGCTGGTAGCAGCACATAGCGTGGAAGGGGAATTCGCCGTGATGACCGGTCACGCGCCGCTCCTCGCCGCGCTCGATACAGCACCCTTGCGGATCAAGACGGACGATGGGGAGCGCGTCTTCGCCGTTGGTTCGGGGGTACTCAGCGTCAGCGCAGACGGGGTGATGATCCTTGCGCAGGAGGCGATCGCCGTCGAAGAGATCGACCTTTCTGCGGTGAAAGCGCGTCGCAGCGAGATCGAACAAGAGCTTGCAGAAGCGGAGGAGAAGGACCTCCTGCAGCGCGAGCTTGCTCTGCTGCAAGTCGAGGAACGGATGGTGAAAGATCATGCCTAACCGGGTTGTTGTGACCGGGCTCGGTCCACTTACCCCAATCGGTATGGGAAAGACAGCGTTCTGGGAGGCTTTGCGTACTGGGAAGAGCGGGGTTTGCCGCGTGGACGACCGGCTCGACCTCTCCGGGATCGAGGTCAAGATCGGCTCCCCGGTTGTCGATTTCGACCCGCTCGACCACATGGATCGCCGTCGCGCACGGCGGCTCGATCGGGCGGCACAGTTCGCCCTCGTGGCGACGAAGCTCGCCCTCGATGATGCGAACCTAGATGCAGAGAAGATCGACGCGGAGCGGACAGGAGTAGTCGCCGGAACCGGGATCGGCGGTCTCGAGACGATGGAGATGAACTATGCCGCTCTCACTGAGCACGGACCGCGGCGTGTGAGCCCGTTCTTGATCCCCAGATTGATGCCCAATGCCATCGCCGGCCAGATCGCCATCGAATACGGCCTACGTGGTCCAAACTTCGGTGTGGTCTCCGCATGTGCCAGTTCCGCTCACGCAATAGGAATCGCAAGGGAGATGATCCGTTCCGGGTTGGTCGATCGCGTAGTGGCCGGAGGATCGGAGGCAGTCCTCGTGCGGATCGCCTACGCTGGATTCGTCCAGATCAGCGCGATATCCAAAAGGAACGATGAGCCACAGCGCGCGTCGCGCCCATTTGACCGGGACAGGGACGGGTTCGTGATGGGGGAAGGGGCCGGGTTCCTCATCCTGGAGGAACGTAAGTGCGCTCTAGCAAGGGAAGCACACATCTACGCAGAGATCATCGGCTTCGGGATGAGCGCCGACGCGGAGCACATCACCGCCCCGGCCGAGAACGGAGCGGGAGCTGCACAAGCTATGAAAACAGCGATCGACCGTGCCGGCATCTTGCCAGCCGAGATCGACTACATCAACGCCCATGGGACCTCGACCCTGTTGAATGATAGAGCCGAGACAGAAGCGATCAAGACCGCTCTTGGAGAGGCTGCTCAAACGGTGAAGATCAGCTCGACCAAGTCGCAGACGGGGCACCTCCTCGGCGCTGCCGGGAGCGTGGAAGCGATCGCCACCCTCCTGTCGATGGAACACGGATTCATCCCCGCTACCCTGAACTACGAGAACCCCGACCCCGAATGTGATCTCGATTACACCCCCCGATCGATCGATAAGACGATCGATATCGCGCTCTCAAACTCGTTCGGCTTCGGTGGACAGAACGCCGCGCTCCTCTTTCGTAAACCTGATTAAGAATGGTTTTCTGTCGTTTCTAGTGGGTAGTGGCTTCTAATTTCGGTTCGCACGGGACGGATGCCAAAGAGAATTCACCACGAAGAGCACGAAGAATGGAATTCGATGAGCTGTCGAATCGGGTAATTGACTGTGCAAATAAAGAATTCCCTTGAAATTGACTATCCCCGTAGCGAGACTACGGGGTATTCCGCCAATTTCATTTTGACCTGAAGGTCAAACCGGGATTTCATTATTTCACCTCACCCCGACCCTCTCCTATCAAGGAGAGGGGGTATAAGGAAACCCTGTGGCAAGACCACAGGGAATCTCAAGTTGAAGTGCACCGGGAACTGGGCCCAGGATCGTTGGAGTCGACCTATGAGCAGTGCCTTTAACCCCTTCGGGGGATGTAGTAAACAGGACCGGCTACTACACCCCCCAAGTGCTCTTCGTGTCCTTCGTGGTGAAACAGTTTTGTACCTCTGCGAGAGTCTTGGTGCTTGACCCTTGCTCTTTAGTTACCTACTCGAAACGACAAAGAGCCTCTTTTCGTGGTTCTTCCTGCATTCCTGGTCTCCTCAGCGTTAATGGTGGGCAAGCAATTGCACGCTGCACTTGATTTCTGCTCGCCTAACTGTACACTCAGAAGGTCAATCCAAGGAGGGATCGAGGTGTTTAAGAGAGCTATTCCTATTACTCAGGCACGTCACGAACTCAGCCGTCTTCCAGAGGAGTTTGCCGCCGACGATGCATCCGATGCGATCGCGATTACCCGCCGCGGAAAGCCAGTGCTGGCTGTCTTGCCATGGGATCTGTACGACAGCCTCGTGGAAACCCTGGAGATCCTCGGCGATGAGGACCTCATGGCGGCTCTGCGGCAGAGCATCAAGGAGATGGAGAGCGAAGAGCTTATCCCGTGGGACGAGGCAAGAAGCGTTCTTTAGCCGATAATGTCTCTCTATCAAGTATTCCTCACACCGCAAGCACAGCTCATGCTGCACGCGATCACGGATAGACGAATCCGCAACATGATCGCTCGCCGTATCGATGGGCTAACAAAGGAGCCGGCAAAGAAAGGCAAGGCGTTAGTCGCCGAGCTGACCGGCTTCCGCAGCCTGCGTGTTGCCAGATACTGCATGCTCTACAAGGTGGAGAAGGAAAGGGTAATCATTGTTGCGGTGGGAATTCGGAGAGAGGGCGATACAAAGGACATCTACGCCCGTGCGAAGAAACTACTCAGGCTGAAATTGATTGAGCTTCCTATTGATAGGCAGTAAGAAGCATAGGAACCCGACATCCATGATAATCCCGATGATCTTCACCTGGGAATACTGACATGAGCGCTGCAAAGGCGTATTCCTCTTCAACGGTCGGACGAACACCAAGAATGAAGATGTGGCTCCATGCCCTTCGCAGTATTAAGTGTCAAGTGTAGGCCTGACCCCAAACAAACCAAACAAACATGAGCTGCGCACTGCATCCCACCGCCTGCTGGATCTGCCACGACTTGATGCCGACTCGTTCGCCGACAGCGGTCAGGAACAGGTCCAGCGTCTGCTCAAATATGTAGCCGCCCTGCTCCTCCGCAAAGAGCAGGAAGTCCCGCACCCATCGCACTAGGTGCTGCTGGTGCCTGGGTAGCACCAACTCCCGCGTGCGCAAGTAAGGTAGCATAACCTTCCAGCACCGTCTTCAGCTTCTTGCCGATCTCCGTCATATCCAAATCTACAGGTTATACACAAATCTCCAGAACTACGAATTACCAGTGTTATGTTAATCGAAAAACAGCTTTCACCAATGTCTTTATCAGTTTTCGCTTGATTCCCCGGATGTTTGGAGTACAGTTTTGGTTGTGAGGTGATCCGTATCAGGCAAACAGAGATTTTGGGTAGAATAACTAGTTAGACCGTCGCGAACTTGCTTATAGGCACAGCATTTCTATTAAACTAAGTCATAAGTAATGCAGCAGCTCTGGCGTTTCGGTCCGTTTGAAGGTAAACTTAATGGTGGAGGTTGTGATGAGTACAATTACTGTTTCCTTGCCAGACGAGCGTTTACAGGCCCTCAAAGAGTTGTCTACTCGTTTGAGTGTATCCCCTGAAGAATTGGTTCGAGTCAGCATCGAAGAATTGGTCAGCCGTCCAGAAGAAGCTTTCAAGCGGGCTGTTGACTATGTGCTTGAGAAGAACTCCAAACTCTATCAACGGTTGGCATAATGCGCTACCTCACCCTCAGCGAAGTGTTGGAAATACACCGCCGTATTATCGAGCAATTTGGCGGCTCAAGTGGTATTCACAATTTGGGCGCATTAGAATCAGCCATAGCTCAACCCCGAATGACCTTTGGCGGAGAGGATATGTACCCCACAATCATTGAGAAGGCGGCTGCGCTAGGTTTTTCTATCGTGAAAAATCATCCCTTCGTAGATGGCAATAAGCGAACCGGGCATGCGGCTATGGAAGTAGTCCTCACCTTGAATGGCTATGAAATTAACGCTGCTACCGAAGAACAGGAAAAAGTAATTCTACAAGTGGCATCAGGCGATTTGGAGCGTGAAGCATTCACAAACTGGCTACGTACTCATGTTGTGCAAAGTGAACGTCTATAACCACCATTCAGATTTGACGCACAGCCTAAGGCAGCTTTCAAACTCACAAAACGGCGGTCTAACAAGGCGCTGCAGCTGACCGCCAGGGCGTGCGCGATTTTCGAGGGTTCATCGGCTTGTGGGGGCTGGCTGGTTGGCTAGCATTATCTGCAAACACCCTGGCGGCAGCTGAGCTTGTGGCGTTATGCTGCGCCTTCAGGCGCTGGGTGCCTAGAGCGTGATTAGAACAGAAGATGCGACGCAGACCACTTCAGGAGGTGACCAATGCCTAAAATAACGGTAAAACCAAGTGGTGAATAGGAAATTGGGGTCAGTTTTAGAGAATTTGCTGAATTAATCAGCTTGCTCGCACAATCCCCAAATCACTACTTGAACTATAACACCTCAGAGATCAGAGGATACTATCCACGACCAGACATTCGCTGGTTGGTCCTAGACCAACATGATCACCGGGTATTCGCGCCCTACACGATTGAGTATGACTATCGAGAACACTCAAGAGTGGAGGGATGGGGCACCGTTAAGATTACGCCCGCGTACCAGTTTCCTCATGAGCTGGCTGCGCACAAGGCTGCTATGGTGGACGCATTTGAAAGAGCAGGAAAACTATACAAGGGTGATCGCCTTTGTCCGAGAATCAGCGACTTTCAGGTATCTGATTCGGGTGAGCCTGAGTTCACGATTCAAGAAGCGAGGTATTTTGATCAGGTAGGATCAAATCTGACCGTTGATTACCCTTTCGCAAGACCCGTAATGTCAGGAATGACCTCCTGCAACACGGTAAGAGAGTGGGACATAGCTCAGGCTGAAGTATCAAGAGAACCGCCAGCGTTAAAGCAGTCCCGGCTGGCGAACACAATTGGGATCGCCGTATCGATGGGCTAACAAAGGAGCCGGTGAAGAAAGGTAAGGCGTTAGTCGCCGAGCTGACCGGCCTCCGCAGCCTGCGTGTTGCCAGGTATTGCATGCTCTACAAGGTAGAGAAGGAAAGGGTAATCATTGTTGCGGTGGGAATTCGGAGAGAGGGCGATACAAAGGACATCTACGCCCGTGCGAAGAAATTGCTCAGGCTGAAATTGATTGGGCTTTCTACTGATAGGCAGGAAGAAGCATAGGAAGGTGAAATCCATGGTAAGCCCGATGATCCTCACCTGGGGATACTGACATGAGCGCTGCAAAGGCGTATTCGCCTTCAGTGGCCGGACAAGCACCAAGGATGAAGACGTAACTGTATGGCCCCTGGCTTCGAGATCTCCATTCGAACTCTCCGACTACGCCGGGATCCTGTCCGTCGATCCCCCGTGCTACGTCGCCGCATGCCTGATCGCCTGCTTCCCTTATTAGCTATATGCTCCATTCTGCAATTGTGTTCAATTCCTCCTCGTGTTGATTTTTTCATCGATTAGCACTATGGTGAAATTGTTTCCGTCTTAGGGCGGATCAGAAAAGGGTCAGGAGGCGATGAGAATGGCGACCTTTAGACGAGGAAGCTGGTCTCGGCGAGTAAGGACTGCAAGCCTTATTGTTTTTTTATTTGTGTTGTTAGCCACATTTGGTGGTTGTGCCTGGATACAGAATTGGTTTAATCCGAACCATTCCCCAGTAGCAGTAATATCAGCCAACCCTATATCCGGTGAGGCACCGTTAGAAGTCACTTTCGATGCCTTACAGTCTTACGATCCAGATGGCGATGAGATCAGCTATGAGTGGGATTTCGGGGATGGAGAAGTAGCACAAAGGGAAACTATTCAGCATGGCTTCGGTACTGCAGGCAGTTACACCGTTAAATTGCAGATTACTGATAGCAAAGGGAAATCAAATACCTCAACTAAAGTTATCTCTGTTTCTCAGCCTTATGATGAGATCACTAAAGAGCAAACCTTCGATGCGCAAGCTGGAATTGAATATGCTTCTGGTACAGGGTTAAAGATCTCCGTTCCTCCAGATGCCAGTGGTGGGCAGAAAAGGCTGGTTGTTACCGAAAATCCTACCCCCCAGCAACCCGAGGGGGATTCTATAGAAATACACTCAGCTTATGATGTGGCCATAATCTCCGAAGGCGGTTCTCAGGCGCAAGGAATAACTCCAAAGAGTGGCTCAAATTCCAACGTAAGACTTACCTTTGAGATTCCTCCTAATGTGGATCCGAATGATGCGATGATCCTTGAATGGACGGATCACGGCTGGGTTTTGGCAAGAACCGATAACTGTCTTGGTGGCATTCTAAGTTCGGGCAGGAGATATATTTATGTTGATCTTCCCCATCTTAGCAAGTATGCCTTAGCCTCCAGCAAGAAGAAGTTTGAAGTTGGGGATTTAGTAACGGTGATTAACGCTCCTAGAGGACGGAATATACGGGAATGGGACAGTGCAACAAACGTTCCTAGCGAGAGTGTGAAGACAGTGCCCGAAGGATGGGTTCTCGAGATTATTGATGCACCCAATCAACCACGGTGGGGGAGCCTTAATGGCAAGGTATATCTATGGTGGAAGGTCCGTGAGAAGGGACTTGAACCTCAACCCGTAGAGGGATGGATAGCTCAGAGATCCGAATACAATGGGGACTCGGAGTGGTTGACAAAAGTTGACTACAAGGGCAGTCCCCCCACCTCTCCGGAATCCCTGACAAAAACAGAGTGGGAAGCTGCAGCCGAAAAAGCAATCCAATGGGCGATAGACCCAGCAAGGAACAACTCTGATGAGCATTGGGGTGGGTTGTGTGCAAAGTTTGTGGCGTCCGCATTCGGGCAAGAAAGTGCGGGATATGATGCAGATGACTTGGCTGAACTATATCTAAAGAAGAAAGGATTGTTCTACCCAAACCCAGACAACGGCATCTATGGAAACCCACCTAGAGGAGCATTAATCTTTTTCGAGCCATGTGAAGCTAACGAAAATTACGGCCATGTCGCAATCCACTTGGGGGCTGGCGAGATGGTCAATGCATATAAGGAAGATGTAAGAACCATGGACGTGATGGCCTATCTCATACCACCCAACCCCATACGTTACAAAGGCTGGGCCTATCCCCCATGGCAATGCTTGTTCCGATCTCAGCCTACAAGCCCAGGTTTCCCTGGAGAAGGTGACAGCCTTGAGGAGCTCCACCCCGTGCCTTCAACCATGCGCTGGGAGGAAGTCCCGTGTGCTGATGGGTACGGGGTCTACATAAGCGAGTACCCATATGGAGAAAGGTACCTGGTTTACGCCAACAACGATATCCCTGGGAGTCGGACATCACTTGAACTACCCAGCGGAATATTGGAATGGGACAAGAATTATCGATGGAATATGAGAGCCCACTTCCCGAAGGACCCGTGCAATTCCAAGGAGTGGGGATACCGCCCCGAGAGGCTGTACTTTCACACCTCCCCAGCTGACAGCACTTCTCCTTCTAATGAGCCACCTTCGGTAACCATCGTCTCTCCTCAAGATGGCTCAGCCTTTACGGAAGGAGAGACAATCACCTTCCAAGGAGAAGCCGTCGATCCTGAGGATGGACGTCTAAGTGGGTCCTCCTTAGTTTGGATCTCTAGTATCGATGGCCAGCTCAGTACCGGAGAATCCTTAACCACAAATACGCTCTCAGTGGGTACTTATACTATCACCTTGACGGCGACTGATTCAGACGGCGATAGTTCGTCAGCTTCAATCAATATAACCGTTAGTAGTGCAGGACCAACTCCTCAACCAGGGCCAAGTGAGGGCAAGATCGCTTTCGCGTCAGATCGAGATTGCCAATGGGCGGAAATCTATGTGATGAATGCCGATGGAAGCAATGTGCAAAGACTTACCTATACTCTTAGTGATGGCGGGCGGCCTGCGTGGTCACCTGATGGAACAAGGATCGCTTTTTTGTCTGGCGGTGAGATCTACGTGATGAACGCTGATGGAAGCAATCAACATAACATCGCTAATAATCCTGCCTGGGATGAGGATCCAGCCTGGTCACCTGATGGGAGGAAGATTGCCTTTACGTCGCATCGTGATCGTAACAATGACATCTACGTAATGAACGCCGATGGGAGCAATGTGCAGAGGCTTACTAACGATCCTGCCGATGACTGCCTCCCTGCCTGGTCACCTGATGGAACAAAGATTGCCTTTGCATCAGGTCGTTATGGTAATGCTTACTTGCATATCTATGTGATGAATACCGATGGAAGTAATCAACATAATATCACTAACGATTATTCCCCTGACTGGGAGCCTGCCTGGTCACCTGATGGAACGAGGATCGCTTTTTCGTCTCGGGGTGAGATCTACGTGATGAACGCTGATGGAAGCAATCAACATAACATAACTAACGAATATTCCACTGCCTGGTGCCCAGCATGGACACCTGATGGAACAAAGA
>JAUWNS010000063.1 GCA_030612485.1 Candidatus Bipolaricaulota bacterium
CTGAGCTTCGCGCTATCACCAAGGATGTGTGCAACCTGTGGTTCCTACGGTATCTTACATGCAGTGATGAGCTGACACAGTTGGCGCGAATCCAGCGCTCCAGCGTACTCAAGGTTCGCGCTATCGGGCAGAAGTATGCCCGTACCATCCAACAGTGGCAAAGCAAGGCAACCTTCTCTTCCGAGGTTAGTTATGTCGGGCCAATGATCATCTCCGATGCCCGGCGGATCCTCGAGCTCCTCAGCCAGATTCATATTCTGGATGAAGCACTGGCTGAGTTAGCCGATCGTTCAGAGCTTGCTTGCCGGATCGGTTCCATAGGAGGCTTTGGCAAGACCTGTGTTGCTGAACTCGCCGGTGAGATTGGAACTACGAAGCGCTTTACCGGGGAAGCAAGTCTTGCCCTCTACGTAGGGATGAGTCCTCTTTCCAAGGATTCAGGACAACATCACGGTAGCAAGTGTCCACGCCAGGTCAACCACCGGGCCAAGGGAGCGATGATGACTGCTGTAGCACGGCACATCAATTTTGTCCCTGAGTCTAGGGTGTACTATGACAGGAAACGAGCAGAGGGAAAGAAACACAATCAAGCGGTCCGTGCTCTTGGTCGCCATCTTGTACGGGTGATCTGGTCAATGGTTAAGAACGAAAGGGACTATGAACTTCGAACCCCAGGAGGTGACACCAATGTGACTTGAAAATTCAAGTGGAATGTTCACACCTTCATTCTTCGGATCTGTTCCTCTCATAAATGCGTTTCCGGTAAATCCGTGGACGGATGCCATAATTCCTCAAGCAGCAGCCTGAGATAGGGTTTGTGTCCCTCGCATTCACGCAAGATGTGCACAATTCCTGTCTGCCGTTGGCATAGGCAGGCCCGTCAAGTAGACATTCTACTTGACAACGGTATGTTCGTCATCTGTAAAATACAATGGTAGACCCCGGAATTTCGGAGTCTCTCGTGCTCATCTTGCATGAGACAAGCCTTCGGGCGCGGCGGTATTGAACTTTTAACTGCTTTGGCGGTATACTTTTTATAGTTAGCTGGTAGTCTGGGAGGGATGTGTATGCCTGACAGAGAAGAGCATTTCCTGCAGCAACCACAGGACCTGCTGTCCGACCTGTGTGGAATACCGATGGCTCTCTTTCGGTACGCTCCTTTCCACGAGTCTCTCGCTCAGCTGAAGAGTCCAACAAAATGGCAAGACCGATACGATGAAGCTCGTGTCACACGTTGGAGCCTGAACCAAGCGCTTTACAGATTTCTTGAGGGTCACCCCTCGCTCTGGCACGAGTTCTTGCGTACATTTGATCCTGCACTTCACATGGTAGAAAATAATGCCGGACGAGACGTCTGGGAACCTGTCGTCTTTCGCGGTCTGTTCGACTGCTGGTGGTTCATCCTTCCTATAACTGAGCTACAGATAGGCAACACCCCGAAGAAACAGAAACGCAAGATTCGCTACTTGGTGTGCGGGGGGCCGGTGGCACGTGCTGCAACCAGCGATTGGACCTCCCTGTGGCGGCAGATGGAGGAACTGGAAACAAACGATGTATCGTTCGCGAAGACCCTCCAATACAAGCTGATCCCTGAACTGCTGGAGGTGCCGCCATGGGAAGGTGAAGAAAGCGCCAGAAACGAGGAGCTTGTATTCGAGTTGAATACCCTGCGGATGACGCTAAACGGCGTTGTGCGCGATCTGCTGAACCCAGTTAGGCTTCAAGGGTATGATCTCATGGCGGGCATCTACGAGCTCTTTCAGTTGGTAGGCCAACGCGAGCACTTGAGGCGAGGTCTGACAGGTTTGTCGGAGTTGCTTCCCGAAACCGTTGCTCTTGCTGTTGTACTGCGAAATCCCGTGACTAGGTCCGGATTTCTGGCCATTCATGTTCCTTCTGGCAAAGGGGAGTCGGAATTCCAACTGTTATTCATCCCTCTCCCAGAAGACACAAATGCTTATTTCAACTCTACTCGCTTTGATCAGATTCCGGAAACCGACAGGAAGTTCTTGGATCTGCCTGTTAGTAATCAGTATTCGGCAAGGCTTAATTTACCCAAAGACGTGCTGAACTCTTTCTCAGCGATTTGGCTTTTCGCTGAGAGCAAGCGTGCTGTCGACCGGTCGGTGAAGAAAGCGCATAGCTCGTCAGTAGAGGCTTTCCTCAACGGATGGTTGCCCATCTTCGATGTGTCTGAGGCACGAATTAAGAAGAGAGTATCTCAAGCACAACAGCAAGCTGCGCATCACGCCAGACACGAGATAGCTGACCTTGTGACGAATTCGGAGTTCTTCCCTCAAGAGGTCATGCAGCAATTTTTGCATAGCGTTCAGACGCTGCCCGGAGTTGAGAGAGTCGACTATTTTCGGCCTAGTCTGCATGAGCCTTATCCTGATGGTGGCGTAAGCGCTGAGTGGTTCGCCGGATCGCCAGAAGGAACCGATGAGAAAGAACCACCAATCGTGATGACTAAACCGATGGTTGAGCGCCTGTTCAATCGCAGAATGCCGTATGTTGTTCCCGGACAAAGCTCGGCGATCATACCTGTGATCTCAGCCAATCGCACATTAGGGCTGTTGCGGTTCCGCTTTCGCGAGGACGAAGAGCTTCAGAGCGCAATACCAATAATGATAGAACTGGGTTGTAGACTGGGCATTCGCGTTCCTTACCAGAGGTTGCTGGAGCTAACCAAGAAGATTATGGAGCAGATGACAAGGGCAGAAGAGGTCGATTGGCAAGCCCTTGCGGGCGATATTGCTTTCCTGTTTGGTGAGAGTGCTTGTTCGATTTGGGAACACAACAAGAATGAAAGGAAATTCGCGCGTCTGGCCATGGTCGGCGGCGATCTCTCATTGCGGGAAATACCGGACGCTGAAGCAAGACAGAGCCTCATAGGTGTGTGCCTTGACAGACACGGCCCGGTGGTGGCCAACCTAATATCACCTAGCCCTGATGTGCAGGTGCTTATGAGGGATGAACTCCTGCAAGGAGATTTCAAGAATGGTATTGCTGTGGGCAAGACATCAGCGGATACTCCCATGTCGCTGATAGTGACTCTATGGAGCAAGACACAGTTTCTGACAAATCACTTCTCTAGTGATGATCAAAATACTCTTTCATTTCTTGCCTTGATCATGCTGCAGATGCTGTCCGTGCAGCACCTGGTCCGTGCACAGAAAATGACACATGATGCCGTGCTTACCGGTCTCGGGCATGAGCTAGGAGCGCCCCTAGCTGCGTTCTACGATGCGCTTTCTTTGTTTCCACCCTCACAGCGACTGCAAGACATGAAAAGCTTGGTCGAATACACTCAAGAACTGATCGGCGGCCTTTTCATATTCGCCAGAATCGAAGGACTCTCTTCCCTCCCTGATGCAGGAGATGGAAGCCAGACGATAGAGGTACAGCTGTTCGAAGACCTAATTTTCCCCATCGAACGCGTGATGCGCTTCATGATACGAGGCAGGCGGCTCACTCTGGAGCATCTCTTCGACCCATCAGAATTTCCACCAGCGTTGCGGATTCCCAAGGGGAAGGATCGATACCTGCGGAACATTATCTTCAACTTGCTTAGCAACGCTGTGAAGTACTCCCCTTTAGCTACGCCTCAACCCATTCTGATCGTCGGTGAGGTGACAGCCAGCGGCGTGGAGATCCGCGTGCAGAACTTCGGCATTGGTGTTCCCAAGGGAGAAGAAGACTTGATCTTTGAAAGAGAGAAACGGGGAAGCAACGCATTTCAGACAGCGGTTGTAGGGAGTGGAATGGGTCTGTACATCAGTAGAAAGCTGGCAAAGCTGCTCGGAGGGGACGTGTTGCTTTCCCGGCGCGCAGGGCCTACCGAGTTCGTTGTACAATTGCCGCTTGAACTGGCGTCTTTTCAGAGCTGGAAAGGAGACAGTGCATCATGAATGAGACAATAGAAAGAAGCAACTACACCTTGCTGGTGATCGATGATGAGATCGATACGATCATGCGTTGGTTCATCGAACGCCTCAAGGTGGGAGGATTTCGCGTACGTCCATGCCGCTTCTTTGCGGATGCGGTAACGTGGCTGCAGGAGCATGCCGCAACAGAAGAGGAGATAAACGGTGTCATACTGGACATTATGTTCCCGCTTCGCAAAGAGGATGAAAAAGCATACTGCAAGATAAAAGGGTATAAGCCAAGAGGGGCACTCGATGCAATGAAAGTGGGGCTTGCCTTGTTGCCCCTGATACGAAAGTACTTGCCCAGCGTGCCCATCTTTGTTCTGACGAGTCTGCCCGCAGAGACCGAAATCGGTCGTGCTGTCTATGGTGAACTGGAAAAGACCCCAGAAGTGCGCTGCATACAACGAAAACCGGCGGACGATGCCTTCTTCAAGCTGTTGCGGGAAACACTTGCTGAGCGCGAGGAACAAAAGGAGAAGACATGAAGCTAATTCGGTCTGTTTCCCTCCTTGTGCTCATCAGTGCCGCAGTGTTGGGCGGAATTGGCTACCTTTTGTATCAGTTTGGAGTGTTTCCTCCTGAAAGTCACTACAATTATCTCGCCTTGCTAACCTTGGCGGTGACAATAATCGCCACAGTCGCAGCGCTATTCAGTATAGGCGGGATACTGATAGCTGGGCGAGCGATGGACTTTGCGCGCCAGATCGAGAGAGAGATGCAAGATGTACAGGAGTCAGCGAAAGAAGCCAAGACAGCAATCGAGGCGGCAAGAGAGGAAACGACCAACCACCTGGTAGCGATACGTAATAGTGCCGGAGCTTTCCATCCATCAGGCCGTTTCTTAAGCGATAAAATCCGCGATCTAATGAAGCATCCTTCGCTTAAGGCTTCTCCTGAAGCAGAGACGTTCACTTCTGTTCTTCAGGGATTGGCAAAGGTATTCGCCGAGAACGCGGATTTCGGCGCGCAAATTCAGAAGCTTTTTATCGGGGACAGGGGCGAAGTTAAGGCCTCAGCTATGTTCCTCCGCAATCAACCCAGCGAATACGCCCCCATCCTAGTGGAAGAAAGGCTGTCGTTGGAGAAAGAAAAGTCCAAACCAGATGTTGAGATCATTGACTTCCTTAGCAGGATGCTTTAGGTAGGAAGATCGAGTTTGCCATCGGATCTTATGCATGCTGTGGGGGACTTTTAGTGTTTTCCCCTCTAACCCAATGGCCTGCCAACAGTGACGCGGCGTCAAATCGCCGCTACTGCTGCGCCATCTTCTGTTCCAACTCTTCCCACCGTGCAAACAGGTTGTCTAGCTGCTGCTGCGCGGCGCGATGCGCCTCGTAGGTGGAGTGCAGCCTCGCGTGATCGGCGGCTACGGCTGGATCGTTTAGCTCCACCTGTAACAGTGCTCCTTCCCACTACGTACAATTATTCATTCTAAGTGCCAATTCGTAAGGCTTCTGGAACTTCCAAGCGGCACTGCTCACAATATCGGAACGCGAGGCAAGGACCTAGACTCATTTCTTCACGAGAACTGCAACGGACGTCCAGTCCGTAAAGGGGGATACATTTACACAATCCGAATTGGATTCGATGTCGAGGCCATATTGTGATCTGCTCGCGATCTGCCCAGCATGTTAGGACTGTCAGCTATTCATACACTATGACAAGCCATACAACACAAGAACTGAGTGCAGATCGCTACAAGCTCAAGGTAAGTGCAACGTAATCTTGAGAGCTTGCTCAATCTGGCGTATCGTATCTGGCTGAACTTCCCCCAAGCGCAGGAGCAGTCTAATTTTGGCCACCGCCCGAATCTGTCCCGTCAGCACCACGGAATCCTTGGTGAGCCCACCCTCCGGGGCCTTTACCAGAACGTCACTGGGATAGGGCCGAGAAATATGGTGCGCATCGGTCAACGGGCAGACAACAATCACCGGGCTGGCCTGATTTATCGCATCGCGCGAGACAACCACCGCAGGCCGGGTGCCTCGCTGCTCCGAGCCCTCTACAGGATCGAGCCGTAGCGAATAAACCTCACCGCGGCGGGGAGGCGATTCTGCAGACGCTTGAGACGGAGAAAAGCTCATGATTCCTGACCTTCAGCAAGTTGGAAGGCCTCCCAGTCAGAATACTCGAGCTCTTGAGTCAGATGCAATGCCAGCTGCTGGTATGCTTCATCCTCGGCCATCGCCTTGAACCGGGCGTCAATCTCGGCCTCTTCTAGGCTGTGGAGGTACACATCAATCGCTTGGGTAATCAGTTGGTTGCGGCTGCGGGCTGCCCCCCGCTCAACGGCCGTATCGGCCCATTTCACCAACTCCCCGGGCAGATCGACCGTCAAACGTGTCTTTGCTGCTTTCATATGATGCCCCCTGAATTATGGCTGTGATCCGACTTGATCATTGTACAAAGTGCTATCGAAAAGTGCAAGCGCAATCTGAAAGAAGCTGGATCTGATCTACCATTGACTTTTGCTCTCCAACTCCACGGTCCGCCGACAGTGGTGCGATCTTCTGTTCCAACTCCTCCCACCGCGGGTACAAATCATCGATCTTCTCCCACCAAGTTCGCCGATGCTCTCTTCCCAACGCCGCGACACACAGCCCCATTAAACTTGCCATGCCAGAACGACGGAGCTACAGGGCAAGCTACGGGGTCGGATCTTTACTTTTGGTGTTTTGCCCTCTAACTCCACGGCCTACCAACAGTGGCGCGGCGGCAAATCGCCGCTACTGTGGCGCCATCTTCTGTTCCAACTCCTTCCACTGCGCATACAGATCATCGACCTTTTCCCACCAAGTTCGCCGATGCTCTTCTCTCAACACCGCACTACACGCTCCTTGAATTTGGCACGCCAGAATGAGGGAGCTACACTAACGCTAAGGAGATTCTAAGCATGAAGATGACCGGCAAGAAGAAACTCGTAGGAACGTTTCTCATCGTAGGAACCCTTGCTATCTCGCTCATCATTGTGTGCAACCTGGATCAACACTACTGCTGTTCCGGTTGTTCTTGAAGGCAGCAACCAGCAGCGACAGAGATTCCGCTGTTTCAGCCTCAGGAACTTCAGTCTAGGTTGAGAGCGCCTTGTGACCTCATCCCAGCAAGAGTCAGTATGCTACGTATTCAGGGTCGATGTCAAGAAAATACCAGATCCTACATGGCTACAGAATAAAGAACTCTTTCCTTCTCGATATGCGATTCTATCTGTGTTAGCTGCCAATTTTAGGCCCAAAATTGCGGGAAACTTCGGGTTAGTGAAGCTCGTACCCCTGTGCAGAGCACAACAGGCCATTGCTATACCTTCATCCGCGGTAAAGTTGGGCTGAATCCGACGCAACAGGTTATCCCGATGGTGGCGCGATCACCTGGAGCGCTTTCGGGGCGACAGCGACCTCGAACGGGCTTTTCGGAAGGCGGTATACTTCGCCGTCGATATGGGCGATCAGCTTCGCCGGCGAGGAGACCGTGACCGATCTGTCCTGATGGTAGTGCACCTCGTTAAGCTTCAGATGAGCTCCTTTACGTGCCTTTGGCAGGTTTATCAGTCGCTTGAAGCGAGATGAGAAGTCCTCAATCGCGGCAATATCGACTAAGCCATCGTCTATCTCGGCGTGTGGGGCAAGCTTGAATCCGCCACCGGCATACTTGCCGTTCGTGATTCCAAGTGAGATGAAGTTCCTCTCCTCGGTCCAATCGGTGCCGGTCAGTTTCACTGGGAAGGCTTTGAAGCGGATGACCTCCTTAATTGCAGCGTAAAGATAGGCGACTGCCCCCCGAAGACGCTCCATCTTCAGGACATCCCGGGCTACCTGAGCATCGATCCCGATGCCTAGACCGTTGATGAAGTAGCGATCGCCAACAACGTACCCGAGGTCGATCGTCCGTTCTTCCCCGGAGATGAGGGTATCGATCGCGTGCATCGGATCGGCTGGGATTCCAATCATGCGCACGAAGTCGTTCCCGCTCCCTGCCGGGATCACTCCCAGTGGGTAGGATGACTTTGAGTTCAGAATGCCGTTTGCAACTTCGTTGATCGTCCCGTCTCCGCCCATTGCGACGATGTGGGTGAATCCGGCCTCGATCACCATTTGGGCGACATCGATCGCTTCCAGGGGTTCGTTGGTGAAGTGGAGGTCGTAGTCGAGCCCACGGCGGTCGAGTTCGGCCTTTACCTGGGGAAAGATCTCTTTGCAGTGGCCCTGTCCAGCGATCAGGTTTACGATGAGGAAGTACCTTCTCTTATTCATGGAAGCGATCCTACGACGAATCTTGGTCCGCTGTCAAGTCGAGGGGGAATCGCGTCCATCCCCATTCCTAATTCGTTGAACATTGCGGGTGGCGACAAGGTTAGCGTCGGTGCCGAGTAGATCTTCTGCTATGACCTGCCCGATATCTACCGGCGCCTCTACCGCGAGGGCTCGTACGAGTTCCATTATCTCTGCAATCAGGTGTTTCGACACGGGGCGATCGGTCTTCACCGAGACGAGTGGCCATTCCCCATTGCATACCTTGACGCTCGTGGGGAGCACGCGCATTGGGGCGATTGTCTCCTGGCGAGCGTAGGTTTCTCCGCGTGGGCATCGATTACCCGTGATCTCTACGACCCTATCACCCTCGGTCTTCACCGAGATCTCACAGCCTACAGGACACGAGACACAGATGAGTTTCTTCTCCATCACGTCCCTGTCACCTCCACTAGGATCTCGGAAGACTGCGCTAACTCCTTCAGCTCGTCATCGGAGATCGTGATCTCGATCATCTCGCTCGGGCGCACTCCCATCTGCTTCCGGGAGAGTACTCTTCCGACTTTTATTTCAGCCTGGCGCATAGGGCGGGTGACCCGCAGGTAGAGTGTTGTGGGGGTCTCCGGGGTCAACGCGGTGGGGACAAGGTGGAGAACGTTGTCGCCACGCACGATGGGGATAGAACTGCGAGGAGGGAGGTCGTCCCGGGCGTAATCAGCCGCGAATTGGCCGGCCTTCTCGCCCACGGCGGCGACGGAATCGACCAGGTCGAAGATGACCACGTTGTTCCCGGCGGCAAATAGCCACGGGGTCTCTGTCTGCATCCTGGAGTCGACGCGCGGCCCCTTGTTCAACGGATCGAGGTTCACGAACGGCAGGATCAACTCGTTCTCCGGAATCAGGCCGACCGAGAGGATCAGGGCGTCCACCTCGATATCCTCTTCGGTACCGGGGATCGGCCGTCCGGCCTCGTCCACCCGGGCCAGAGTTACCCCTGTTAGCCGATCACGGCCGTGGATTTGGGTGACAGTGTGGCTCAGCAAGAGCGGTATATCGTAGTCCTCCAGGCACTGGACAACGTTCCTCATCAATCCGCCGGGGAATGGTGTGAGTTCGGCAACCGCGGCGACTTCTGTCCCTTCCAGGTGGAGTCGCCGTGCCATGATCAGACCAATATCACCCGATCCGAGTATGAGGGCGCGCTTCCCCGGAAGGTACCCGTGGATATTCACGAACTTCTGGGCAAGACCGGCGGTGTAGATCCCTGCGGGGCGGGGACCGGGTGTGAGCAGGCTCCCGAACG
This sequence comes from Candidatus Bipolaricaulota bacterium, assembly GCA_030612485.1. Next base: position 9,480 of record JAUWNS010000063.1, read on the forward strand.
GCCGCTCGCGCGCTCCGGTCGCCCAGATCAATGCCTGTGGACGGATTCGCATCACCCCGTCCGGGCTCACTGCCTTGATGAGGGGGCTACTGTGTTGAGGGTCGATATCGAGCACGCTGCAGCGCGAGACCACCTCGGCGTGCGATCGATCCAACTCGGTCAGGAGGCGGTGGGCGAACTCGGGTCCGGTCAGCTCCTCCTGATACCGGTGCAGGCCAAACCCGGGGTGGATACACTGATTCAGAACACCACCAGGTTCCTCATCCCGCTCGAGAAGGAGCGTTCTCGCCCCGGCTTGGGCCGCCGCAGTGGCTGCGGCCATCCCTGCCGCGCCACCACCGATGACCAATACATCCACGTTATCACGCGTCACCGGCGCACCACCCCGTTCAGCATGCGGCTTCCATTCCCGCGCAGTGTTACGTCTTCCGGGGAGATGCCGAGCTCGCGTGCCAGGATCAGGAGGATCCTGTCCGTGCAAAAGCCGCCCTGACAGCGCCCGAACCCGGCGCGTGTGCGGAACTTCACCCCGTCCAGGCTGCGCGCGCCGCGACGGATCGCCGCCACGATCTCCCCTTCAGTCACGCGGTTGCACTGGCAGATGACCCGTCCGTAGCGCGGGTCCTTGCTGATCAACTCATCCCACTCTTCATCCGGGAGCTCGGTCACCCGCGGCAACCCATTGCGAAGCGGTTGAAAGGAGGGTTTCTTCGCGAGGGAGAGCTCGCTCGCCATCACCTCGTGAACGAGGAAGCGTGCGACGGCCGGAGCGGCGGTGAGCCCGGGTGAGCGCATCGCTGCCGCCTGGAAGAATCCCTGTACTTCACTCTTGCCGACGACGAACTCCTTCCTTGGGGATTCCGGACGCAGCCCGGCGAAGGTCTTGATAACGAGAGAAAGGTCGATGGTCGGAACGAGCCGCCGTGCCCCATCGATCGTCTTTTTCATCCCGTCTGCAGTCGTCTCGCGCGAGTCATTCTCCTCGCGAGCAAGGTCCTTCGCGGTTGGACCGAGCAGGATTCCACCATCCACGGTGGGGAGGACCAGGATCCCCTTGGAGGTCTTGCTCGGGGTGGGGAAGATCACCGAGTTGACTAACCCATCGGCCTTCTTGTCGAGGAGGATGTATTCGCCGCGGCGGGGGAAGAGGTTGGGTTCGGAAAGGCCAACCATCTGCGCGATCCGGTCGGCGAAGAGGCCGGCAGCATTCACTACCGCGTCGACTGGGTACTCTCCCTGCGGAGTAGTGATCCCACATACGCGGCCGTCCCGCATCCGTATTCTGGTAATCTCCTCGGCGAGGTGGAGGGTAAGTCCGTTCACGCAGGCGTTTTCCACCGCGGCGATAGCGAGGGTCCACGGCTCGGTGATCCCAACGGTTGGGGACCACAGCCCGGCCTTCACTCGCGGGTTCAGGTTCGGCTCGTGGGCGAGGACCGCCGCGACGTCGTGTAGATCGAGGCCGGGGATCCCGTTCTCCTCCCCTTGTGCGAGGAGTGCCTTTAGGGCGGGTAGCTCCTCCTCGCTGAGGGCGACTGTGTAGGCTCCACAGCGGTGGAAAGGGACATCGAGCTCCTTGGTGAGCGCCGCGTACAGCTCGTTCCCCTCGATGCAGAAGCGGGCGCGTGGTGACACCACCGCTTCGTGGAACCCGCCGTGGACTATCGCCGAGTTGGCCTTGGTCACCCCCCAACCGATGTCGATCTCCCGCTCGAAGAGGTGGACATCCGCACCATAGCGCACGAGTTCCCGCGCGATGAGCGCGCCCACTATACCGGCCCCGATCACGACAACCCTCATGGGATCTCCATCTCCCAGCCTTTGGCCCGCTCCACGGCCCGCGTCCAATTGGCGAGGAGCCGCTCCCGCTCAGCTTCCTTCATCAGCGGCGTGTAGCGCCGTTCCACACGGTAGAGGCTGCGCAAGGCGGCTAAGTCCTCCCAGAACCCGATACTGACCCCCGCGGCGAACGCTGCACCGAGGGCGGTCGTCTCCAGGATGGACGGCCGCACGAGCGGAATCCCGAGGAGATCACTCTGGAACTGGCAAAGGAACTCGTTTCGTGCCGCACCGCCGTCAATTCTAAGCTCGCCCAGGCGTTCCCCGGTATCATGTTCCAGTGCGCGTATTACGTCGTATGTCTGATAAGCGATCCCCTCGAGCGCCGCACGCACGATATGCTCTCGCCGTGTACCGCGTGTGATCCCGAGGATCGTACC
>JAUWNS010000087.1 GCA_030612485.1 Candidatus Bipolaricaulota bacterium
GCGTGATTGACGTTCTCTTCACTCACCCACGTGCCTTTCCATCTCATCTGAAACCTAGTAGAAAACTCACGTCTCCCAAACGGATGGGGTTGATGAGAGAAGCGGCGGCGATCTCTCGCCCAGACACCAATACGCCGATTACTTCATGATCCCCAAATTGGAGCTTTGATCGCATGGCAAAGTCCCTTCTCTACCGGCTGTTTGGGATTGGCGGATTGCCGAAGAACGTGAGGACGTCGCTAGAGAGCGAGGGGGTGCGGATTATCGAGGAAGGGATTCGTGTCTCAGTCACCTACCGCGATTTCAAAGCACCGGGCAAACGGTTTACGTGGAAGCGTAGGGGATGGTCCGGTTCCATCTCCATAACATCGAAGCGTTTGATCGCCTACGCTGGCTTCGTCCGACTCGTAAACGTAGCTTTTGACGATCCGCAGTTCCGTAAGCTCGATATTGTACTCGAATTCCCAGGGTGCCTTTGCATCTCCTTCGATCCGTCCGACTTCAACCCGAACCAAGCGGGACGGATCGAGTGCCGCTTCTTCACGTCCCAAGCCGAGAACCTCGCTGGATGGCTCAAGCAGAGCCTTTCATGACTGTAGGGGAAGGAGGTCCAGCAGGAATTCTCGCCAGAACACGGGGCGCGATTTGCATGCGAAGGCCAAAAGGGGAGAATATCATTTATTAATCAAGGGAGTGATCGATCGATGGGTTTATCCGTAACTGAGATGCGCAAGGGGATGGTCATCCTCTACAATGGAGACCTGTATGAGATTGTCGAGTACGAGCATTCCAAACGGGGGAGGGGAGGGTCGATCGCGCGGACGCACCTTCGCCACCTCAAGAACGGTCGCGTGACTTCAACCACGTTTAAGGGAGCAGAGAACACTGAGTCGGTCTTCCTGGAGTCCCGGTCGTTGCAGTACCTGTATAACGATGGAAAAGACTACTTATTCATGGACAACGAACGATTCGATCAATTCCCTATCTCCGCGGAGATCCTTGGCACACGAGGTGATTTCATCGTGGAGGGGGTTAACGTCATCGGTTACTACCACAACGATGTGTTAGTCAAGGTGGATCTCCCCAACTTCGTCGAGCTTAAGGTTGTCCGTACCGAGCCAGGCGTGCGTGGGGATACCGTCTCCAACGTGGAAAAACCGGCGACGCTGGAGAGCGGGGCAGTGGTGCATGTGCCTCTCTTCGTAAAGGAAGGGGATACGTTGAAGGTGGACACGCGAAACGGAAAGTACGTGGAACGCATATAAGGAGGAGCTATGGTAGAGAAGAAGGTGAATATCGGCGATGAAGATGGCCGCATCACCATATCGGAGGAAGTGATCGCGGCGATCGCCCGGATCGCGGCAGGAAAGGTCGATGGGATCGCCCACTCGTCTGGCAGCGTTTCGGGCGGGCTCAAGAGCTTCTTCGGTGGGGAGGATCTCTCTCCCACCATCAAGACCGAACTCACAGAGGATGGGGTTCACATTGAACTCAGGATCGCGGTCGAGTACGGGTACCCGGTGCACGAGGTAGCGCAGGGTATTCAGGGGAACGTGCAGCAGGATATCGAAAAGCTGGCCGGGGTAACTGTGACCGGGGTGGATGTCTTCGTGAAGAAGGTCGTTCCGCCGCAGACCCTTGAGAGCGGTATCGAGGAGGAGTGAGGAGGACGTGATGGCAGAGGGAGAAAAAGGGAATGTTGGCATCTCCAAAGACGTGGTCACCGCAATCGCGGGGATCGCGGTCTCCGAGGTGGAGGGGATCGCCAACCTAAGATCGGGTGACGGCGTCTTCCACCGTGGCGAGGGGATGAAGCGGTACGTTGACACCGAGGTCGAGGGAGAGAATGCCAAGGTAACGGTGCGGATCACTGTCCTGTATGGGAATCCGATTCACAAGGTGGCCAAGCAGGTACAGACACGCGTAAAGACGGAGATCGAGCGGATGACCGGGCTGCGTGTCAGCGGCGTGGACGTTGATGTACAGCGGCGCGTGGAGCCGGAAGAGACGTTCGTCGAGGAGAAGGAGGAGGGATGAGCCTACTTATTCTTGCCCTCTATCTATGCGCAACCCTGTTCACATTAGGGTTGGGTGTTGTGGCGATCCTCCTTGGGGCGGGAGTCATTGCCTTTGCAGTACCGTCGCCTTTCTTCGTGTCGGCGACCGGGATTGGAATTCTCTTCTTTGTGGGAGCGGTTCTGCTTGTGATCGCCATCCACTTTGTCCTGTTGGCATACCGAAGACAAGTGGCGGCGGCGCGCTTCTCGCAGGAGGGAGAGTGGGGAAGGATCGAACTTTCTCCCTATGCATTGCGGGAATTCATCAGCGGGATCCTGCGCGAGGAGGTTGGGATCGATCGCTTCCGTGTCCGGCTGCGACACCAGGAGGAAGGGATCGCAATCCGGATCCAGACAGCCCTTTCTCCTCAGGAACAGGTAGCTGCAGTAGGACGGCGAATCCAGGAGACCCTCTCCCAGCGTGTTGTCGAACGGACCGGGGTTGAGGTGCAAGAGGTCTCCGTGCTCGTGGATAGCATCCGCGCGCGCGAGGAAGAGCCGGTCAAGAGAGAGAAGGAGGATACCATTGATGGTGATGACTCCTAAGCTGATCGGGCTCGTTATCGGTCTTCTGGTTGGCCTCCTCTTCGTCCTCGCTGGGTGGAAGGTTGTCTTGATCCTCCTCGCGTTTGCGCTCGCCGGGTATCTGATCGGCGTCTGTCTTGAGTCGCAAGAGTACGTGTTGCAACGGCTGCGAAAGCTCACCTCGCGTCTCTTCCGTCCTTGATGCACCGTAGAGAAGCACGCGAGTTTCTGCTTAGTGCTCTCTATCAACAGGAGTTCGTCGAGAGATCGACCTCTGAGATGCTCGCCGAGATCGATCCCGGGGATCAACGCGATTACATCGAGCAGATCTTCATTGGGATCACTGCGCGCAGGGATGAGATTGATGATCTCATCGGCCAGCACACGGTGGGCTGGCGTTTCGAGCGGTTGGCACTGATCGACCGCAACATCCTGCGCCTGGGGGTCTTCGAGCTCCTATACCTTTCTTCTATCCCGCCCGAGGTGGCGATCAACGAATCTGTAGAGTTGTGTAAGAAGTACGGAACCGAACGAGCACAGGTCTTCGTCAATGGGATCCTAGATAGAATCTGGAAGGAGACCGAGGACGAAGACAGCGCTGCTCTCGACCAACAGTAGCCTTAACTGCACAACACGGTTTGCACCGCATCGATGATCTCCTGCTTCATATTCCCCGCTCGTTTAGCCAACTCGGCACGTTTCTCGCGGTAGGTGCTTACATACCCTTCATCCTTGATGTAGTTGCAGTTGATATCTACGTTATATAGGGCCGATTGCAGAGCGGCTTCTGCCAACTGAGCGGAAACGGCCACATCGCTTACGGCGTTTGGGTTGCCGATCTGCGGTAGACGGCGGTTTAACTCAAGCACGCGGTAGCACGTCTCTGCCGTCCGGTAGGGAACCTCGTTAGCGCGTTTAAGAGCGGCTTGAAGTTGATCCCTTCGCGCGGATTTTTCCTCTTGTGTCCCCTTAGGTAAGCGGTAACAGCCTATCACTGCATTATAGGCTTGGATATCCTCATCAACCGCGTTCATCAGTTCCTCTCGCAGCTTAAGCGCCTCTTCCAGAATGGCTTTTATTTTCGGCTCGCCTTCAGCGAATTTTTCCTTGCCGATGGTCAGGTTACAGACCATCAGCACCAGCGATGCAGCCATCGCCCCGGAGAGGGCAGCGACACTCCCTCCCCCTGGCGCGGGTGCCGCTGAAGAGAGTTCTTCCAAGAAAGCACTGATAGTCGTCTTCTCATAAGTATTTTGCACTATTTCCTCCTTTGAGAGCCTGCTTGCTCAGACGCTGCTTTGCATCGCAAGTTCGAGTTTTCAGGCTCCACCTTAGGTCTCAACCATTTCACCGCGGAGATCGCAGAGTGCACAGAGAAAACCCATATTTCTACAAAAATTCTCTACGTTTCCGTGTCCCCGCGTTTTCGTGTCTCCCTTGCCCCCCATTTCCCCCTCCTCCTGCCTTCTCAACGTCTCCGCGGTGAGCTTCTGCCCGGTTCGTAGCGGTAAGGGCAATCTATGCGCCGGCATCCCTGACACGAGAAGGGAGTGGATGCCTGCTCTATTTCCGTGCCGATCCCCATTAGGAACGATAACGTTTTACGGGGACGCATCAACAGGTGTGAGGTGAGCTCAACACCGATCTGCTCGGCCCGCAAGTTGGCGAATATCAAGCGCTGATTCTCAAGCGGCCAATGACTGGCGCCAGACCCCGGCTCGAACGCGCGACTCGCACTCAAGCCACGCTCTTCTGCCCAGTCAAACACCCGGCAGGCCAACCGCTCGCAGAGTTCGGACACGGCGGCCGAACCGAGTGCATCGAGGATCATCGAGTCGAGCAATCGCCCGGTTCTACGCAGCCTTTCTGTTTCCTGTTCGATGGCGGGCCCAACTGTGCACAGGCCGAAGGCCAGAAACGCAGTATTCTGAATCGGGGTGGGAAGATTGTTCTTGTGGAGACTTACTGCCTCTTTCACCCTGCTGATCTGGCTAAGGGCCTGTGGTTCTACCAACCCACGTGCCTTAGGGGTCAGTTCGTTTAGCTTATCTAGAATGGGTCTGGACGGGGAAGAACCGGCGTACTCCAGGTAACGAAACACGCGTTGGGAAGTTAACTCAATAGTCGCTTGTGCCACCTCAAGCAACTTTTCACTCATGTGAATTCTTTGCCAGGTTGGCAGCCGCTTTCACCGTATTGGCCATGAGCCTACTAACCCTTTGGGACAGCACTGTCTAACCCGTCTGACGTCGTCTCCAACCCTTCCTTCACCCCACTGTTATCCCAGTCTGCGTTTCGGCGGCCATTATTGTGTTCCACATGAGCATGGTAACCGTCATTGGCCCAACACCGCCGGGGACTGGGGTAATGGCTTCGACCTTTTCCTTTAGGGCCTCGAAATCAGTGTCCCCGACGAGCCTGAAGCCTGACTTCTTAGTTGCATCCTCGACCCGGTTGACCCCTACGTCTATCACCACCGCGCCCTCTTTCACCATATCCGCCTTGATGAATTTAGGAGACCCCATGGCGGCTATCAGGATATCAGCACTCCGGATTATCTCGGGCAGGTTCTTCGTCCCGGTATGGCAGACGGTGACGGTGGCATTAGCCCCAGTCCTCTTCTGAATCAGGATAGCAAAGAGGGGCTTGCCGTTGAGGTTGCTCCTTCCGCAGATAACAACGTGTTTTCCCTCCGGACTATAACCACTGCGGATGAGGATTTGCTGCACTCCGTGGGGAGTGCAGGGCAAAAGGTAAGGGTTTCCAATGAGGAGACTCCCTACGTTCCTCGGATGAAAACAGTCAGCGTCCTTCATTGGATCGATGGCATTTATCACCCGATCCTGGCTGATATGCCAAGGCAAGGGAAGCTGAACCAGTATCCCATGGAACCGGGGGTCGTTATTAAGCTCAGCTATCTTTTTAAGAAGTGCTTCCTCTGGGGTTTTTTCGGGAAACACAATGGTCTCGGAGTAAACACCCACCTCTTCGCTGGTCTTTCCCTTTTGCCTCATGTAAGACACCGAAGCGGCATCTTCTCCAACTCGCACCATTACCAGCCCGGGGGTGAGTCCCTTTGCCTTGAGCTTTGACACCTGCTGTTTTAGCTCTTGCCTTACCTCGGCCGAGATTTCCCTTCCCGATAGGATCTTTGCTGTCATACTCCCCCCCCTTCGTTTTCTAAAGAAGATGTAATGCGCATTCTAGTTGAAAGATTTCCTTCGCGCAAGGCCTGTGTGTGAATTTTCCTTACGCGCCGATGCGTATCAGGAAACGCCAGCAGTTGTGGGGAAAATGAGAAACCCGGGGTTGAAGGGAAAATTACAGCTATGCCTTGACAGAAAGAGAGTTTTATGCTAAAGTAGTGCTGGTGGTGGCATGTGGAACCAAGCTGGGAATTACGTATTCAAGAAGCCGAGTATATCGCTGAATTATCATTGCCATCAATTAACTTCCCACGAAGCGTTCAACGCTCTACATCTCTCCATTTCACAACTGCTTTCTCAGCTTAACACGTTTGATGAAATTTACCTAGCATACCGTAATGGTGGAGAATCTATATAAACTGGGGGTGATATGCGACGTACGTTATAGGTGAGAGGCTAGCGTAAGAAGCGTTAAATTTAAAGGAGGAGGTAAGATAGAGATGAAAAAAATCACAGTGTTTTTTCTGATTGCTGTGCTGCTTGGAGGGCTTGCTCTTACCGTAGTTGGAGAAGACATCCAGCGCGGTGGAACTATTACTGTAACCGGGAGAACGATAGGGCGTATTGATGACCCAGCACGCTATTCGTGGGTGGCAAACTCCAACGCGACGCGTCTGGTTGCTGAATATCTAACTTACACCGACGAGAATAACATCACCCATCCCTGGCTGTTGGAGAGCTGGGATGCCAGTGATGACCTCATGACCTGGACCCTCCACTGCCGGAAAGGGATCCTGTTCAACAACGGTGATGAGTTCAACGCGGACGATGTCGTCTTTAATATAACGAGGTGGCTTGATCCTGAGATCGGTTCTTCCATGCTGGGCCTGATGGCCGCGTATCTTAAGCCGGAGGGTATAGAGAAGGTGGACGAGTACACGGTTGTGCTCAATCTCTACTCACCCTCGATCGCCGTACCAGCGCACCTGTATCACTATCCGGCGCAGATTATGAACCACCGGACCTTTGAAGGCGACTTCCTCAAGGCACCGGTCGGTACGGGCCCCTTCGTCATAGAGGAGTACTCCGCTGGCGAACGGGTAGTGCTCAAAGCGCGTACAGATCCTCCTTACTGGAGGGACGGCGCCGATGGCGAGCCACTGCCCTACGTAGATGAGATAGTCTTCGTGGATACGGGGGATGAGCCATCGGCTCACGTCGCCGCTTTTCAGTCTGGAGACGTTGACGTTATCACCGAGGCGAGGCTTGCTCACTTCCTGGCACTGAAAGACAATCCAATCGCGAATGTGATCGGTACACCAACCGCTCAGTGTCGTGTCATGCGTATGCGCGTAGATAAGGAACCCTGGGATGATTACCGGGTTCGTAAGGCGCTCAAGCTTTGCGTGGATCGCGAGAAGATCCTGGCTCTGGCCTACTACGGTGAAGGTGTCGTGGGTGGGGATTACCATGTATGCCCAATTCATCCAGCGTACGCTGATGTAGCCCCGCTTCCATACGATCCAGTAAGGGCCAAGAAGCTGTTGGCCGAAGCTGGCTACCCCGACGGGGTTACAGTCGAACTTAGTGTGGGAAGCGGCTGGGAGGACATCGTCTCTATAGCTGAGATCCTCAAGGAGGACGCAGCAGCAGGAGGCTTTGACATTCAGATAAAGACCATGCCTGTTAGCACCTACTGGGACATCTGGACAGAGTGTGATTTTGGAATCACTCCCTGGACGCACCGCCCACTGGGTCCGATGGTTCTGAGCTTGGCCTACACATGCGATGCAGAAGGAAACGCTGTCCCCTGGAACGAGAGCCGCTGGTGTGACGATACGTTCACGGCACTGCTCAGAATAGCCGAAGGGACCCTAGACGTAGAGAAGCGCCGGGAGATTATGGCCGCGCTCGAGGTAATACAAAGAGAGTTCGGTTCCGTCATTATCCCTTACTGGCGCAACGTTTGGGCCATCGCGAACACAAGGATCCAGAACTACAAGGGGCACCCAACCCAGTACGATGGATGCCTCAGGGCGTGCTGGATCAAGGATTAAGTTTCGGAAGCAAAACAGCTGGCAGCTTTATAGCTGCCAGCTCTCTTTAGAGTGTGGAATCTTAGCGTTTGTCCTACTCTTAAGAAGTGTTTTCTGGTGGGGCTTTTTGTCCCACACTTAGAAGCTTGCTTTATGTAGTATCGTGGTATTATAGTAGTTAAAAAGCCCGAGCGAGCTTGGATAAACTGGTATTATCAGCAGCTTGGAGGAGTGCGCAGGAGGTTATACGTAAGAGCTATGCCCAAATTCATCGTACGGCGATTGCTGCTTATGATATTGACGATGTTTTTGGTTTCGATCATCGTCTTCACCGTCACCGAGATCGCACCCGGCAACGTGGCGCGAAAAATCCTGGGGGCATTCGCCACGCCCGAGCAGGAGGAGTCCTTTACGAAGCAGTTAGGTCTGGATGCCCCTGTATATGTTCGCTATTCTGACTGGTTGATCGGAAGCGATTGGCGGGCAAAAAGGCTTGTTGATATGCCGCTTACGCAGATAAAGAAGGCAGGGACCAAGTTCTATGAGTGGTGGGCACTGGACGAGGATGGCACTCCAGTTCGGTGGAAACTGGAGGAAGAGGATCTTATTGCCATGCACCTCCAACCGGACGGCACAGTCGTCGAGTCGATCGACAATGACAGGTGGCAGACGGACGAGGAAGGGGTTAGCACATTCTGGGGAATCGATACACACGACCATGCAATCCTGTGGGAGAAGGGTAGTGGTGGGACTTACTGGTTCCGCGCTGGCTCGGCAGGGTGGTGGGTGGAGAAGAAAGGCGGTGCCAAGTACTACATTCCTCTGAAGAAAGGGATGTTACGCGGTGACCCTGGCAAATCGGTACAGACGGGCCGTTCTGTTATGGGGACGCTCCTTCGACGGTTGCAGAACTCGGGCATCCTCGCCGGTCTGGCATTCGCCATTGTTATGCCTCTGGCCGTCGTGCTGGGATTGATAGCAGGCCTCAATGAGGGAAAAGCGATTGACCGGGTCCTCTCCATCGGGGGTTTGGCAGCCACCGCCACCCCGCACTTTGCGACCGGTGTTTTTCTGATTCTGATATTCTCTACTTGGTTGAAACTACTCCCTGGGGCGACCGTGTTTTCGAGCGCGGGAGCACTCTTTGAAAGACCAGAGATGCTGGTCCTACCTGTTCTAACGCTTACCTTGATAGAGCTGGGCTACGTACTGCGCATCACGCGTGCCAGTATGGTGGAGGTAATGGGGACGGACTATATCCGCACTGCTTTCCTAAAGGGCTTGCCTTACAGGCGTATCGTCTTCAAGCACGCTCTGCGCAACGCGTTGATGGCCCCTATCACGGTCATTATGTTGCACGTCAATTGGCTTATGGGAGGGATTGTAGTGGTAGAAGCGATCTTTGGTTTCCCAGGCCTGGGAAACTACCTCTATAAGTCAGGATTGTATAAGGATGTCTTCGCTGTGGAAGCGGTGGCCTTGGTGATGGTCTTCCTGGCCGTGGGAACACAACTTGTTGCTGACATCATC
>JAUWNS010000018.1 GCA_030612485.1 Candidatus Bipolaricaulota bacterium
GATTTCACGATATCGATGGCGATGGATTTGCTGTAGGCAGTGCTCGGAGCCCTTCTCCTTGCGAAGTAAAAGCTTTCACCGCCGAGGACGCGGAGCACGCAGAGAGGGGGAGCAGGGTTGAGTGATTGAGCGAGTGAGTGATTGAACCTCCCAATCTCCCGATCATTCAATCTTCCGATCTCTCAATTCCTCAGGACAGTTATGGCAGAAGAGAAGCTCAAGCCAGTGCATCCCGGAGAGGTGTTGCTAGAAGAATTTCTGAACCCAATGGGATTGAGTCAGAATCGTGTGGCGATCGATATTGGGGTGCCGGCGCGACGCATCAATGAGATTGTGTTAGCAAAACGCCGAATCACGGCAGATACGGCGCTACGGCTTGCACGCTACTTTGGCACGTCGCCGCAGTTCTGGTTAGGACTGCAGATGGACTATGATTTGGACGTAACAGAGGATGCCATAGCGAAGCGGTTGGAGCGAGAAGTGAGGCCGTATGCTGTAGCCAGGTAACTGAAGCCACCATCTCTATTTACCCCGACGCCTCGCGCAGCAAGATCGTGCCAGACAAGGTTGTATATGCCAGTATCAGAGCCTGTAACAGGAATAATGGTTACAGGAGTGGAATTGACCGACGGAATCGAGCCTCGTACTATATTACAGCGTTGCGGACTAATCATTGTTAGCCCGGTCGGGGGGACGATGGAGGCAGAGAACCAAAGACAGTCGAGACTGAAGATGGCACGGGCGGCTGCGTTTCAGCTCCTCGACGCACTCGAGTCTGGCGCGGCTCCCGTTTCACAGTCCCTGATGCGGGCCAAGCGGCTCTCCCGGCTACTCCGAGATAAGGATGCACAGGCATGGCTCGACCTGGAAATGAAGGGATACCCGAGCGATTTCGCCTTCTCGTCACTCGGTTCCTGTCAGCGCTACGCAGTTGAAGGCGGCCGAGTATCGTCCGGTGGCAATTACTATAGCCAAAGCCTGCCCAGGATTGAGGCGGAGTCTCAGGCAGCCAAATCGGCGCTGACGTCGGGGAGGCCCGCGGACGCACCGGTACCCCCTGTTTCGGGCTTCGTTGCGGCCAACGCGACCTTGAAGGTGTTGAGCGGGGTGGCCCAGCAACAGGCGGACCTTCGATCGGCCTACACGATTTGGACCTCACTTCTTGCGTCGATGTGTGCAGCGATTCACTCTTACGCGTCCGACGTTAACCTGGCTCTTGAGCTGGGGGATGTGGCTGAGAACATCTTCGAAGCGGCACGTCGCGACGTGGATGTCTTTGTGCGATCACACTGCCCTGCCGCAGTGCAGCAGCTGTTGTCGATTACTGAGAGAATGCGCGACTCGGACGCCGAGTCTCTGAGTGCCGCACTCACATCCTGCCGACGACTGCTTGCCTCCGTCGCGGATGCCGTGTTTCCGCCCAGTGACGAGAAATACGTAGACGGTAAGAGCAGGAGACGCAAGGTCGGACCAGATGAATACAAGAATCGTTTGCTCGCCTACGTCGAGCAAACTGTGACGAGTTCGGGATCACGCACGATTCTGTCAACTAACATCGAGCACCTGGCAGCACGCCTGGATGCGGTTTACGAGAAGGCCTGCAAGGGAGTTCACGTAGACGTCTCCATCGACGAGGCGCGCCTAGCCGTGATTGGCACGTACCTTCTTGTTGCAGAGGTGGCTCGCGTCACAGCGGATGGTCTGCCCTCCCCTTCCACACAAGCGGCGCAGGAATCGGATGATGACATGACCGACAAAGGCGAGGGCTAACAAGCGGATCGAGCAGACGGCGCTGCGCGCCGTAGCTCATCCGCCCAACGCTGAGCGCGTCGCTTTACGTTTGGTGAAGGGGAAGGCAACTATACGCCGCTACGTCACATCGGGCGGGAGATTGGCGTGCAGTTGCTGGCGTCGCATGATTTCAGATAGCTGATTTCCGCAACCCCAGTCATCTCTTCCGAAGCCGTGGGATCCACATTGGTACTTCCCGCATGTACTGCTCATACTCCTCGCCAAAACGCGAAAGCAGCAGCCTTTCTTCGTAGCGTGAGATGTAATGCAAGAACGCGATCGCAATAACCCACACTATTACAGCAGCCAGTGATATACTCAGTATCAGAAGACCAAGATACAGCAGGATCTCGCTTAGATATACCGGATGCCGAACGACACTGAACATGCCCTTCTTGATCACGCCAGGCGTCTTTCTCTCCTCACCAAACACGATGGATAGGCCCGTTCTCGCTAAGTAGCCCGACACCTTACGGGACGAGTTTTAAACTCTCAGAACCATTCCGGTCTGTGAATAAGCAACTCACATTCAGATTCTCTACTTCCGAAGTTGCTAGGGCAACTGCGACTGCTGTGTGGGGCAGTATCCAGACCCCCATTAAAGAGCGTTCTAGTGTCGCAATTGCTTTCCAGACCCTTCAAGTCACAAACTCTACACTCCCTCCTGTAACAGGCTGACAGAAACAGCACTGCATCCGCCACTACATCAATCAATGGGCGTCTTCACTTGCCCGTCGTGCAAACCGAAGGGATACACCGCTAGCACCTCACTCCATTCGGGGGATAACAGAAGGGAGAAAGGATCTTACACATTGCTCCTCTCGGCTGCATTGCAGCCTCTCATGAAAGCGGTTCTGATCGCCTTTTCTAGGGAACAATAGCCATCGGTATCCCCATTCGGAAGGGTGAGAATCTTCTCTGCCTCATTGTCAACGACTGCTTGCAGAAAATACGAGACTAGATGCTCGGCTATGAAGCATCGCGCAGCTCTTCCGAGACCTTGTGAGGCGCAGAAGCTCTCCACCAGGCAGTCAACCAAGGGAACATTCTTATTTTGGTCAAACGAGCAAGATGCTCGCTGTATAGCCTCTTGAATGCCATTCTCAATGACTTCTCTGTACCGTAGCAGGTGGAGATCTTTGACAAGGCTCTCTACTTGATTGTTGTCAATGACAGCTCCCCAATTTGTCTGCGCTGACCAGTGATTTCGGATATCCAAAGGTGCCCTGTGGTCATCAAAGCGTATCGGCGTTTCCTCCGATCTTGCGCCTGTGTATGGATGGTCTGTGACGGACCACCGTAGATTCGGACCTTGAAAGCCCATAGAAAGCGCTACACGCCAACGAAGATGACCAAAGAGCTCAACAACACCCCAAGAGATTTGCGTGTCCCCGTCACAACAAATGATAACTCTATGAATAAATGGGTCAGCCATGGGGAGAGTTGAATCGCCACTACAAGCTTGGCAAGGCACTCCATAGTATGGCAGTTTGTCACTACGGATGAATTCGCGCACTTCAGAGAACTGCTCACTGAAAACCAGTTCTGGAGATAGCTTGGTGGCAAGCAACTCAAAGGCGATCTTGCAGATCGCCCTGCTGAGCCGTTTTACATCGAGAGTCTGCCCAATCATCTCTATCAAGGGATCATGCCTCTTTTTTTGCTGCGCACACGCGACTTGGATTCCGGCATTTGGGCGATCCCTCTCTATTCTTGCACGCTTCGTCTTAATAATCCTGTTTGCACTTGCCCTACCTTCATCCAACGAGGGAGCAATTACCTGGTATGAGGTGCTGCTTGCCTCATTCGAAGTTTGCCTTGTTAAGGTCCTAATTGAAGATTCTAGCTCAGAGGATAGCGAAAGTTGTTCTCCAGTGGGTGAGGAGTACTTTATCGTTGGGACTTCACCCTTGTGGTTTGGAATATGCAGAATGCATCGCGCGAGCAGGCATGGCAGCCAGTCAACCAGTGCTTCATCAACCTGGCTACCAAGCTCGCCGTTGCAGTCACGACAAACGATGTTCTCGCTTCGACAACGTCCCCCAGCATCCACGGAAAGGGAGTAAGGGATGATATCCTCAATAGAAGCGACCGCTTTTTCTAGTTCCGTTTGACAGTAGAGACACTTGCTTGTCACTCCTACTCTCCTAGTGAGTATGACTCTGGTCTTTCAGCTATCACTGTACGTCGCCTGCATATGGAGTGCAAGATGCTTTCCACAGCAACCCGGCCACACCGCAGATTCCCACCCACATCGTCGACAAGAAGCTGGAAAATGCCCTCAAATCCTTTCGCCAAGCAACGGCGGTAGCGGTGTTGCCTATATCGGAGGTTCCTCTCGATCATAGAGCGTTGACCCGTTGAAGTGCTGGCAGCACTCCTCTCTTCAGTAGGTTCCCCACGACTATGCCTTCCTCGTGATTGCTTTGCCCGATCCACCTGAGTTCGACGATCTCTGATGACGGTCTTGGCGTGCCGTGAACTTCCACGTTGTAGACATCCATCGCCATTGGCACATCCTCGAATGTCGCCCGATCCTCGAACCGGCCGAACCACCTTATTCCACTGACTTGGACGTCCAACTCCTCAGCGAGTTCTCGACGCAGCGTCTCCTCTTGGCTCTCGCCGGGCTCGGGTTTGCCACCCGGCAATATCCACGCGGTGCGACCCGGCAAATTCTTGCGAACAACCAAGATTCGCCTGCCATCGCGAATTAACCCGGCAACCTTCGTAATACTATGGGACCGTTCCGGTAGGCTCGGCATGTCCAAGTACTTTCCCGATACAGCTTTGACGCGCCTCTCCACCCCGAAGGCAAGATCGCCTGCGTCGAAGTCGAGACCCGTCAACCAGCCATTAGCTCTGCGCCGCAAGCCGTTCCACATCGTATGAAGCACAAGGCCAGGAAAGCACTCCCTAAGTCGGGAAGCCGCAGCGGCTGTACTGAACGGCGCGGCAACCTGGACCGTAAGTGGCTCCGGGAGTCCCGCCTGCCTTGCTGTGCGAATGTTTTGCAGAACGCACTCCATCGTATCACCAGAATTCACGACCAGATCAAACACCACGTAGTGTGCGCTCGACACGGCTGGCATTTCAGCGTAGAGGATGTCCAATCCGTGCGGCTTCTCACTGCGGACGGGAAAGACAAGTCCAAGGGGGGCACTTGGTAGCTCCCGCCATAGAGCGCGTAGGAACACAACGCCGCCTCGCATCACAATCACGGGTACAAGCACCGCACCTGTCGACGTGTTGCGGAGGGATCTAATGACAAGGCGAGCGAAATGGTCTGAGATCGTTAGCACCACCGCGCGCGTCCTCACAGCCTTTGGCTGGGCAAGTCTTAGATCTGTCCACAGTTGCGCAACCTCGCGGCCGCCGTGAAGGGCGACGTGAGCCTCTGCTGCAATACGCAGATCTTCGAAGATCATTCGCTGTTCCCCCCTCCACGCGCATGCAGGACAACCTGGTACAGTGTCAATGCGAGGCCCCCAAAACCAGCGACGGCTGCCAGAATATCGGCGTATTCCGGTAGCTGTAGGTGACGGCGGAGCGCAATGTAGCAGATGACCAATAGGGTTGTCGCAATGCCCACGGTCACGCTGGGTTTGCGTACTGTGTTCCAGAAAGCTCGGAGCAAACCCTTCCAGGATCGGCGCACCTCACGATCCAGTAGATGGTTGATTTGTTGCTGGACAGCAGACAACTCTCTCCGGAGGCCTACGAGTTCCTCGGACAACACCACGGATGCCCGCTCTCGTTCAATGCGATCCTGAAAATGCCGGAGAGCGACAACCGCTTCTTTCACGGCCCAGATCGGCTCTGTGGCATGGAAAGCATCAGCGCTCCAGTAATTGCCATTGACTTGCCGGCTGAGAACGTCGTTTACTGCATGGACGACTGGTTGAGCGATTAGGCTTGAACCAAGTGATAGAAGGGCGACTAGTCCGCGCTCCATCGAGACTTGTGTCCAAATCACACTGGTCCCGCGGCAGGGGCCATTAGGGATCAGGTATCGCTCGTTGAATTGGGGCTGATCCCCAATGTGTTGATTCAGCCACTCTATGGTCGCTCTTAGCGAGGCAGGATTGCGACCGCACGCAAGAAGCCCATCTATCGCCTCTGAAGTGTGGGCGACGGTACCGGGTTTCCCGCTCGTGTATCCCCATGAGTGATCCGTGTTCCGAGCCTTTATCAGCCAGGCTTGCCCCTGTTGGATGCTATCGCGACCCTGCTGTGTGAGACCTACGATTCTCGTCATCGCTTGCAGGGCAAACGAAGTACTTGTGACATCGCTTTCTGCGTCTCTCGCGGTATTGCCCCAGCCACCATCCTCATTTTCAGCCTTGAGAAGCCACTCGATGCCGTCCTGGATCGCAGCCAGTGGCTGGCGAGCTCCAGAATCGAGCAAGGCGCGTAGGCTCAAACCGGTGATGCGAGTGAGGCTGCACTTGTTGTGGAGGCTGAGTTTTGACCAGCCTCCATCCTTGCACTGGCACATCACTAAGAAATGCGTGGCCATTGTGATGATTTCGGAGTCAGGAGGCTCGCCACATGCCAGCAGCGACAGCACTCCATGCGACGTGCCTGTGCCGCTGGAAGGCTTGTCGTTCTCGTTTAGAAACTGGTTCCAACCGCCCACATCGGATGTGTCCTCACGGTCTACGATGTTGAAAGTCTGCTGTAGGTAGCCGCGAGCACCGTCAAGTGCGTACCTGACTGAAGCCTCAAGTTGGCTCAGCGTTTCGAGAACACCGACAGCGGAATCGACCTTAGTTTGCATATATAATCCTCCCAGGGAATGATGAGATTGCAAACATGCAACATAGTAAACGGTGGTTGAAACGTCTGTCAAGTTCTAGTGGCACGTACTGGTTGAGGAAGGTCGAGTACTGAAAAAAGAACGTGTCGGTTATCCACGTTGCCGCAAACAGGCAGGCCAGCACTATCTGTCCAGCATCGCTAATTGTATGCTCGCCGGTAAGATCCTCCCGCTGTTGCTGTGCTTTCCTCTGTATATGGTGGTGAGGCATGTTCTTTCGCTCCTCCTACTCCATGATGGAATGTACGCTAACATTCCGCTTCAGCCGCCTACGGGTTTAGCGGCGAGTGGTTAGGGGACTATACGTAACGTCATCAACCTTCTGCTTGTCAGTGTCCATTCCTTTGGAAAACTATGCTGTGGTTGGCAAGTATTATTCCCGATGGTTCTCCCCTGTGAACGATGCTAAACCCGTGAGTCTTTGAAGCTTCGATTATGTCTCCTATTGTATAAAGGCCGTAATGCTTTGCGACTGGTCTAAACAGAATTGTAGCAACCTTCGAATATGCAAGGTCGTGAAACACAAAGTAGCCTCTTGGCTTCAAGACTCGGTTCACCTCTGACAGCACGTAACCCCAGTTGCTTATGTGATGAAAAACATTCAATGAAAGCACCATTTCAAACTCACCATCTTTGAAAGGAAGATTTGCCGCGTCTACCTGAGAGAATTGCAGCTTTTCATGCTCTCTATAATGGCTTTTTGCAAGTTCAACTTGCTCGGGGTCAGCATCGGTGGCGATAACGTGCATTCCATATTTGTCACTCAAATGTTGCGCAACTGTTCCAACGCCACAGCCGATTTCTAAGACATTCGTTATGCCGGTACCATCGAATTGCGTGAATAGCTGCTCGACAACCTCCAAGTTCCTTTCAGCATGTTTTCTGCCGTTGACAAACCGTTTTTCGAGCTTGGTCATCTTCATTACTGCCATCCTGTTCCCCTCCGTTTATGCAACCCCCGATACATCAGTTATGGGACATGCGGTGGAAATCCTACACCACTCTAGGCGCGAAGAAGAGCCGAGTCAAGGTCGGCTTCTTCTGCGAGGAAAGGTTCCCCGCGAGTATTGGCAAGAGAGCATGACTCGAACCTTGGATTTGGGGATACGTGTTATCCTGCGGGATCCTTAGGAGTTTCTAGCGGAAACCGGTGTTGCATTGCAAGACCCGACCCCAGCCCCTTTCTTTCTTAAGATGTTTTCGGAGTTGCAAGCCTCGGAAATATGGTTTGCGGCCCTCGAATTCTCTGGATAGCGAGCGTTTAGGTTTTGATGTAGTTCTTCAAATCCCTGTAGAAGTTCTCGTGTCCTCCAATGGCGAGCAGATAGAGTCTCTTTTCGGGTTCATCGACAGTGTAGGCAAGGAGGTAGAGTTGGCCGAGGCAAGAGAACTTGTGGACGCGTACGCCCTGCAAGTCTCCAGCCTTCATCTCACCAAGGGTCGGGTCGCGGCAGAGCAGGTCTACCTGTACGTCGATTTGTCGCCGCAGTGGTTCGGGGAGCTTTTTCTTGATCCGGGCGAATTTGGTGTAGACAACGGGCTCCAGCGCCATGACGGAAAGCTACCCGCGAGGGTAAGGGAGAACATCCCCTTGTTCGATTCCGGCAAGCGCCTCGCGAATATCCGCTTGGAACTGAGGGTGGAGGGTATTGTACTGATCGACGTAATGTTCCACGGCCATCTTGACGACCGTGCTTAGGCTGCGTTTTTCCAGCCGCGCGATCTCCTCGAGGTGTCTCTTTAGTTGAGGGTTTATCTTTGTGGAGACTGACTTTGAGCTTGTCATGCGTCATCCGCCTCCTCTTTCTTGCGTTCTCCAAACAGGAGTATAGCATCAAAGGTATATGAAGTCAACGAGGTATACCAAGGAATTAATGTTGGACTGCAAGGCCAGATCCTGCGTGACCGTTCCTTTCCTGCCTCCTAGTTCATAAAAGAATGCGCGCTAACGGCCGGGCTCTCCGCAGCGGCGCGTAGCGCTGTCCGTCTGCAGCGCCTTGGTTAGGGCAGGCCTCTCTTCATGGCATGGGCCATCGAAGCTCTCCGATCGCCTTGAACTTGCTTACGCTGAGCGCTCCTCGTTCGTTTCGGGACTTCGACCCCGGGCGCAGCAACTCCCGCTTCACCGCACTGCGCACCGCCTCGTAGACCTCCAGTGGTTCGAAGTCCTGATCCATGAGAATGAGGACAACGGTATCCCATTCGTGATCGAGCCGAATGGATCCTAGGCGTTGGCCCGGCTTCGCTTTCGGAAGAATGCAGCGAGACTTGATCTGAACCAGCCGATCGTCTGATCCGACCGCATCGTACCCAGGCTGACGAGCGTTGGCGAGCTTGAGCCCGAGCAACTGCGCCGCCAGCACCTCGCCGACCTCGCCAGTGATCCCCAGCGGCTTGCCGGTGAACTCGCGATAGCGCTTGGCGACCGCCTTCGCGGCTTCGATCGTGCCGACAAGCGTCGATAGATCGAACGATTCTTTCACTGGCATTCCTGCCTCTGCCTAACAATGATTAGTTTGCAACTCTGCAACATATTGTGCCCCCTTGCGAACTCTGTTAAAGCAGAACTTATCATCTCGCCCCTATACGCTCCAGTATTGACCTGTGGCTGCACAACACCCGCTGAAGCCGATGTACCAAACTCGGCAAGTCAACCTGCCGCTACATCACGCCGGGCGGAAGATGCACCGCCACTTCGCAGAGATCGTCCCCTTTCAGAACGGAGCGGATCAATTCCACCTCCACCGGCTTTCCAAGGATCCCTTCCCTCTTCTGCAAGAACCAGCCGGCTCCGCAGTTGCAGAAGGTGGGGAGATCGTCCCGCCCGCGCGCATCGCTGCCCTGAGCGTGGGGCAGAAGCAGTAGCTTATACGTCGTTCGAGATCGTTCTCGGCGTTCTTATACCCTTGTGGATCGCGCGGGAGCTTGGCTTCGTAGATGGTGTTCCCGACGCGCTTTGGGTAGTCGGGGCCGGGCAGTCCATCCTTCGGGCGATCCTGCCGCATCGAGGCCAATAATTCGTCGATGCTCCCTGCTTCCTGGTAGGTCCGTCGCATCTCGTCGATGAGCACCTCGGGAAAACGATGCGCGCAACCTGATACTATGCGGCAGCGTGCTTCCGGGTCGGGCACGGCTTCGTCTAAGCGTTCCATAGCGCCTTTCGTCCATGCGACACGCTCGGAGATCTCAGTCTCTTCGAGGATAGCGGCGCTCCCGGCCATGACGCATTCCTGTGCCTCGTCATCGGCATGCTTATCCAGCCCTTCCTCAAGGTAAGAGAGCCACTCCGAAAGGAAGAGCGGTACTTGCAGCTCGACCTTCTGCTCCTCGGTGGTTTGTTTGAGCTCGTCTCCTTCCTCCAGGTAGACCAGCCGGAACGGGCCTTCGGCGATCAGGTATTCGTGTTCCACGGCGTAGCTGTATAGGGGGCGTGCGGTCTTGGTGAGGGAGTTCTCTGCCTCTGGCGGGGCGAGCGGCCCTTCGTGGCGTACGGAGAGGATCTCGCCACCCGCGAGGGTTCGCGTCTTGATCGGACCAACGTTCACATCCTGCGACACCGGGTAGGCCACCTCGATGTCGCTCTTGCCTGTTGGAAGGGTCCAGTGAAGGAGCCGAAGAGCGTCTCCGGCAATGTGGGACTCAACGGTCTTTCGCAGCTCGGCGAACCGCGCCGGTACCTCCGCGAGGTCTCCGAGATAACGGATGCTTGCGATGCGCACTTCCTCCACGCGCTTTCTGATGAATCGATCATGAAGAGTCACAACAGCCTCCTTTGGCTAGGGAGATCATAGTGACTTCTTGCCTTACAGAAAAGCGGTTCCTCGCGGTTAAAGCAAGGTAACCCAGAGAAAGACTCAAGAGATGAGTCTCTCTCCAAGCCGCAGGAACGCAAGGAACAGCGGAAGACAGGGCATGAGAAGTGAAGTGCGGGACAAACCAAGACCAAGAACGATGTTGAGCTGTACCCCTTGGCGATCTTTGCGGCTTGAGTGAGCGTAGCGAGCGGGCGAGAGAAAAGCTTGTGCCTCTCGCAAAGGCGTGAAGCAGTGACGGGTAATGAGTGATGAGAAAGAACAAAAGCATTCTCTCGCAAAGACGCCAAGAACGCAAAGAAAAGCGTAAATGAGCAAAGAGAAAAAAGATGTTTGGAACTCAAGAGGGCCTTTCTTAGCGATCTTTGCGGCTTGAGTGAGCGTAGCGAGCGGGCGAGAAAAAAGACTGTATCTCGCAAAGACGCAGAGAACAGCGGAAGACAGGTAGAGGCAGAGCTGGACAAAGACCTGTCTGCTATAGGTCGGAAGAAGGTTCTTTATCGCTTCTTACCTTGCCTAGAGCGTGAGGAGCCAGAAAAGCATCGCGATACTCTGCTCTCAGGACTCTTGGCTTCCTCTCTAGCCTTTGCTGCGCGAGTAGCGGAGGTAGAGAGAGAGGTCGATCAGGACCATCACCAGGTTTAACGCGTAGAGAAAGATCACCCAGTTAGGGTTGTTGATCGCTTTGTGGATGATTCCACTCGTGTATCCGAACGAGATCAGGATCATGAACCAAGGGCTCTTTCCCGCCACCTCCTTTGTCCTCAAGGCCTTGGCGATCGATACTGGCCAACTTACACCAAAGCAGATCAGCATCGTTGCCTCAAAGAAGTTCATCGGTTGCTCCTTCCATACCCGTTTTTAATTCGATTGATGGGCTGTTTGTGTTTGAGATATCATCCGCGCACCATGGGTGGTTGTAAAGGATGACACAGGATGGATCATTGGCGGAGCCGAGTGAGGGGATTCGGCTTCAAACAGCCGTGCAATTCAAGGGTTTCAGGTTCGTCTTTCGATATGCTCCTCAACCCCTTGACACTTTCACACAGACATCGTACATTACTTATATGTCCGGCGCGTCCGCGTTGGATTTTTTCTTTGCATACGCTACACACGAAAACCTGTTGCCAGCTTCTCCTTGTACCATCGCTAATCCCTTCGTAGCCCGGTGATTTGATCTCTACCCCTTGAGCCCATTTTTCTACTCGCTGACAAAGAGGTCCACGATCTCGAAGCGGTCTACGTCCACCAACCCACGATCGGTGAGCTTGAGGGACGGTATCACAGGGAGTGCCAAGAAAGAGAGGGTCATGAATGCTGCTGGGAGAACACAGCCGAGGGATCTTGCCGCACGGTCGAGCTCGCGTGCTTTTTCAGCGACCTCGGTGAGCGGGCGATCGGAGATCAATCCGGCAATATTGAGCGGAAGAGAGGCAAGGACCTGCCCATCCTCTACCACCACCTGACCACCGCCCATATCAATTAACGCGGCGACAGCGGCGCGCATATCCGCGTCGTTCGTCCCTACAACCACTACGTTGTGCGAGTCGTGAGCCACGGTAGAGGCGAGCGCCCCACGCTTGAGGCCGAACCCCTGAACGAGACCCAGCCCGATGTTCCCCGTACCTCGATGGCGTTCCACCACGGCTAGCTTTAAGAGATCATGCTCGATGTCGGATATGACCTCCCCATCTTCTATGAGTGCTTCCACACGGCGATCCTCGGTCATTGCCTGGTCGGGGATGATCCCTATCGCACGGGCCGCTCCTCTCCCTACGGAAATGCGGAAGGAGAGCCGTTCCAGATCGACTTGCATCGTCCCGCTTACCCCTGCCGCCACATGGTGTGGGAGATCGACCGTGCAACATCCATCCTCAGCCACGAGCCGCCCGTCCACGTAGACCTTTGCAACCTTCAAGCTATCGAGGTCGGAGATAACGAGAAGGTCTGCCCTGTATCCCGGGGCGATCGCTCCGAGGTCGGGGAGGCCGTAGGCACGCGCGGTGTGAAGCGTAGATGCGGCAATTGCCATCTCAGGAGGAATCCCCCCGGTGATCGCCTTGCGGACGAGATCGTCCATGTGTCCCTCGTTAAGGAGTGTCTCAGGATGTCGATCGTCGGTGCAGAAATGGACGAACGGAGCCGAACGCTCCGTGAGAAGGGGAAGGAGCGAATTCAGGTTGCGCGATGTCGTCCCCTCCCGGATGAGGATGTGCATCCCTGCGCGCAGCTTTTCCTGCGCCTCGGCAAGCGCCGTACACTCGTGATCGGGGCGGGGACCGGAGAGAGTGTAGGCCCATAGATCCGGCCCAGAGAGGCCGGGCGCGTGGCCATCGATCGGGCGGCCGCGTGCAGCGGTAAGCTTTGCATGCACCGCAGGATCCGCTTCGATCACCCCAGGGAAATTCATCACCTCCCCCAGTCCGATCACTCGCTCCCAAGAGAGGGCCTCGGAGATCTCCGTGGCCGAAAGTTCGGCCCCTGAGGTCTCGAGTGGTGTTGCCGGGACACAGGAAGGGATCATGAAGAATACTCGCAGTGGCAATCCTTCCGTCGCGTCGAGCATGTACCGGATACCAACAAGGCCGAGTACGTTCGCGATCTCGTGTGGATCTGCCATTACGGTAGTCGTCCCGTGAGGGAGGACGGCACAAGCGAACTCCGCCGGGGTAAGCTGCGAACTCTCGATGTGCATGTGCGCGTCGATCAATCCCGGGATGAGCCAGGCTCCGTCAAGGTCGACAACCTCTCTCGCCTCGCTCGCACCAAAGCCGACTATGATCCCATCCTTCACCGCCACGTCCCCACGGAAGAACGCTCCCGAGAAGAGATCTAGAATCCACCCATTTCGCAACAGGAGATCGGCCGGGGCATTTCCCCGTGCGACTCCAACGAGTTGTTCATTCATTGCGATCACCTGTGCTTGAGCATATCACGGAAAGATGGGGAGTACCAGGTAACTGGGAAATTGGGAAATCTGGGAATTGAATGATTGAGTGATCGGAGGATCGGGAGATTGAAAGGTTCAATCAATCACTTAATCATTCACTTACTCAATCACTCAATCATTCACTCAACCCTGCTCGCCCTTCGATCCTTGACGGTCGTGAAGAATCTTACTATGATGCTATGATGTGAGCGAGTTTTTAGGTGCCGGCTGGAGCCACCGCAGCCAAAGACGCTGCGGTCGTTCTGCTCTTTTTAGGGACGATCAAGAGAGATAGCTACTACGACCCTCGAAAGAAGGGAGATATGATCGGAGAGTTTGAGTACGTGAAGGTTGACTCCATCACGGAGGGCTGTTCGCTCCTCGCAGAACACGCAGGTAGCGCCGCGGTCCTTGCCGGGGGCACCGATCTCCTCGTCAATATCCGCAACGGGACGGCATCACCCAGTCTCCTTGTCGATTTCAAACGAATCGAGGAACTGAGGGCGTTCTTCCCCGATAAAGGGATAATTGGCTCCTCTGTTCTGCTCAACAGGATTACAGAAGATCGAATCGTTAGGGATCGGTATCGAGGTCTAGCTGAGGCGGTGCAGGATGTCGGAAGCTACCAGATCCGCAACCGCGCCACACTCGCCGGAAATCTGTGCAACGCCTCTCCTGCTGCGGACACAGCCCCACCTCTGTTCGTGTTGAATGCTCACGTGACAATCGCCGGCCCACACGAAACTCGCACCCTTCCGGTGCAGGACCTGTTCGTCGGGGTGAAGAAGAACGCGCTTTCACCCGGCGAAGTGATTGTATCTATTACCCTCCCTCCTGCGTTGCCGCAAGTGCGCACTAAGTTCCTGAAAATCCAGCGGATACGAGGGCATGACCTGGCCATAATCAACATGGCCGGTTACCTCGATATAGCCTCAGGGGAACTACGGATCGCGATCGGGAGCTGCGCAGTGACACCGATCCTCCTCCCATCTTTGGATAAACCGGTGGACGAGGATGCTTCGATCGACGAGTTGGTCGAGAAGTTGAATGCCCTGGCGCAGTCTGCCATCGCCCCGATCAGCGATCTTCGGAGCTCGGCTGAGTACCGACGGGCGATGGTTCCCGTTCTCCTGAGAAAGCTCTTGGCCGCACTCCTTAGCCCACAAGAGGGAGAGTGATGAACGACTCCAGGGACCAGATACTGCACACGGTTCACTTGACAGTGAACGGATCACGCGAGGTGGCACGCGTACCCGCGGGGATGACCCTCCTCGAACTCCTGCGGGAACGGCTCTACCTAACTGGGACGAAAGAAGGGTGCGGGGCGGGAGAGTGCGGAGCGTGCACCGTCCTCCTCGATGGGGTAGCTGTCAATTCCTGCCTCGTCCTTGCGGTAGAGGCAGATGGAGCGGAGATTCAAACGGTCGAGGGTGAGGCAAAGGATGGGGTCCTCTCGGACTTGCAGCGCGCATTCATCGATGAAGGCGCTATCCAGTGCGGGTTCTGCACACCAGGGATGATCATGTCGGCACGTGGCCTCCTCACAAAGAACCCTCATCCGACAAGGGGCGAGATCGTCGAGGCTATGGCAGGGAATCTCTGCCGTTGTACCGGGTACGAAGCGATCATCGCCGCCGTGGAGAAAGCGGCCGAAAGAGAGGCGCGGAGCGAGGCTGGAGGTCGAACAGAGGCTTTCACCGCCGAGGACGCGGAGCACGCAGAGAGAGACAGCAGGATTGAATGATTGAGCGAGTGAGTGATTGGACTTCCCAATCCGCCGATCTCTCAATTCCTCAGCGGCCTCTGCGGTAAAATGCTTGAAACTAGGAGCCAAGCTTGAAGACGAGCGACAGCAAAGGTTTACGCAACAGACTCACATACGTAGGGAAGTCCGTGTCGCGGGAGGACGGTGTCGCCAAGGCGACCGGAACTGCGCGCTTCGTCCACGATCTCTCTCTTCCGGGGATGCTCCATGCCGCGACACTGAAATCCCCGTACGCGCGCGCCCGGATTCTTAAGATCGATATCAGCGCAGCTCGCGCACTTTCAGGCGTCCGAGCGGTCCTCACCGGGGATGACCTCGATTTCCTCCTCGGTCTCTACATGCAGGACAAACCGATCCTTGCCCGAGGACAGGTCCGGTATCAAGGTGAACCTATCGCCGCGGTTGCTGCCGATACCTTGGAGATCGCTCGCTCTGCCTGCGCACTGATCGAGGTAGACTACGAATCGCAGACCCCGGTCCTCGATCCTCGGGTAGCGATGACCCCTGCGGCGTTGCTCGTGCACGAGGACCTCCATACCTACCACTACATGAAGGGAGTCTTCGCACCCAAGCCTCATTCCAACATCGCCCACCATCAGAAGATCAGGGTGGGCGACGTCGATCGAGGTTTGGAGGAATCCGACCTCGTCATGAAAGAGAGCTTCTACAACCCGCCGGTCCCACACGTCCCGATGGAAACGCACGCGGTTATCGCCCAGGCGCTGCCCAATGACCACATCGAGGTTCACACATCGGCCCAATCTCCTTACACGGTGCGGAACATACTCTGCCACAGCTTCGACCTGCCGCACGCCAACGTCCGCGTCCACGTGCCCTACATCGGTGGCGGATTCGGTGGAAAGGCAGGGATTCACCTGGAACCGCTCGCCTATTGCCTCTCCAAGGCGGCGGGCGGACGAGCGGTGAAACTCGTCGCTACGCGAGAGGAGGAATTCGGCACCCTCCCCTCACGACAGGGTCTGCACACAGAGATCACGATCGGCGTCACCTCTGACGGAAAGATCAAGGCGTTCAAGGCGACTTACACCTGGGATGCCGGTGCCTACGCCGACTACGGAGTGAACATCGGTCGCGCCGCCGCATACTCCGGGGCAGGTCCGTACAGAGTTCCCAACTGTAGGATCGATTCTTATGTTGTCTACACTAACAAGGTCTTCGGAACAGCCTACCGCGGTTTCGGGCACCTCGAGGTGATGTGGGGTGTGGAGAGGGCGATCGACATCACCGCACATCGGCTTGGGATGGATCCGTACAAGTTTAGGATGAAGAATCTTCTCAAGGAAGGCGATAAGACTATCACCGGTGAGACGTTCACCAGCGGCCACGGACGTCCCGACAAGTGTTTGGAAGCGGTTGCCGATGCGATCGGCTGGGGGAAGGAGAGCGCACCATCAGGGCCGCACAAGGTGCGCGGCAAGGGGATTGCCTCCCTCCATAAGGCCCCGGCAATGCCGACCTCCACGTCGTGCTCGGCGATCATCAAGCTGAACGAGGACGCCTCGGCCGACATCCTCATCTCCGGTGTCGACATGGGCCAGGGAACGTACACGGTCCTACGCCAGATCGCGGCCGAGGAATTGAAGCTTCCGATCGAGAAGGTTCAGATGACGTGGGAGTGCGACACCGCCTTCTCCCCCTACGACTGGCAGACGGTGGCGAGCCGGTTTACGTTCATGGGAGGAAACGCCGTGATCGAGGCGGCGCGTGACTGCTTACGGCAGATCAAACAGGTGGCGGCAACGGCGCTTAAAACCTCACCCAAGCAGATCACCTGCCACGATGGGAAAGCTTTTGTCATTGGCGAAGAAGAGCGTGCCATCCCCTACGAGAAGCTGGTCCTTGGGTACACATTTGAGAACGGGAACTCGATCGGTGGGCCGGTGATCGGACACGGTCGCTATATCGCGAAAGGACTGACGAACCTCGACCTCGAGACCGGACAAGGACTCCCTGCCCTCTACTGGACCTACGGGGCACACGGGGTGGAGATCGAGGTGGACAAAGATACCGGCGATATAGAGATCCTCAATATCGTGACTGCGATCGACGCGGGGAAGGTACTCAACCCCAAGCTCTGCAAGGGGCAGGTTGTGGGCGGGGTCCTGCAGGGCCTCGGTTCCACACTCTTTGAAGGACTCATCTTCAGCGAGGAAGGGCGCCTCTTGAACCCCTCGTTCACCGATCACAAGATCCCGACCATGAAGGACATCCCACTAGCGACGGAGCAGATCTTCATCGAGACCCCGCAGCCGGACGGGCCGTACGGCGCACGTGGAATCGCCGAACACCCGATGATTTCGGTCCCTTCCGTCGTGGGAAATGCCCTTTACGATGCATTGGGGATCGACTTTACCGAACTCCCTCTCACTACAGAGAGGATCTACTTGGCAATGAAGGAAGGAAGGGAATCCCGATGAAAGCCGTCACCATCGCACGGGAACGCTACTACGATTCGGTCTTCCTGATGATCATCACGCGGGAGGTGAAGGCCCTTTCCGGGATCAATGACGCCGTCGTTTCCCTGGCCACCCCGAGCAACGTGGAAGACCTGGCACGGGTCGGTTTCACGTCGCCCGAACTGGAGAAGGCCGGTCCGAACGACCTCGTCATCGCGATCGACGCGCAGGAGAGCGGAGCCCTTGCGGCCGCACAGGCCCATGTCGAGGAGATGCTCAGGAAGAAGAGCGAAGCCTCACAAGGCAGCGCAAAGGAACGCCCGCGCACCCTGGCCGGTGCAGTGAAGCTTCTGCTCAACTCAAACCTCCACGAGGCTAGCCTCGTCTTAATCTCCGTTCCCGGTCCATATGCCGCCCGCGAAGCGCGCGGTGCGCTCAGCCGTGGATTTCACGTCATGCTCTTCTCGGACAACGTACCCATCGAGGAGGAGATCGCACTGAAAACGGAGGCGTATGAGCGTGGGCTCCTCATGATGGGCCCTGACTGTGGAACAGCGCTCATCAACGGAGTTCCTCTCGGGTTCGCTAATGTCGTGCGACGTGGCTTGATCGGGATCGTCGGAGCCTCCGGAACCGGAATTCAGGAGATCAGTTCGCTCATCGATCGCTACGGTGGGGGGATCTCACAGGCGATCGGAACCGGTGGACACGACCTGTCAAAGAGAGTCGGCGGGGTGATGACCCGCCTCGGGATCGAGGCGTTGGGGGATGACGCACAGACCGAGGTGCTCGTCGTCGTCTCCAAAGCCCCATCGCCGAATGTGGCGTGCGCCATCGTAGAAACCGTCTCCTCGGCGGGAAAACCTGCTGTCGTCCACTTTGTTGGGGGAGAACCTCAGCCGACAATAGGGAACGTCGTCTTTGCAAGGACGCTCGCCGATGCCGCAAGGCTCGCCTGCGAGCGCGCTGGGATGACCGATCTGCCTCTGAAGGAGGCCATAACCCTCCCAGACGTGCAGTACGCACCCGAGCAGCGGTTCATCCGCGGGTATTTCTGCGGCGGAACGCTCTGCCAGGAAGCGTGGAAGATCCTCGCTCGAAGAGGACTATACGTTCGCTCGAACGTCGCCACCGATCCCACGCAAAAGATAGATCCCAAAGAGCAAGCAGATGGGCATATCTTGTGGGACCTCGGCGATGACTCATTCACACTAGGCAGACCACACCCGATGATCGAGCCCAGCCTGCGCGATGAGCGCGTGCTCGCTGCGGCAGAAGATCCGACCGTAGCGGTGATCCTCGTCGATCTCGTCCTCGGCTACGGATCGCATCCCGATCCAGGATCGAGCCTGGCCGCCGCCGCAACCCGCGCAATCGAGATTGCTCGATCACGAAACAGAGGTCTCCTTGTAATCGCCTCGATCACGGGGACCGATCAGGACCCACAAGGCTTGCATAGGCAACGAAAGACCTTGGAAGCTGCCGGCCTGATCATTTCGAGTAACAACGCAGCAGCGGCTGAGGCGGCGTTTGCTGCGATCGATCGATCGCGCGCAGTAGGTGGTACACGATGACCTCGAAGAGGCTGCAACCGATCCGCCGTCTCTTTGCAAATGAGCTGCGCGTCGTCAATATCGGTCTTCATTCGTTCGCCGAGACGTTGCACAGCACAGGAACGCCGGGCGTTGAGATCGATTGGAAGCCGCCGGCCGGGGGTGACCCTGAGCTGATCGCGATTCTCGATAGCCTACGTGCGCCGAGTGGCGAAGGGTGGTCAGAATCGATCGCGCAGGCGAACAAGGAAGCTGTCTCTCGCCTCTTGGCCGCTCGACCGGTCGTAAGAGGTATCGGGATCGCCGACGAGGTCATCCCAGGGATGGAGAAGAAGACGATCCTCCACGCCGGGCCACCGATCGCCTGGGAGCGCATGTGCGGCCCGATGCGGGGTGCGGTGATCGGCGGGCTCCTATACGAGCGATTAGCAAAGACCCCCGATGAGGCCGAAAAACTTGCATCCTCCGGGGAGATAACCTTCTCTCCGTGCCACCACCACGCTGCGGTCGGCCCGATGGCCGGGGTCGTCACCGCGTCGATGCCGGTCTGGATCCTGGAGAACGAGGCCTTTGGAAACCGGGCGTACTGCACGCTGAACGAGGGGCTGGGGAAGGTCCTGCGCTACGGAGCCTACTCAAGCGAGGTGATCGAACGGCTGGATTGGATGCGCGAGGAACTCGCCCCCATCCTGGCTCGGGCGATCGTTGCGCACGGCCCGATCAACATGAAGAGCCTGATCACCCAGGCACTGCAGATGGGGGACGAGGGGCACAACCGCAACCGTGCCGGTACATCCCTCTTCATCCGCGAGATCGCGCCGTTCCTTGTGGAGTTGGATGTGAAGCGGGAGAAACTGCGTAAGATCCTCGAATTTCTGAACGGGAACGATCACTTCTTCCTCAACCTGACCATGCCCGCTGGGAAGTGCTCCCTCGACGCAGCGGCGAATATACCGGGAAGCTCCCTCGTCACGGTGATGAGCCGAAACGGGACCGACTTCGGGATCCGCGCCTCCGGCACAGGCGACCGCTGGTTTACCGCCCCCGCGCCGATCGTCGATGGCCTCTACCTCCCCGGTTTCTCGCAGGAGGACGCCGCACCCGATATCGGCGACTCCTCGATCACCGAGACCACGGGGTACGGTGGCTTCGCCATGGCCGCAGCGCCGGCGATCGTCCAGTTTGTCGGGGGAACCCCGCAGCAAGCGATCGAATTCACACAGAGGATGTACGAGATCACCCTCGCCGAGAACGACGCGTACCAGATCCCCGCCCTTGGCTTTCGCGGTACCCCAACCGGGATCGATCTGCTGAAGGTTGTCGACACAGGGATCGTTCCGGCGATCAACACGGGGATCGCCCACAAGGAACCCGGGATCGGAATGGTCGGTGCCGGCCTGGTGACGCCCCCCATCGCCTGTTTCCGTGATGCGGCGCGAGCACTCGCAGAAGAGATATCACATAGAGCTTCACAGGATAAAATCCTATAAGGAAATTAGGAGGGCAGGAATCATATGGCTTTGAGTAACAAACAGTCTCTTAGAACCGAGAAAGGCTTTATTATTCCTGATTTTCTTATGGATTTAGTTTTCTGAGAAATACAGAGATTTAAGAAAAGGAGAAACCATGAAACTTATCGATCTCACGATCCCCCTGGGGATCGCCACCCCCCCATGGCCAACCTACGAACCGCTCCAGATCAAGTACTTCAAGCGCCTTGCCCCACACGGGGCGAATGGGCAGCTCGTCACCCACTCCAACCACGTCGGGACCCACCTCGATGGCGAGATCCACTTCTACACGCCGGGGAAGGACATTGCCTCGCTCGACCTCGACTTCCTCGTCCACGATGGGGTTGTGGTCGACCTCTCCGATGTGTGTGAAGACTACGATATCTATACCTCGCAGATGATCGAGGAGCGTGTCGAGGTGAAGGAAGGGGATATCCTGATCATCCACACCGGTTATCACCACTACGGGTGGGATCAACCAACAGCCGATGAGATTCGCTACATGGTGAAGCACCCCGGACCAGATCGGGAGTTTGCCCAGTGGTGCATCAAGAAGAAGATCCGCTGGATCGGAGTCGACTGTGGAAGCGCCGATCATCCGATGAACACTATCATTCGGGATTGGATGCCGCGACAGGCGCGTGAGGCGGAGGCGCACTTCCAGAAGAAGTATGGGAAGAG
>JAUWNS010000195.1 GCA_030612485.1 Candidatus Bipolaricaulota bacterium
CCTTACGATCGATTGGATCCTTTCGCAGTTTGATTCAGACCGGGAACCTGCGATTTATGCGTACCGCAAGTTCGTGCGGCAAGGACGAGGGATCGATGTATGGGAGGAGTTGCGGGCGGGTGCGTTCCTGGGAACCGATTCATTCGTAGATCAACTGCGACCCCTATTCAAGGAGAAACCATTCGATCCGGACTATCGCAAGCGTGAACGCTTCGCAACACGACCGAGCCTGGAGGAGCTATTCGCGGATGTTTCGGACAAGGCAACCCGCAACGAGCGGATCTATCAGGCTGTGCGAGTTCATCACTATACACTCAGAGAGGTAGGGGACTTCGTAGGGCTGTTATATTCCAGCATCAGCATGATCGCCAAACGCTTTCATGAGACGATGAAATCCTAAGAATGAAGGTCTGACCCCGTTATATGTACATTTTGGAGGATCGATCGAAAGTGCAGAAAACAAAGGAAAGATTGAGCTCGCCTATCCGGTTTAAGAGCACGCCTCTCGATCGTGTACCGCGGTTAAAAACGCGGCTTGCGTTGCGCTGGCAGGACCCTATCCTCGGGATGATCGATCGACTCCCCATCGGTTCGTTCCGATCGCGCGCCTTCCGCCGAGCCCTGCAACGGCTTGTAGGTGGGGTCCTTTGGTCGATCAAACTCGAGGTGAACAACGCCTGCGATCTTTCCTGTCGGATGTGCTACGCAAAGAAGGGGGAGGATCTCCTGCCAATCTCCGATATCAAGAAACTGCTCGACGATATTGCAAACGTGGGAACGCGCCTTGAGATCCTTGGCGGAGAGCCCTTCCTGCGGGATGATCTGGCCGAGATCATCCGCTACGCGAAGGAGGAGGCACACGTTCCGCAGGTCGTCCTCTACACAAACGCCCTGGGCGCCGATCGCGCTCGATCCGAAGAGCTTCGCAACGCGGGGTTGGACGTGGCAATTGTCAATCTGGTCTCGTGTGACGAGGAGGAGCATGACGCGTTTGTCGGCGTGGATGGCGCCTGGGCTCAAACGACAACCGGAATCGCACATCTCAAAGAAGCGGGCGTTGAAGTGTACACCTTCAGCGCTCTCCACCGGGTGAACGTTCACCAAGTCAAGGAGATCTATAAATTTGCCAAGGAAGAACTTGGTGTGCACGCCCTCTTCTACCAGTACATACCGCAGGTGAAAGGTGATTCCCTCATTCCTGAGAAGGAGGCGTGGGCAGCGGCGAAGCACTTCGTCCTCTGTGAGGCGAACAAGCCACATGCTCGCTTCGTGCGCAATTTCTGCACGTTGGTCGGCTCGGCCTGCTCCGGAGGCTACTTCGTGTTCACGGTAAAGGTGGGCGGCACGGTGACCCCTTGCCCATTTATCTCCGACATCCCGCTTGGGAACATCAAGGAGCGATCGATCTGGGAGATCGTGCGAGACCGATTCAGCGTACCAGGGTTCATCGAGTTTCAATCCCTGCCGGCAGAATGCAGGGATTGTGCTTACGCCGATATCTGTAACGGTGGTTGCAAAGCCGGAAACGTTGCCTTGTTCGGACGCTACGATCACAAGGATAGCCGCTGTTTGGGGCCGTGGAAGGAACAGATTCAGGAAGAGGCGGTCAGCGACAGGTTACCGTGTTTCTTCTGATGTTCGATCTTATGTTTCTTGCTTCAGTCTGTCTGCGAGGAATCTCTGCCACTTGAGCGGGCTGTCCTTTCGGAAACTAAGGCGTATCCGTTCTCCGTCGCGAAATCCAATATCGAGCCGGTTCTTCCCCTCGATCGTAAGCGAGCGGAGGTTGTGGAGCGGAATCGGATGACCTTCGATAGATAGGTTCCCTCTTCGATAAGAGAGCTTCCCTGAGGCGATGAGTCGTAGTTGATCCCTCCCTTTGAGAAGATCGACCTTACCAATGGAGATAAGGCTATCTCTTCCCGCGAAGATCTCCTCTTCGTCAAGTGATGCTGAGAGCTTCACAAGGGGGATGCTCTTTCCATCCGCGCTATGAAGGATGAGTTCCCTATCGAGTCGCCATGTTGCGTGACACTCCTTGCAGCGAATAACAGGCCCTTCAGTGAAGATCCCGCCGATGGTGTGGCAATCCGGGCAAGCCCACAATAGCTTCTCGATCCCCTCTGGAGAACGGAGAAGTGCGGTCTTTCCTCCACTTGATGCGGCGGTTTTCTTCAAGAGAGACTCGATGTCTCCCTCTGAGAACGGTGGCTGTTCTGGGGGATGGAAGCCGATCACGATCCGTCCGGGGAGCGGAATCTTCGCCCAGCGAGGGAAAACGGCGTAGTTCCCCTCGATCTGAGCAGGGACGATCGGGACATCCAACCTAGCTAATAACTTCTTGACTCGATCCGAAACAGGTAATGGGTTTCCATCCCAGGAGCGCTCTCCTTCCGGGAAGAACCCGATGATCTCCTTTTCCTTGAGGGCACGCAGGAGTTCGCGCACTCCCTGGGGGTCGTTCCGGTAGCGGTGGAGCGAGATCGAACCGAGGCGGGTGAACAGCCACCGGCCAAGGGAAGTACGCATCATCTCCGCGGTGGTGAAGAAGCGGATGTAGCGGTTGCTTGCCGCGACAAGGAAGATCGGATCGAGATAGCAGGCGTGGTTCGCCACGATCAATGCAGGACCGGCCTTCGGTATATGCTCGCGTCCCACGACCGTGATCGGGAAGAATACCCTAAGAATGATCTTACCGAAGGAGTAGGCGAGCGTGAAGAGCACGCCCGGGCCTGGGTATCCTCGTTGCAGGCGGAGGAAGAAGGGCGTTTCTTCTTTGTAAGCGCGGTATTCCTTGCCGAAGCGGCGGAGAAGGACCGGCTCCTCGTGTCCCAAGGAGTAGGCTATCCACAGGAGGGTGAACCCAGGAAGAACGACCGCGAAGAAACCGGTTGAACAGGCGAGCGCACCCCATCCCACAAGGTATATGGTGAACGCAAGGTAGAGCGGGTGGCGAGATAAAGCGTAGGGCCCTTCGCGCACGAGCCGGTGAGGAGGAAGAAGGGCAATCGGCAGTCCACCGCCTCGCATGTAGAGCGTTGCTGCCGTCCAGAGGGAGGAGAGAAGTCCGGTTACGAGAAAGAACGCTCCGAAGCCGATTGCCACGGTAGCCAGGATCTGCGGAAGGCCGAGTGCTCGGTCCACTCGTCCGGCGGCGAGAGTCAGGAGCCAAGGGAGGATTCCCCAGTACCCGACAAGGTTCACCAGGATGAAGGCTTGCTTTGCCCAACCTCGAATCATCGACAGCCCACCTCGCTCTTTTCGGTCTTACGAACTATTATTAGCATCATGCGCATCGGAATCGTCCAGTCAAATCCAATCTTTGGCAAGGTGGAGGGGAACCTCCACCGCGTGGAGGAACTCATGGAAGAGGGGAGGGCCGACCTGTGGGTGCTCCCGGAGCTCTTCGCGACCGGGTATCAGTTCGTTTCGCGTGATGAGGTCGAACAGCTCGCCGAACCGATTCCCAACGGTAATACGACGCAGGCGTTGATCGATATAGCACAGGCGAGACGCTGTCATATCGTTGCCGGAATCCCGGAGATCGCTGGTGAGTCCCTCTATAACACCGCGGTCCTCGTGGGGCCCTCCGGTTTTTTTAAGCGTTACCGTAAGATCCACCTCTTCTTCGAGGAGAAGCGCTGGTTCACCCCGGGTGACAAACCTTTCCCCGTGATCGATATTGGCATTGCCAAGGTGGGTTTGATGGTCTGCTTCGACCATCTCTTCCCCGAGGCGGCGAGGACACTTGCCCTGCGTGGGGCGGAGATCATCGCCCATCCGGCCAACCTGGTGATGCCGATCTACGCCCAGCTGACGATGCGGGTGCGCGCCCTGGAGAACGGTCTCTTCACCGCTACTGCCAACCGGGTTGGAATCGAAGCCCGCGCGGCGCAGGCCCTGCATTTCACCGGTGAGAGTCAGATCATATCGCCGCGTGGGGAGATCCTCGCCCGCCTCTCGCCGGATCAAGAGGAGACGAAGATCATCGAGATCGACCCTGCAAAGGCACGCGATAAGACGCTCAACCAGTACAACGATCTCATTGCCGACCGGCAACCTCGGTTTTACATTGAATCATTGAGCGATTGACTCATTGAGCGATTGAGAAGATGAACGACAGCGTAGTGGACGGCGGTGAAAGAGCAGTAAGTAAGCACGGTCGCCCAGCCATCCAATCTCTCAATGATTCAATCTCCCGCTCTTCCAATCACTCAATCCTCCGATCACTCAATCATTCAATTCCACG
>JAUWNS010000092.1 GCA_030612485.1 Candidatus Bipolaricaulota bacterium
TGGAGCGCCGCCTCACCAAGGCCCGCTCCGAACGCGATCTGCGCCGGAAGAGACGCACGGCAGGGCCACTACCGCAAGTCGTCCTCATCGGTTACACCAATAGTGGAAAATCGACCCTGCTGAACCGGCTGTGCAACACAGATCTCCTGGTCGAAGACAAGCTTTTCGCCACCCTGTCAACGACCGTGCGCCGCGGAGAGCTCGCTACTGATAAGCAGGCCCTATTCACCGACACGGTCGGGTTCATCCGCGATCTTCCCCATCACCTGATCCCTGCCTTCGCCTCCACCCTGGAGGCGGTACGCGATGCCGACCTTATCCTCCATGTCATCGATGTATCCAGTCATTCCTATGAAGAGGACTACCACAGCGTCCTTGCGACCCTCAATAAAGAGGTCTTCTCCAACGACGAACCCCGCCCACCGATCCTCAACGTGTTGAACAAGATCGACCTCCTCGGGTCAACCGAAGGGATTCCCTCCTTCAACGAAGGGGTCCGCATCTCAGCCAAAAATGGGTTTCACCTCGATTCCCTGAAAGAGCGGATCCGCGCCTTCCTCAACGAGGGGAAGGTGAGAGCGTCTCTGATCGTTCCCTATGGATTGCACCGACTCTCCCGGCTCCAAGGGGTTACAATCAGCGGATACACTAACGATGGGATCGAGATCGAGGCGTGCCTCGCACCAGACGATCTCCTCTGGCTCCAAAAAGCCGGGGCAAGGATCAGGACGGCTTCTTCCCCCCGGGGGACGGTTTCACACTAGCGGCATCGACTTCTATCCGCTCCTTGTCTCCGAGGAGAAGGGTGACCGTGTGACGGAAGATGTTGTGCGAGATCACCTTGCCGCGCTTATCACGGTAGGCGACCCACGCCCCCAGCTTTGGCATCTTGGAGAGCTCGCGCTTATAGGCTTCGTGTTCGAAGGCAAGGCAGCACATCAGCCGCCCGCAGATCCCCGTGATCCTCTCTGGGGGAACGAACAGCTCCTGGTCGTAGGCCAGCTCCATCGGGACCGGGCTCGGCTCGTGTAGGAATCGATGGCAACAGAGGACCTGCCCACAGCGCCCGATTCCCCCCTTGATGCGCGCCTCGTCGCGTGCCCCCATCTGCCGAAGCTCGATGCGGGTTCCAAAACGCCCTGCCAGATCCCTCAACAGTGAGCGGAAGTCGATCCGGCGCGGGGCCGTGAAGT
The DNA here is from genome assembly GCA_030612485.1 of Candidatus Bipolaricaulota bacterium. The sequence continues at coordinate 1,194 of JAUWNS010000092.1, forward strand.
AGATACGCAACTGGGAACGATCCAGGGTGTACTCCGCGGCAACAAGGTGCATTGGGAGGTCGTAGTGGGTGACCAGCTCGCGCGTGGAGGAGAGAACTCGCTCTGCCTCCGCCTGATTGTGGGCGTACGCATCGAGATCCGAGGGGAGGGCCGAGCGCACCATCCGCTCGAGTTGTTCCCCGATCCCTTCTCCCGCGGAAAGGGCACTCTGCACCACGCCCAAGCGCAGCCCGTTGTGATCGACCACACACCGGTCCCCAGGAGCAAACCTCCCCGAAGACACGTGGAAGTAACCACTATCGCGCTCCAGGTTTAGTACGCGCACAAGAAAGACCGTCTCTTCAGGCACGAGCTAACCTCCCTATATTAAGAAAGAGTGAGAGGAAGACACTCTCAGGCGGCGCGTAGCGCTCAAGGGCCTGATACCGCTCCTCCACCCTTCGACAGAACGCAAGGACTCCCTTTGGTCGCACTCGCTCGCATAGGGAAGCGAGCAATCGATCCTCATACGGTGGGGAAATCGCTTTCCAGCGCACCATGGCAAAGGCCACGTTAAGGAGATCTTCCAGGAAGAGGGCCCCTTTCGCTCGCTCAACCCGCGCGAGGAGCCGCGCCCCAGCGACGGCAAGCTCTACATCGCCATCGAGGAAGCGACCGACCGCAACGAGGATACCGGCATGGCGGATTATCGGATCGGAGCCCGTCACCGCTGCGATCCACTCCTCAGGACTCGCCGCACGGGCCTTCTCCTCCGCCTGTGTGCACAACGCTACGAGGTTCGCGTGCGACACGAGAAAATCTCGAAGCTCCTCCTCGTTATGAGTGAGCGCCAGCAGGTAACGCCCCTCCTTCTCGCCGTACCCCGCTGCCGTAAGTTTCACAAGGGTATCCTCCTGAGAAGGCGGTGTTAAGCGCACGATGCGGCTGCGCGAGAGGAGCGTCGGGAGGATATCGCTCGAATGCTCGGCCAGGAAGAGGAAGACAAGCCCCCGCGGCGGCTCCTCCAGCACCTTGAGGAGGGCGTTCGCCGCCTCCGGGGTCAACGCCTCGGCTGCGGGGAGGAGACATACCTTGTGGGAAGCCTGTGTAGGCGCAAACTGCCCATCACGAATCACCTCCCGCACCTGCGCGATCCCGATCTTCTGCTTCCCTGTTGGGGGAGAAAGCTCTATCAGGTCCGGGTGAACACCGCGCAGAACGAGCCCTTGCCCCTGCTGATCAGGAGCGAGGAGAGGAGCCGCCAGCCGCCGTCCCTCCGCCTCCCGGTCCACACCATGAGGAACGAGAAAGAGGGAAGAGACCGCACTTCGTTCTTGTTGGTCAGGCAGAACACCCGTTTGCATGATGAAAGAGGGTACCACAGAGCAGGAAGGGGCGCAACGATCGCTGAGAGAGCGCCTTAGCGAAGTGAGAGATTGAGCGAGTGAATGATTGAGTGATTGAATGATTGAGTGATTAAATTTTAGCTTCTAAATCGCGCAATGCGGACTCGCCAGAGGAAGAAAAGTCAAGAATCAAGATCCGATCTTCTTGCGGCGATCAATCCGGTCGCATAGGCCAGTGTCGCGCGGATGTCCTCGGGCTCAAGTTCGGGATACTCCTTGAGTAGCTCCTCTTGGGGGATTCCGGCGGCCAAGGCTTTGAGGACCTGCTCTACGCTTATCCGCAGCTCGCGAATTGTGGGCTTCCCTCCTAGGACAGTTGGATCAACCTCGATGCGATCAGCGATCTTGGACATAATCCACCTCCCCAAAGACTATATAGCGCTCTACCCTGCCATCCAATCTCAATGTGTAAACGTTCCAACGGCAGCTTGCACGGTGTCAAAGCTTCTACGTGCATGCGTGTTAACGTTCCTCAAGCCGCGGTTTCAGGGGTATGAGACGGCACAAAGCTAGTGAATTGAAAGATGTGACCTCTGTTTCGAGGATTACCCCTAGTCATGAGCTTTGACTTCATGCAGGGTAGCATGATCGCCCTTGACGGTGAAGTAGAACCGATAACCCTTGGTTATCCGCGCTTGCCAGATGCCTCTTTCGTCGGCATAGGGTTTGATATCTAACGATGGGTGCGTTCAATTGCAGCGCAGCGTAAATTGATCCGCTGCACTTGCTTGTTAGAACATCATCAGAACCAAACAAACCTTTCCCTTGCAGTACTAAATATATTCTCTCTGTCAGAAATCATTTTCTCTGCTTCCGGATATTTCGAAGGATCGTAATCTACTATTTGAATTAACGGATTAAGCATATCTATAGCAGAGCCAACGCCTTCATTCATATACACTTCTTTTAGCTCGTCTTTGTCTGAGCGCTTAAACTTTACATTATAAATTTGCGACCTATACCCTTGGCCATGCATCCAAGCCATACGTATCTGTTGCCACAAACTTAAACGAGACCTATTTACTTTAGAATCAATACAGTAAAGGTTAGTTCCAGAACACGCAAAGTAGTCAAGCCGACCTGGGTACCCCCTCCAGTATTTATGAAACTCTTTTCGCTTAGCTTCACTCATAGAGTTATATGGATTGTTTTCTGCTTCTCTATAGTAGTAATTTTGAATAAAGAAATGACAAACCATATAGTCTCTAACAAACTTGTCTACTCCAGAAAAATTACTCCCATCGTATTTATCAAGTTCAACTTTGGTGTTTCTGATAGCACAATACCAGCGATACTTGTCATCTCCCGTATCTCTAAAATTTAATAGACTTGTAGCATTATAATTTTTCTCGAAAAAGCAGCTCTTTTTGCAGGGCATTTCAGATGGAGAAAATCCACAATAGCCCGAATCACGACAACGAGCTGCAATGTCTTCTAAATTACTTATATCAAATTTTGGGTTTACTTGCTCTTTTAAAAAAGAGCTGCCCAAGAAATTATACTCGTCCGCACGAGTATAGTAGTCCATATTTTCTGCAAAATAAGACTCACAGACTTCCTCGCCAATATGTCCAAAAATTTGTTGGATGCTCATACTCATTGCTCAATCCCTTTTTGTTCTAACGCTCCGCGTAACCGGCTGCCAAAAGCTGCATAGCGAAGCGGCGCAGCTTTTGGCAGCCCGAGTTGACGCGATTGTTATGCACCATATTGACCACTCAGCAATCTGACTATAATTTGTGCCCACTTGATACTATCAAAGACCAATGGCTTCAACACTGGCTTTGAGCCATGAACATCAGACATATTTGCTCTAAGCGTTTGCATTACATATGCTGCCTGGTTTAACGCCCCCTCAAAATTCTTACTGAAAGGAACAACACCAGAATCTTTCCATCTGATATTTTTTAGCTCACTACCGATTGCCGAAAATACGCCTATCTCATTAAGGGTTACCTTGCAACGTCCTTGAAAGGATACTTTGGCAGGATCGCCCAACCCCTTATTCTTATATATCTTGTTCGTAACACTATCAACTGCACCACAAGCAGCTGAGAGAGAACCACTTAGATCACCATCTCTAAAGCGCTTAGCAGATTTTATTAGATCTTCCCTTGCAGACGAATCCAGCTCTACGAGATCATCTTTATCAAGAATTTCAATTGGAATTACAGACCTATCTATTAACTGCCATCCTAGACGCGATAGATATTTTTCTAGTTGATCTTCAACACTGGTATTCCTTTCCAGTATTTCTTCAACTACTATATTTAACAAATGGCGTTTATTCTGCTGAGTAAACTCGGACAATCCTTTATCTATGGCTGTTATCAACTGTCCTTTACTTACACTGCTCCCTGAGCGCTGTACTAAATGTGCTATTTGAGTTGAGTCAAACCCAGCTAAGCCAACAATTTCTTTGATGTCATAAAATGAAAAATTGTTTTTAAGTACTGCACTAGTAGCACTCCAAGCCGAGTTTATATTTAAGTCCATAACTTTCTCTCCAGTGCATAACTTCTTATTCTACCCAAAATCTCCGTTTGCCAGCAAGAAAGCTCCCACGCCATTTTCTCATTGTAGTCATCAGACCCGTGGGTGTCAACGGAAAACCCAAGAATGCTTGGACAGGACTCTGGTCACAGGTTAACATAACATGACGATTACGGCAGTTATGGAGATTGTACATAATCTGACGTTCAAATATGAGCGAGGTTGGACAGAAACTGAAAACTGTACTGGAAGGCTATGCGAAGTTCCTGCGAGATCGGGACTTAGCGCCCCCTAAGCACCAACCACACCTGGTACGATGGGTGCGGGAGTTTCTGCTCTCTGCGGAGGAGTATAGCGGCTACGCGTTCGAGCAGGCGCTAGACCTGTTCCTGGCGGGCTGTCGGCGAACGAGTCGGCATCAAGCCGTGGCAGATCCAGCAGGCAGCGTAGGAGACAGTCTCGGCAACCCAAGACGAAAGAGGTCTACAGATGGATGAGAAGCCGAAAGAGCAAGAGGACCGGGCGGTCGAGACCGCTAAGAAAGTGGGGAGAAAGATTGCGTAACGCCCCGCATGACGGGCTCTGGAAGGCGAATCTACGAGCCTTTCAGAGTACCGTTGATGCGGATGTTGGCTTCCCTATGTCAGCGTCAAGAAGTCGTCCACACTGAGTCTCGCTTGCTTCAAGATGTGTGAGAGCGTGGAACGCTTGATCGGGCGATGGGCTGGGATGGTGAGCTTGAGTGTCTCGGATGAGGTGTGCTTCTGGAGGCGGATGTGGCTGCCCTTCTGGCGAACCACCACCCATCCGTCCCGTTGCAGGGCACGAATGATGCGGTCATAGGGCAGGCTGGGAACCTTGCTCATACGGCGACTTCAAGTTGCTCTGCATTCTCCATTCCGGCCGTGTCGTCCTCGACAGACTCGAGATACAACTCAATCGCCTCACGAACGTTCGACAGCGCTTCGTCGCGTGTATTACCTTCACTGATGCAGCCAGGCAAGGAAGGCACGATGGCCGTAAAGCCCCCCTCATCACTTGGTTCAAGAATTACCTTCAGGTTCATGCGCTCACCTCCGAGCAGGAGAATACCCCGCCACGCCGATCAGGTCAATCTCAATGAAGCCAACTACTTATTCTACACAAAATCTCCACTCTTCCTGGCGAGCGTTCACCAGCCAACGAGCTCTATTATGATATTCGACAAAAGTTTGTCAAGAGAAATGGCGAGAAAAGCCTTGACAGGAAATGGACAAGGGTTGCGCCAACTTCCTTAGTGAAAGGAAGTTGGTGCTGCCCAAGCACCAGCCGCACCTGGCGCAATGGGGAAGCAACCAAAACCTCGAATAGGTGTGTATGAATGCCCTCTTGAGGGTATAGAAAGGACTCTACATTCGCTGCGCCGCTACAGGAAATTCTCTTCGAGAAAATCGGCGATCTTCTCTAGGTGGCGGGGGGAGAGGATCTTCACTCCGTCGGGAAGAGCAACGTGTTCCACGGTGATCACCGCAACTACGTCGATCTCGCCGGCGAGCGGCTCTACCCGCGTATCCAGGCGGCGGTAAACCTCTATCTTGGGGAATGATCCGTGCTTAAATCCCTCGGCAAGAACGATGTCGTATTCTGGGAAGAGCCGTTCAATCACCTGTTCGATCGGCTCGTCGGTCACATCCTCCCAGAAGAGGGCGTAACCCGTCTCCCCGACGACAAGGGTCTGGTCGGCCCCGGCTGCACGGTGGCGAGAGCTGTCCTTGTCAGGGTGGTCAAGTTCCTCCTCATGCGGAGCGTGCTTAACCGTCCCCACACGATAGCCTCGTTCGACCAGCATGGGGATCAATCGTGTAAGGAGCGTCGTCTTCCCGCTTTCATGGTGACCGATGAACGCAACGACCGTAACCATCCTCGATCACCTCACGATCTTTCCGATGCAGTCATCCATCCCGAGCTTGCGGAGCGTCTCGTCAGTTGGTCCGAAGCGATCGTATCCCCGCACCTCGTAGACCGCTGCAATCGCCGTTCGCATCGCTTCCGGGTCGATCGGATGATCGGCGCTCGCCCCACGTAGGAGGGGCTGGGAGAACCGCGCAGGGAGCCCGTCGTCCTCCATGGTGTACCCAGCACGGGCCGCGTGCATCCGCAAGAGCGCGTAGTTACGCTCTCCCACTTTGAGCATCTCCTGCGGAGAGAGGGCGATTCCCGTCGCTGCCTCGAGAAGGGAACGAACCTGCGGCAAGGTGTACTTCTCCCCGGTCTCTCGCACCGTGAACACACAGAGGATGAGGGAGTTCTCAAATGAGCGCAGGTCCTCGTAGATCTTGGCGATCTTCGGTTTGTCGGCAAGGGTGAACCGATCGTAGGCGTGATCGACACCAAGCTCCGGGGTGGGAGCATCGATCGAGAGCATCGTATCGTGCACCCCTTCCATGTGCGTAGCGCCACGGGGGCTTGTTGCGTAGGAGATCCCCATACCCTGTTTCCCGCGCGGTTCGTGCATCGGAAGCTCCACTCCTTTGATTGTCATTGCGAAGTCGGCACCAAGCTCACGCGCGTAGAGCTCCAGACCATCGGCGATCTTGTCTCCGATCCCCTCACGATGTGCGATCTGGTCGATCAACCTGATGATCGCCTCCCCGTCGCCCCAGCCTATCTTCTCATCGATCAGCCCCTTCTCCGATGCCTCCATCAGGAACGCAGCGGCCACGCCAGCAGAGATGGTATCGATCCCGTAGTCGTTGCACAGTTGGTTCGCCAGGGCGATCGCGTTAAGATCGTCGTTTAAGCAGAGCGAACCGAAGGCCCCGATCGTCTCGTACTCCGGCCCGCCGAACTCTGGCGTGACTTCGCGCCCGGCAAAGGATGTCTTCACCGCGCGCTTGCAACGGATCGGACAACCGGCGCAGCTCTCCCGATCGACGAGGATCGTGTCGTGCAGCCGCTCTCCGCCGATCGCCTCCGCCTGATCGAAGGTTCCTTCTTGGAAGTTCTTCGTGGGGAGGATTCCCATCTCTGAGAGCCACGTTACACCGCCCGCGGTCCCGTACTCGCCGAAGCGCTTCATCCCTTCGTCGTAGACGGAACTTACATACGCGGCCCGTTCCTTATTGAACCACTCGCGATCGTAGAGGGGCTTCTCCCTATCCCCATGAACGACGATCGCCTTGAGCCCCTTTGCTCCCATCACCGCGCCGAGGCCAGGACGACCAGCGGAACGGGAGCGGTCGTGGATGATGCACGCCATCTGCACCTTGTTCTCCCCGGCGATCCCGATCGTGGCGACACGGGAATGTGGGTAACGTTCGACAAGGATGCTCGTCGTCTCCCCGGTCCCCTTTCCCCACAGGTCTTTGGCGGGATGAATCTCTCCTCTGGCATTCAGGAGCGTCAGATATACTGGCTCTGTCGAGGAGCCACGCAGGATGATCCCATCGTAACCGCTCCTACCCAGCTCGTGGCTGAAGAATCCGCCCACGTACGAGTCGGCGACAGAGCCAGTCTTCGGGGAGAGGCCCATCACCAGGTGCCGACCGGCACCCATGAGGCCTGTCCCTTGGAATGGCCCGGTGGCGAAGACGAGGATGTTCTCCGCTGCAAGCGGGTCTTCCCTTCCGGTCAGCTCTTCAAGCAAGATCCGCCCTGCGATCCCGCGTCCTCCCAAGTAAAGTGCTCGCCACCTTTCCGGGATCTCGTAGTCGGTGATCTTTCCCGCAGTCAGATCGACGTCCAGGTATCTGCCGTAGCCACCGTGCATCGTCATTCCCCCTCTTTTTTCTTTATCGTAGGCGTGAAGGCGACCGAGGACTAGTTGCTCATTGCCGTCGCTTTCGAGATAATCTTCCTATCACAATACCCCAATCCCTGAGGTGAAGCAA
>JAUWNS010000070.1 GCA_030612485.1 Candidatus Bipolaricaulota bacterium
TTATATATATTTTTTCATTTCTATTTTATATTCCTATTTATACTCGATACCGCCGAAGTTTCTGTCCCATTGTTTGTTCCCATTTGCATCGGTCTTGATCAGCCAGACATCCCATTCCCCTGCACCGTATGAATATGTGCCCCCGAGGAGGATGTAGCCGCCATCGCTCGTCTGCTGGACGGAGATGCCCCCATCCCAGTCGCTCCCGCCGAAGGTCCGGTCCCACTGCATGTTCCCCTGGGCATCGGTCTTGATCAGCCAGAAATCATAATCCCCCGCGCCGTACGACCATGTCGTTCCGAGGAGGATGTAGCCGCCATCGCTCGTCTGCTGGACGGAGTAGCCCCAATCATTCTCGCTCCCACCGAAGGTCCTGGACCAAGATTGACAGGCTTGGATAGCCTCGAAGGTGAAGAAGACAGAGGAGCTGGCATTGCCCTCCTGGTCCAGAAGTGTTAGATTCAACGTCACTTTCTGCGGCGTCATCGTGCTGATCTCAAAGCGGAATTCGCCCTCGCTTTGATCCCGAAATTCAGAGAGGTCTACCTCAAAAGACTGGAGATCATCAGCGGTTGCAACGGCGAAGATCGCCTTGAAGAGATCGCCATTAGAGTCCCTGAAACCGACTGTCCCCCGCACAGGAGTCCCGTCCGCGTCGATCTCCTTGGGGAAGTCAACGTAAGTGATCTCGGGAGGAGAGCCCGCTCCTCCAAACCCGATTCCTGGTGCGAGAAAGAGAATAAGCAGCATAAAAAAACTGATTAACAGGCATCTAGTTCTAAACATGGATATCACCTCCTTTGCGTGGCTCCAAAGCCTCCTTTCGTTTCCTTCATAGTGAGGCGTCAACAACTCCACGAGAAGACGGCAAGTTGCGAGACAACTTGGCTCTTCGCAGAACGGCCGCCTGAGGTCATCGTAGCATATGCCTTCATTAAGCGTCTATAACTAGCTCTACGGGTCCATCCTAGCGTTCCATTTCATCCGTGACATGAAAACGAAATGATCCTCTTCATGCTGTCTTCGTGACGAGTTCTCAGCTCCGTGAAACACCGCAAACTGAGACCTGCCGCTCACTGCGGGGACCAGGCAGGGTGGTAATCCGTGGCCGGGTTGTTGCTTAGGTTTGTCTGTCTGGAGCCGTCGCTGTTCATGACGTAGATCTCATCGTTACCATCGCGGTTGGATACGAACGCAATTCGGTTGCCGTCCGGCGACCAAGCAGGGTGGCTCTCACGCGCCGGGCTTCTGCTTAGGTTTGTCTGTTCGGAGCCGTCGCTGTTCATGACGTAGATTTCATAATTGCCATCGCGGTTGGATACGAACGCAATTCGGTTGCCGTCCGGCGACCAAGCAGGGTAATCGTCATCGGTCGTGTTGTCAGTCAGGCGCGTTTGGCCGGAGCCGTCGCTGTTCATGACGTAAATCTGGTAGTTACCGTCGCGAGCAGACATGAACGCGATGCGCTTTCCGTCAGGCGACCAGACAGGATCCCAGTTCCAAGCTGAATTGCAGGTTAGACATGTCTGTCCGGAGCCGTCGGCGTTCATGACGTAAATCTCGTGACTGCCACCGAGATCGGAGTGAAAGGCAAGGCGCGTTCCATCCGGTGACCAGACAGGATCAAGGTCATCGCCAAGATTGTTGGTCAAGCGTATTTGACCTGAGCCGTCTGTGTTCATGGTACAGATGTCGTAATACCCGTCGCCGTGAGACAATGCAAAAGCGAGACGCGAGCCATCCGGCGACCAGGCCGGGTCATAGTAGCTGGTCCATTCCGGGTCATGAGTTAGGCACGTCTGGCCGGAGCCATCGGTGTTCATGACATGGATCTCAACTCTGCCGTCGCGGTTGGAGAGAAAGGCAATCGCGCGCATAGTTATCGTTAACACATGGGCCGGCCCCACACCGTGTGTATTAACAGCCTCCTCTGCGCCACTAACGAGTCCTACGTTCTCTAATACCGTATTGAAAGCATCCTTCAACGCGTGAACTTCTATTGAGTTAATCTCGTCCAGCACGCACTGGGCGTATGGGTATACCTGGCGTACAAGTCGTCGGGCTCCTCCGACCGCGTAGAGGTCATTCCAAGTATAGGCGCTTATCTCGTGCGAGAAGGCATCAATCTGCCCACTGTCAGGCCCCACAGCCCACGGAAACAAGTATGCGTCAAGTAGGCTCAGATCGTGCGGCCCATACGGAGGCAGCGACTGTAATTGTTTCTGCCAATCGAAGATCTTATCTATAGTGAGCGGAATGAAGCGGTTCTTAGGAAACGTGTGGCAATTGGAATGCGGCATATCAACGTGAGCATAGCAATGCGTTCCCTTAACTACTTGGAGGTCGATGGTATCAGAGCGTGCTGCCATAACCTTCTCAGTATCGTAGTGCCCCGCATCGTATATGGCATACAATGAAGTCCAATCCTTATCCAGGACGACAATCACCGGTTCGTAGTCCCAGCAGTGGTTACCGACCTCGATTCTGCCTAAACCAGGAACAAACACAGAACAAAACATGCTATATTGCCAGTGATACACGTAGAGTACATAGATTCTGTCCTTGTATTCCACAACATGATAATAGACATCCACTCGGCCGGGGAGTTCATCTTCGTCCTTGCCTATATAGCGTTGACTACCGGATTCGCAGGTAATAAACTCGTTTATTTCTTCTCGGAGAAACCACAGATACGGTTGCGCGTCAACTACCTTATCCAGCACTGATGGGTCAGGTATGCTCGCTGCCTCTCCGCTCACCGATGTGGCGCATACCGCAGTGAGTAGTGCGAGCAGAATGAACACGCTGAGAAAAAGCTGGGTCCTGTAGCCTTTCATGGGATTCAACCTCCTGATTGAGTGATTCCTAAACACTATGCTCAGATCGTGATCCCTGACTTCTCTTCCTCTCTAAGCTGTAACTGAGCGAGCAGTCCTCATCGTCATTCAGATTGTAGCCTGTTGCGCGAGCGTGGAATCTTGTTTCTTGGCTTTTTCGTGACTCCTTAAGCCCCATCGTACCGTCATCGCTCCGTGCGGTGACGGCCCCTGCTACCCCTACTTGAGTATGTGTGCTCTACCACGCAACTCCCAAACTACTCGGGCTTTTCCAAGTAGGGGTCTACCTCTTACAAGCCGTCCTGTGTCACTGCCAAACACAATGGTAGACCCCGAAGTTCAATGCAAACTAATTCATCTCCTCCCAAATCCGGGACACGCACTTCATCATAGGGCAGGTGATGGATCCGCCTGGAACTTTATTTCGAGCGTGTGGCTTTTTCCGGCGTGAGGCAGCATCCACCTCGCTTAATAATGGTTTCCAGCGCGTCCACTGCCTTTTTCAGATTCGGGAGTGCGTCCTCTGTCAGCCCTCCTTCGCGTATCCGTATGTTAAGCATTTCCTTTACGTCAATTATTGCCAGATCGGCCACCTTCGCCTCCAGGAGCCCTTCCTTCTTGGCTTGTGTCAGCGCTTTGATCAGAACCTCGTTTAGGCTTCCAACATACCAGCCCCCGGGGAGAGAAAGCACCTTTGGCCACAATGTCAGGATTAGCTGCTTTGCTGGAATCTGGCTTGCTAGCGCCTTGAAGCCATTTAGTACGCAGCTAAAGTCAAGGTCTGCGCCACAGATAGTGAACGGACCCGGAGTAGCACCTGGCGGATCCTCAGCAGCGTCCACTAGATTTGCATTGCGAAGGATCGCGGCCTTCACCTGGGGCCCCGTCAAGCCGGGATTCTGTGACCACATCAAAGCGGCAACGCCCGATACTTGGGGAGCTGCAAGAGATGTCCCCGTCTGTGGAACTACCCCTCCACCATCTTTGGTCAGCTTGTGTGCGGGTATCTCTACCCCCGGCGCGAGGATGTCGACGCCACGTCTACCGAACCACCATCCCCCTGCAGTGCCAAAGTTGGAAAGCACTGCCTTGTTCCCATTCCAGTTAAGCGCACCCACGGAAATGATCAGGTCAGGGAGATTGTAGCTAGCGGGATAGACGGCATTCGGGCCGTTGTTGCTTACACCTAGTTTTCCAACATTGGGAACCTTGATGCCGTTCCCTGCAGCAGCGATAACTAAGCGATCTTCGTATGTTAAGTCAATTCCACCTAGCACTAGGTACTCCACGAGGCTGAACGGCGCTCCAAAACTGCAGTTAAGGATCTGGGCGCCGTGGACGATGGCATAAGCGTAGGATTGGAGGATTGCCCAGCGGCTCGGCTTCGCCTTCTTCCCATCTTCGTCGGAAGTCACTTTCAGGATCATCAGTCGGGCCTTCCAGCAGGTGCCTGCGATATCACTGTCGTTGGCCTTTCCGTCAGCGTTTGCGAGGGCAGCGATAATGCTACCGACTGCTGTGCCGTGACCTATGATGTCGTGAGGGTTGTTGTCCCCATCGCCGTAGTCCCAACCGATCACATCGTCAAACAGCTTATCGTTATCGTTATCTTTGTTGTCGTTGTCAGCAGCTGGGTCAAACCAGCCATTGCGGTTGGCATCTTCTCTGGGATCAACCCACAGGTTGTGTGGTGGAGCCGCAACAGCGGCCGAGGGCGCATTCCCGATATCTAACCTGCCCCAGAAGCCTGCTGGTACACCCCCATTGTCGTAGCCGGTGTCAATGAGAGCGATAATGACCGCGCTGCCGTCCACGCGGAGATCCCACATCTCTGGTCCATCGATATCTACGTCCGCCACCTGAAGCCCCTGCCCGGAATTGTGGAAGTTCCACTGCCGCTTCCCAAGTCGAGTCCACTCGTCCGGAGTCCCGGATAGCTCGTAGAAATGATTGAGATCGACGTAGATCCCCGAACCGATAGAGCGAAGTTCCTGTGCTTTCTTCCATTCGTAAGTTTCATCGGTTATTCGCACGTGGAATAGACGAGGTGGTCCATCCGGGCCTCCTAGGCCGGGAAGCATAAACTCATCAGGAAAGCGGACCTCGTCGATTAACTCCAGGTGGTAGTAGGAGAAGAACCGGTGAAGTTCAGCAGTACTGGTTGGGAAGTCGGGGCACTGCTCCATGTTGATAAGTACGATCAATTCGTCCTTGGCGAACCCTGGGGGTGGAGTTCCACCCTTCTTTCCAACCGCAATCAGCAGATCGACAGCTATCTCTACGTAGGCGGCGCCTTTAGGAACGCATACGATCCAATCCCACCTGGAAGAAGGCCATGCGATACCGATCGGAGTACCATCATCGTTTTTGACGAGCGGGATCTCTTCTTCCATGAAGCGGCCTTCGTATTGGGAGAGATCCTCAAAGATTCCGTTGTCCACAAAACTCCTTACCCAGTACTGGTGAACCATGATTACATTGCTAGGGTCACCACTCTGAGTTTCCGGAATGATCCTTTGGAAAAGGGCATTACTCTCTAGGTCGAGTATTTTGACATCTAGATCCGGGTGCTGCGATTCAAATTCTTCCTCAATAGTAATAGTGTTCCAAGTTTCTTTGGTGCCTTCTACCGCCAAAATCGTAAAGGGCTCAGCCTGCGCGGGCAGCCATAGAACCAGCAGAACACACAAACTGAGCAGCCAAACCACCGCGTGTGATCCTAGCTGAAAATGCGTCTTAAACAAGTACATCAAATCATCTCCTAAAGGTGTCTTTCGTGCAAACGTACATCCAGACAAGTTCCCCTCTCGTCATCACGGGTGCACTGTAGGCACAGCGCACTTCTCGTTCCCTTCCTTCCACTAGTTCTCCTGCAGTCACCCCATCTCACCCCCCACTCGGATCCATCACCTGCCCAATGAACAAGATGGTGTTGGTTTCGATGTCGCGGATCAGGAAGATGAACGGACGGTTGAGTCTCACGGTTGGCACGATGGGCATGGGCATGGCCGCCGCGGTGGCCGCCACGGCAAAAGCCCCGTTCTCATCCACGGAAACAACGGTCTGGTGATAGACATCGTCGAGGAAGAGTTCGCGGGTCAGAGCCATTCCCCGGAAGTTCGCCCTGCCGAGGATGAACGCGTCCTTCATGCCCAGCTTGCCTAGTGCGGCTGTAAGCTCGAACGATGATCGATACTCAAACCTGGGCATGTAGATCTGAACCATCTCCCTGCTCAGGTGCTCCAAGATGGCGGCCACTCGATCGGCGGTGAGCGAACTGGCGAAATCCTCGAACTGGCCACGCGCCGGAAGCAACACGACCATTGAGAACCGCTCGCCGACGTACGGCAATTCGACGGCTTGAACGCCGCCGGTTGCGGCGTAGGCGAATGGCGTGATCTGCTCCATCATCGGAACGATCACCTGCCCTCCATCCAACAGGTTGAAGGTGCTGTTGGATGTGAAGTCCGCGTTAAACCGCTCTTTCCACGTTGCACGGAAGGTGCTCGCGTTGGCGAGCACAAGCCGCGTCAGAGGCGTGAGCGCTCCCAGTGGAAGAAGCTCCTTGATCTGCTGCCCGGCCTCTCGGGACGCCCAGTCGTTGATCGTATTGCGGGCCTTCTCGGGCGCGCCAGCAAAGTCAACGTGCTTTGGGAGCGCACCGTAGTGCGCCTTCAGCGTATCCAAGAAGACCCGGCGAAACGCGTACCCCTCTTGCCACCACAGCGAGTTGGCGAGGCGCAGTTGGAAGTTTCCAGTTCCCCGTCCGAGGCGCCTTGAGTGGAGCGCTCCGAAAACGGGTGAGAGGGCATACGGAGCAAACTCGAAATGAAGAGCGCTCGCCATCTGCTCCTCAGTCTTCCCATCGGAACCGGTGTAGACCATCGCAAGCGCCTGTGAGATGCTGTACGGAGAGAAGAAAAGGTTCCCGCCTTCTTGCTGAAGGATCCTGTAGAGTTCGAAGGCGAACTGTGTGTTGCCCGCAACGAGTGACCGTTCCGCAGCGGACAGCACCCTAGATGGAAGTACTGGTATCAGATCTGACTCTGTCTGACTGCTCTCCTCCGCAACAGCGATAACCCCACTGTGGACCGTGAGCAAACCCACGATTACCAGCAGACTGATAAGCCCAACCAAGCAGATCCAACTGATACGCTTCATCGCGACGCTCCCTTTAGTCGCGCCGGGGTTAGATGCTTGTTTCCGGCTCTTTCCTGTTTGGAGCGGGTAACAAACTCCTGACCGCAAATGATAGAACGCTGTTCTCTGCGTCCCTGCGCCTTTGCGAGAAAACGCTCTTTCTGATTACGCATCACTGTTTCGCGATTTCGCGAGAGGTACTCTGTTACGTGCCGTATCTTCAGCTATCCACTTGATGCCACACGGAACCGTTTCTTGTGACTCCTTGAGCCCTCGTACCGTCATCACTTCGTGCGGTGACGGTCCCTGCTACCGTGAGTATGTGTGCTCTACCACCTCCTTATCGTTAATCGCGTCGATCGGTGGGTAAAGAAGGGTTGATGAGGAATGCGTATTACACGAGAAGCAATGGTTGCGATGTCGCCTTTCTTGCCCAGCACTTTATTCCACCTCTTCGTCAGACAAAAACTGGGTAGACGTTCTCTCAACATACCATGAAAACGGACCAAAGTCAACTTTTCACTCGCTAAACTGAGAAATGTGCGCTCTGTGCCCAAAGTCACGGCATGCAAGCGGCCCAATAAGATATTCTCCACGCGCACGGCCCGGTTTACGGTATAATCGCTTTTTCAAGCTACAGGATAGGGCGTAACAGCGGTAATAAACTTGCGGTGGCAAAGCAGTTCGACACCATAGGAGGAAGGCTACATGACGGACGTGAAGAAGGCGATGGAGAAGATTGTTTCCTTGTGCAAGCGGCGAGGGTTCATCTTTCAATCGAGCGAGATCTACGGTGGGATCGGCGGGTTCTGGGACTACGGTCCGCTCGGTGTGGAGATGAAACGAAACATCAAGGAGGCGTGGTGGCGCGACATGGTCAGCGGTCACGACGATACCACAGCCCCTACTGGTGCTCCGTCACCCTATGCCATGGTCGGCCTCGACTCGAGTATCGTCATGCACCCGCAGGTGTGGAAGGCGAGCGGGCACTACGACCTGTTCCACGATCTGTTCGTCGACTGCCGTACGTGCAAGGAGCGCTTCCGAGTCGATCAGATTAAGGATAGCCAGTGCCCACGCAAACCGAGCAAACACCCAGGAGAACACGGCGACTGTGACCTCACCGAACCGCGCGAGTTCAACCTGATGTTTAAGACCTACATCGGCGCGCTGCACGATCCGACTTCCGAGGCGTACCTGCGCCCAGAGACGGCTCAAGGGATCTTCGTCAACTTCAAAAACATCCTCTCCACCGCGCGGGTGAAGCTCCCGTTCGGGATCGCTCAGATCGGTAAGTCGTTCCGCAACGAGATTACACCGCGCAACTACACCTTCCGCTCGCGAGAGTTCGAGCAGATGGAGATCGAGTTCTTCTGCTCGCCTGAGGAGTCGCAGGATTGGTACACCTACTGGCGCGATCGCCGCTTCGCGTGGTACACCTCCCTCGGTCTCGACGGTGAACGGCTACAACTGCGCGATCACACGGCAGAGGAGCGGGCGCACTACAGCTGTGGTACGGCCGATATCGAGTACGCCTTCCCCTTCCTCGCTGAGGGTGAGTTCGGCGAACTGGAGGGGGTCTCCCACCGCGGCGACTTCGACCTGCGAAGCCACATGGAGGGGAAGCTGATCCGCGACGGGGATGGATTTGCCGTGGAACTCGATGAAGAAGGTAAGCCACGATATGCTGGGAGTGGGAAGGACCTCTCCTACTTCGACGAGGCGACAAAGAGGAAGTTCATCCCTAACGTCATCGAGCCCTCTGCCGGGGTCGACCGCGCGATGCTCGCCTTCCTCTGCGAGGCCTATACCGAGGATGCCATCCCCGACGATAAGGGGGTAGCGCAGGAGCGGGTCGTGCTGAAGCTTCACCCACGCCTCGCGCCGGTGAAGGTCGCTGTCTTCCCCCTTGTCAAGAAGGACGGAATGCCTGAGGTGGCAAGCGAGATCTATAGGGAGCTGAAGAAGAAGTGGAACGTCTTCTACGATCAAAAAGGTTCGATCGGCCGCCGCTATCGCCGTCAGGACGAGTCAGGGACCCCGTTCTGCGTGACTGTGGACCAGCAGACCCTAGCCGACGGGACGGTGACCCTGCGCGACCGCGACACAACAACGCAGGAACGGGTCAAGAGCGCAGATCTCGTCAAGATCGTCGAAGAGAGGCTCAGCGATTGAGAGATTGAATGATCGGGAGATTGAGAGATTGAATGATTGAGCGAATAAACTACTCCGCCGCAAGCGGTCGGGTTATTAATAGCATCACGTCACACCGGCGAAGGCCGGTGTCCACGAACGAACCACTGGATTCCGGCATGCGCCGGAATGACGACATTCGCAGCAAGCTACAGTCGTAGCAAGCTGCGGGGAATCCAACCTACAGAGATTGAATGACTTAACCCCCAATTTCTCAATCTCCCGATCGTTCAATCTATCAATGATCCGATCTCTCACTCGTTAAATCACTCAATAAACTACCCTCTCCGCCACCTTCGCGGGAGCTTGCGCACGGCGAGCTCAACGAGGAAGAGGGCGAGGGCGGCGAGAAGGAAGTGGGAGTGCACGTCCGTGTAGGTGATCGCCTCTCTGCCAAAGGGAGGGGTGGGGAGGATCTCATCGTCGAGGAAGCGTCCGCCTGTAGCGCGGGCGATCTGGCGTAACGCACCTTCATCGATTCCGGTCGCGCGATACTCGGCCGGGTAGGGGACACAGATCGGCATGATCACCTGTTGATCTCGCGTTCGATCGTCGATCCGCAGGGCGTAACCACCCTCTTCTTTCGCGGGGAAGGATGTCCGGTAGAGACCGGCACCGACCTGCTCCATCGCGTGCGTTCCTCCGGTCGGAAGGAGACTAGTGTCGCTGAGACCAGTCTCGATGAGGGTCGCTTCCAAGTCGAGGAAGTTCACGAATCCTCCTTGCGGATCACGCGCATCGACCAAGGCCTCGATCCCAATATCGGTCACCTCGACCGAGGGGCGGAGACCGAACGATACGCCGCTCATGGGTTCCGCTACGGTGAGGATCGCGTCGAGGAGGAGCCCGCCCTTCTCCCAGGAGAGCCACCCTCCGGACCACTCCCCTGCAAGGTCGGTATTCAACACCGCGACCCTTCCTAGGCCAAGGCGCCAACGGGCGAGTATGGGATCCTCCTTCCCAGCTGAGAGTAAGACCTCCGCGGTCGGCTTGGGATAGGCGAGGGCGTAGCCCGTAAGGGTGGGAAGCCCTGCAAGCTCGCCACTCGCTAACGGACCATTGACAGGGAACTCACCGGTGATGAATCGGTTGCGAGAGAGGCGCTGTGTCGCCTGCACGGTAATCTGCGGGAGGTGAGAGAAGTCGGAGACGACATACATGCTTCCGTGTCCGGCTGATACAAGGGCCCCGAGCAAGGGGAGGTTCGGAGCGGTCCCGATTCCGATCGCCGAGAGGGTGACAGCTTCGTCCTCCTCCAGCCTTGCGAGGAGAGAGGGGAAGTCGCGGTACTCGTCGACCGTCTTCCCATCGGAGAAGAGAAGGAGGTGCTTCAACCGCGCCTCCACCGGCTCGATCGTGTCCAGCGCATCGACAAGCGGATAGTAGAGGTCGGTCCCCCCGGTTGCATCGAGCGCTCGCAACCCTTCGTAGAGGGCGCTCCCATCTCCGAGCGGCTGGATCGGAAGCAGCCAGTCGTACTGGCGATCGAAGGCGATCACCCCGACCAGCGTCTCCTCATCGAGGAGATTGACGCTCGCCGCGACCGCCTCCTTGAGGATATCGATCTTCGTCGCCCCCTCTGCGTGCCCGCGCATGCTCGCGGATCGGTCGAGGAGGTAGAGGATACACAGGCTCGCCTCGCGCCCTTCTTGCGGGAGGGTGTAGGAGACAGGGAGGATTTCTTCGATTCCACCCCCGGCAAACCCGCGCAGAGCCTCCTCTCCCTCGACGACGACAAGGCCGCCGCCGAGCTTGCCGACGAAGCTGGCGAGCGTTTCGACGGCCACGGGAGGAAGTACAGCGAGAGGAACCCCAACGAGAAGGACCTCGCGATATTCGGCCAGTCCCTCCAGGGTGGGGAGGGTGTCAGCACGAGAGAAGGGTCTCCCGGTCGCGTTCAGGAGCGCTTCGATTGATCCTTCCTCATCTACTCCGACGACGAGAAGTCGTGGACGGTCGACGGTTTGAACCATCGCGCTGAGCGCGTCGTTCTCCGGGATCGGATCGAGGAACCGTCTGACGAGCGCGCGGTAGGAGTGCGACCCCCCTTCCGCCAGGGTATCGGTGAACGTGATCGCGCTCATCCCCTGCGCAAGGGAGATTTCGCGGGAGGCGATAAGGGCATCATCCCGGTAGAGGGCGAGGATCCCCTCTCCCACCCCTTGGGAAAGGATGTGGATTGTGATCACAAACGGACGGTTCACTTCGATCTCTTGCGGAAGGTTCAGGGAAACGAGCGCGGCATCGGTTGTTGCCGTTCTTCCAACTGGGAGGGTGGAGATGGGGATTCCGGCCCGCTGCGCCGCG
>JAUWNS010000066.1 GCA_030612485.1 Candidatus Bipolaricaulota bacterium
GCTTTGGAGTATACGGTTTCGGAAAGCTCCATTACCTCTCCAGCGAACGCTCCATTCATCTTGACCGTTGGGGCGATCGACTGGCGCAATTGGGAGACTGGCCCGCAGGAATCGTTCAGCTCACAGGGCCCCACTAACAGTAGTCGGCACGCGGCTTCTATCATCAAGCCGGATATTTGCGGTGCGGATGCTGTGTTAGGGATGTCGTATGGTTCGTCTTTCAAGGGGACTTCCGCCTCCTCTCCTCAGGTGGCCGGTGCCGCGGCCTTGGTATGGTCGAGGTATCCGCATTGGGGCTCAACCGATGTGCGAGACTGGTTAGAGTCGAACGCCGTGGATATGGGGGCTTGGGGTAAAGATAACATTTATGGGTATGGTCGCCTTTTCCTTCCTCCTTCTAACGATCCAGCCGGCAAGTCTCACACCTACGGTGCGGCGGCTGGCTGGTACATGGTCTCGGTCCCGCTCAACAGCGGCTCGGCTTCGAGCCTCTTTGGGACGACGGCCTATACCTACAACCCGGCAACGGGTGTCTACGATGTGGCCTCCACGATCGAGCCTTCTAAGGGTTACTGGGTGTACCTCCCGGCGAACAAGGTGGTCACCGATGCCGGCGATCAGGTGACGAGCGATGTGACGATCGATATTTCGGCAGCCGGTTGGTGGCAGATAAGCGCTCCGTGGAGCTATCCGAAGAGCGCGATCCAGGTGGTCAACGGTGCGGAGACGAAGTCTTGGGCCGACGCGGTAACCGCCGGTTGGGTCCGCGACGACATCTACGGCTACGTGGCGACCGAGGGTGCGTACCCCACACCTGCTACGATGAGCCCTTGGTACGGGTACTGGGTAATGGCAAAGGTCTCTGGCCTCTCGCTCAAGCTCCTGGTTGCTTCGGGTACGCCTGTGAGCATGGCATACGCGCCGATGGCAGCGCCTCTTGCGTTCGCTCCGAGCGACCTGCCTCCGATGCCTCCTACGTTTACGCCTTCCGCGGCGACCCTGAGCTTCGGGAACTCCCCGAACCCAGTCGTCGACGCCCACACCACTATCTTTGCGGTGAAGGGCGCGGCAGCGTACCTGGTCGAAGCGCTCAAGGTCCAGATCTACGACCTTAGTGGCCGACTCGTCTACGAGGCCGAAGACGCTGGCGCGAGCATAGTCTGGCACACCGCCAACATCGACGGCGAGTACCTTGCTAACGGGGTCTACCTGTACAAGATGTACACCAAGGTCGAAGGTCAGTGGGTCGTAAGCAAGGTGAAGAAGCTCGCGATCCTGAGATAATTGCGTAGGGACGGGTTTAAAACCCGTTCGTATAACGAGAACAATCATGGGCCTGGGGAATCTCCCCAGGCCCTTTTTCATTGATTGGTTCCTCACGGTTTTCCATAGGGGGCGGTTCGGAAACCGCGCCAGAGAAGTTGACATCGCTCTGCGTGATCCGTTATAAACATCACAAAGGAGAATCTTATGGACGGCCAACGTGACGCACCAGCGACCAAAGAGGGTCTACATCAGGTGGAGCGCAAGCTTACGGCTCGCATCGATGGCGTGGAGCAGAAGCTCGCAACGAAAGTCGACGCCAACGCTGCCAAAATCGACGCGAATGGCAAGAAGATCGACGCGAACAGTGCGACCCTTGAGAGAGTTGTTCGTCAAGTTGTCGACAACCGTGAGCAGATAAGTCGATTGCTCACCATGGGAAAGGAGTTCAAGGAATACTTCAACGAGATTCTCGGAACTCTGGACGGGCTGGCATCAGGTTTCACACAGTTGGATCAGGAGAGGGTGGCGACAAACACGCGGTTTGACCGGGTAGAAAAGGACGTGGATAAGAACAAGGGTGAGATAAAGAAGATCAAGACCAAACTGGCGATGCCGTAGGCATGACACAGGCAGCACTCGCACGGCCTTCCATATCCATTTGGGAGAGATGATGAACAACCTCTTGCATGATGAATTAACTGACGAGGACATAATCGCTAGGATAGAGGAGGTGCTCCGCGGCAAGGCTGATGGCAAGGGTTACACTGCTGAAGAGCTTGATGCTTACTTCCGCAAGAGCAGGGAGACGACGAGAGCACTAGCAACCAAGGAGGATTTTCGTAAAGGGTTTGAGCAGGTTATGCGTCGGCTCAACAAGCTGTTGGCAATGGTCACAGATATGGTTAGCCGTATAGAACGTGAGAACGCGGAGTGGCTAAACAAACAGCAAGTCCAAGATAAAGAAGCCTGAAAAAAGAAGCTTGCGACATAGTGGAAAGCGGCAGAGGTATGAGAATTGGGAAACAGGCTCGAAGGATCAAGCCCCTGTATGAAGACTACCGCAACACTCCGGAATCTGAGCGGGGGTGCTATGAGATTCATCAGGGGGATTTGCCATGGGGCGGTACCCGATCTTAAGCATTACGCGCCTGGACTCTAACCATGAAAGCCACACACGGACATCCACAGCACGAAGTTCGGTATCCTCCCCTGCATTAGAGGGAACTTGTAACGTTCCTCGGTTCAGGGGACTCAACCATCGCCAAGTAGCAACCTGCATCGACACCTGCAAACTCAACGAACTCCATGAATCCACCTACTCAGCTCTGTAATTCTTAATCCATACCCCTTACCGCCTTCCTCTCCCCATCACTCTTAACTCATTTTGAGTGACACAAGTCTATCCTTGACAAGAAAATTCTGTTGCCGTATCTTCACATTATGGCAAGCCTCGAGTAGGGAAAGTAGGAGGAGGAAGGGATGAAGACCTACATCTTTCGTATCGTCCTTGAAGAGGATCGATGGCCTGATGAGCCTGAGAGCGCAGCGGTCTGGCGTGCTCATATCCCGATCCTTGAGGCGGAAGGTGCCTCGACCTGGGGCGAGACCAAGGAAAAAGCTCTCAAGAACATCCACGAAGTCCTGGAGATGATCCTGGAAGAGTTCTTGGAGGAAGGAAGGCCTATTCCTACTGGACCGGAGAGCGAGATCAAAGTCCTTGATGAGCCAGCCATTAGCGTCGCCATATGAGAGAGATCGACTACAGCAAATTCCGCAGCCTTACGGCTGGCAAATTGATCACGGCCTTGGAGAGGGATGGATTTTGCCGTAAGCGTCGACGAGGATCACACCATCAAGCGTCTCAAGCTGCTCAAGGACTGATATCTTCGGATTGATTGAGTGATTAAATTGTAGCTTCTAAATCTCTTAATCCCCCGACGATTCAATCTCTCAATTCCGCTGCGTCTCCCCGTCTTTACTTTCCCCGCGTTCCCCGTTCTCCCTTCCGCGTTTTCCTCTCGCCCCTTTGCAGCTAGAGATGGACAGCATTATAATTAGTTTGCAATACTGCATTGCTTGCAAACTCTTGATAGAGGAGGGAGAACGATGACAGTAGTCAAAGTGCGGACCAAATACCAAGTGACCATCCCCGAGAAGGTGCGCCGGCAGGTGGGCTTGGAGGTTGGCGACTACGTCGAGGTCGAAGCCCAAGGGAGCGAGATCGTCATCATTCCCAAGAGCCTGGCTGATAAGGAAGATGCCTGGTTTTGGTCAAAGGAATGGCAAAAGAGGGAGCGGGAGGCGGATGAGGCAATTAAGAAGGGTGAGTTGATCGGACCCTTTGCGACAACCCAAGAGGCGATTGAAGCTCTAAAAAAGACCGGGGCATGAAGCCGGTTTTCACGAAGCCCTTCATCCGCGATTACCAGGGCTTGTCCCTCCAAATCCAAAAGCGGTTTGATAAGCAGCTTGCCTTTCTGCTGGAGGCTCCTCGGCATCCCTCTCTGGAAGCGCGGATCATCGACAAACAGAAGCGGATATGGAAAGCGAAGGTCGGTGGCGGCTACCGGTTTACCTTCCAGATAGAAGGCGAGGTCATTATACTCCGCCGCATAGGATCCCACGATATCATGGAGCGCCTGGGTCGCCGGTAGTAGGTGAGATACTGCAGATATCTTCCGCATTCTTTCGTAAGTCAAAAAGTGCGATGGTGGGAGCAGACCATTTTTGGTGTTTTCCGCTGCTGTTTACCCGGCATTCAGCGCTTTTCTCTTAGCTCTCCCCCTTCCCCGCGTCTCCCCTTCTCCGCGTCTATGCCTTCCCCGTGCCCCCTCCCCGCGTTCCGCGTTCCCCCTTGACAGCTCTACCGGTAGTCGCTATAACTATCCAGTGGAGGTGCCTATGAACGCACACCGCGACGAACCAGCGACCAAGAAAGACCTCGATCAGGTGAAGAAGGAGCTCACTGATAAGATCGATGCGAACAGCAGGAAGATCGATGCGAATAGCGCGAAGCTTGATAGGATCGCTCTCCAGGTTGTCGAAAACCGTGAGCAGATGGCCACCAAGGATGCGGTCAACGAACGCTTTGATGAGCTTCTGCGTGGGCAGGACGAGATGATAGGGATTTTCACCCGCCTGGATGAGGAACGAGTTGCTACTACGGCATGGATCAGGCGGGTAGAAGGCGACCTGTCTGCGTCCGAAGGACAGGCAGGCGTAAAGACGAACAAGAGCGAGATTAAGAAGATAAAGACCAAGCTGGCGATGGATTCCTAGCTCCAGTGTCTTCGCGGTTCTCGTAAACAGCAGAAAAAAGCCTGGCTTTCCCTGATCACTAACAGCTGGTTACTGATGGCAGTCTGCGCTCCGTTCCACAGATCCTTTGCATCTACTCTCCAGGACTGGAGATAGAAAACTCCGCAGAGAGGATGTGCGTATCTCCTTCTAAACCGTCTTCGCTCCCTTTCACGTAAGCGTAATCGATGGTCAAACCTTGCCATATACTTATTCCCATCCCAGCACTCAACCGTTTCGTCCCATCTCGCCAAACGATTAATCCTCCACGAAGAGCGAATTCTGAGACGGGAAGCACTTCTATTCCCAGGTGAACACGGTCCAGGTGTGAATAACGCGGAAAATCTGAATGGAGAGGGGAACCCGAAAAGTCGACATCTCCGGACAGGAGAAGTATCCCATCAGCCAAAACGGTCGATACTCCTCCCCTGATGATCCAAGGAACGTAGTTCTTGGGATTGTGTTCGGTCCCACTCCAGGATACGATTGTCTCCAAAGTATCCATCGAGGTGACCCCCAGGGAGAATGGGGTGTCCCCGATATTCCAATGGAAAAGGACTCCCAGATCGACCCCCACTCCGCTTCCTACACCGGTCAGGAGCGTGTGCCGATAGTATTTTAGGTTTGCCCCAACAGCCATTTTCCACTCTTCCCCCACACCAAAGGGTAGCGCGGCAGAGAAGAGGAAGAGCGATTGATTATCGCTGAACGTTCCTCCATCGCTATACGGGATACCGGAGACGATATGGTTCACCCACGTTATTCCCACTCCAAGGCCAGAATAGCTTCCCGTCTGAACAGGTTTTGCGAGCAGGCTCAGGTTTTGGTACTTGATATCCTCGATGTCGAACCTTCCCCCAACGACGTACATCCCCCCCAGGTGATACCCATCCAGGTAGGCAAGTCCGGCGGGGTTCCAGTAGGCTGCCGAAGAGTCATCGGCTATCGCTACAAAAGCTCCTCCCAACGCGAAGGCGCGAGCACCAATGCCATCACGCACAAAGGCACCCTCATTTGTTCCTTCCGCAAAAGCACTCAAGCTCAAACTAAGACACAATAAACTCAACAAAAGCATAACGTACCGCATAGCATCCTCCCAAGAATGACATTAGCGTAATCTTATCCGGCTTTCCCAATAATACCAGGAGAAACTTCCTTCAACAGAAGGTCTTACGGGAGAGGCTCCAGATTCCGCGCCAGCCCCCAGAAGCACTGCGGTGAATCCTACTGCAAGATGGCCAGCTTCCCAACAGGCATGGTTACCCACTCATCCCTTATCTTTGCCGCTGCGCGGTAAAGATAGACCCCGTTGGCAAGGGGAGCACCAAAGGTGCTGAGAGTGTTCCACAGAAGGTATGATGCTATCGTGTCCCCTTCCCACACAAGATACCCCGCTAGGTTATAGACCTCAACCCGAAGTCCTTTGACGCTGCAGGGGCATATTCCAAGCACTCGGAACATCGTCGAGTGCCCGTCCATCACCGGATTCGGTTCATTTACCACCCTCAAAGCTGCGAACTCAAGGGAGGGTTTCCAGGGTATTGGTGGGTCCGCCATTGGCGCACTGTCCATCGGCAACAGTCCGAATGGCAATCCTTGAAGTCCAGGCGTCTCCGAGAAGTTAAGCACCAGATCATCTACCAAAGTGTTGATCCAGTAGCCCGTCCATGGATCAAGCGTCGTACCCGCATAAACCGTGGACTTGATCCAGGCTTTCGCATCCACATTCCACATCCAGATTGTCCCGTAAATCCAGCCTGCTGCAACTGCACTCCCCAGTGACAGTGTTTGCCCCTCTTGGGTGATGGCTATCGTTCCTCCGTTCCCATCTCCCCAGGCGACCGGGTAGGGTGTCCCGATCATGTGCCAACCGGAAGTTTCCAACTCGATGGTTTGATCCCCGCTCAACAGGGTGCCATCTACACATATATCCGTGTTTTCCGGAACAGCAACCCAATAGCCCCCAAACGGGCCCACCTTGGCCAGCCTGCCAGCCGTGCCCAGCGTGGCGGAAGGAGGCTTGTCAACCCAATCGAAGCTCTCTGCCCCGCTGTCATACGTACACAAGTACAAGGGGCCGATGATCTCGTCGAACACTGCTTGCGGATCGCTATCATCCGGGTCCACTGGCAACGAGATCAGATTCCAGTTTGAACGCAGTAGAGTGCAGAGCTCGATTCCGTCAGTTAACGGCATGTGAAGGCGACCATGACCGTATAAGTTATCCTTTCCCCAAGGGCCCATATCGAGCGCATTCAATTCTAGCCAATCCCGTACGTTGTTGAGCGACCAACTAGGGTGCGCAGACCATACCAGGGCAGCCGCCCCCGCCGCGTGTGGGCAGGAAGCAGAGGTGCCGTAAAACGCCTCATAGGAGCGACCGGATACTCCCATCAGGACCACAGATATCGGGTTTGGTGATAGAAACAGCGTGCCGGCTGCTATTGGTGGGCCCCTGTGAGCTGAATGCCTCCTGTGGACCAGTTTCCCAATCCTGCCAGTCGATCGCCCCAACGGTCAAGGCAAATGGAGCGTTCGCTGGTGCACAGATGGAGCTGGCTGCCACATTGTATTCCAAAGGAAGAGCATAAGGACTGCAGAAGAGTTCCATTCTGGGATGAGCTGGCGCGTCATATGCTTCAATCTTGATACCGTAGTTGCCGGCAGCGGGTGCTCTGAAGAAGATCATTTCCGTCGGTTCCTGTGCACCAGTCTGCCAGTTCTCAGAGGACGCGACGATACCACCGCGCCCGTCCACCAAGTAGAGGTCGTAGTCTTGATCGGTCGCCGGCCAAGCATCCCAGGTGAGCCATAGAGTGACAGACTGTCCACCACTGAGGTGGAAGTTGTTCTCCTCATCCAAAGGGGCGAAATCCAGCCACTCATCCATGTCAGCGTCCTGCCAATCGCCCTCCCAGTGTCCACCATTTGCTGAGTTTCCCGCTGCGTTCACCCACAGGATTCCATTCTGCACCGCGTGCGAGACAATATCTGGAACGGTGCCCGTGCCGTCGTAGAAGTTGGTGTTGAACCACCCTAGAGAGCAGGTGATCAGGTTTGCCCCGTAGGCGATCGCATCTTCAACCGCGTTTGACAGTTGCACTTCATTCCCGATCTTCATCAGTAGAAGTTCGGCCTGCGGAGCCATATCGTGCACGATCTCCGCGCAGGCGGTACCGTGCACACCGCCTGTTTCCAATCCCTCACCAGTGTAATCGTGCCTGAAGATCACGTGATCAATCTCGTCTACTGCAAGAGCCTGAGAAAGGCCGCCAAACTCAGCGTCGATCACAGCCACTCGAACCCCTTGGCCTAAGTATCCAGCCTGTTGCCAGGCCTATGCCCCAGTCGCCTGTACCCCTTCGGAGACCACGAAGAGAACCGGGTGATACGCCCGCCGGACAAAACTTACACCAGGAAGGCGAGCAAGCTCTAGCAAACCTACCGCGGGGATATCGACCTCTAGAAGGTTGAACGCATCGCCCCGCGCAAGGACCTCGCCGCCCAGCCGGTTTATCTCATTCGCGGAAAGAGAGCCGTCGGTCTCCACCACAACGCGAACGTGGTCCTCTTTGTAGAACATCCCCAGTTTGGACGCGAGCTTTTTGGTTTGATGAGGAGTGTTCTGCGCACATTGCGCCAACTGTTGCAACGCACTCTCCAAACTGGGTATTACCTGATCCTCCGTAAACGGTTTTTCCCACTCGCTTAAACCCTGTATTCCTACGATTGCCACAACAACTAGCACTACAACCCACACACAAGCCCTTTGCACGAGCGATCACCTCATGAATAATTCCAACAGAAAAGTTACACCAAAGGATATCAGGCACGCAAGGGGTTTATACTTGGCTGACAGCTGAGAACTAGCAGAGCAACGTTCTTCATGCTCCCCTCTTAAGGAAAGAATAGCCGAAACCCCGCGCGTTTGTAAACTTGTGGGAATTAAGAGATGAAGAGATGGGGTTTACTATTGGATTTTGCACGGAGACAGGAACACCTCCGTTGATGTAAACTGACTTCGACGAGATTGTGGCTCACGGGGGCGTTAGCCTCTGGCTACTCGGTCTAGAAATGCCCCCCGTATCTGTGTTGTGTCATCCAGGAGCGTCTGCCGGAATGATGCTGAGCAGCTACTCACTCGTGCCTTGGCTGAGTAACCTGTGATGCTGCGCAGTAGACGAGGCACCTAGATGAGGACTCTACTGCAAGGAGGCACACCGATGAAACCCTACCTTTGTGTCGGGCATCGCCCACCCGGACGGATCAATCCTCGAAGAGTTCGACATCGCTCACAACGATGCCGGGTTCGAGGAGTTCTTCCGCCGTGTCGAAGAGCATCGACAGCGAAATGACCGACCAGCCGACGGTGAAACGCTTTCCTTGCCCACGAATGCTACGGTGAAGTATACCTACTCCTCCGGTGCTCCAAGCCACACATATGTGGTGACGCTCACCGTGATCGACGAACAAGGGTTGAGCGGTTCGACCGTGCGTAACGTGACGGTGACGAACTAGACGAGGGCGATCAGTCGTCAGCCGTCAGTCTGCAGCTTGACATAGAACGAAACTTCCGCGAGTTTCCAGTCTTAGCTGACCGCTGACTTCTGATAGCTTTGCCAACCAGCTATATGCTTTCTAACCAAGGACCTTCTCCAGCGATGCGATGAGAGGCGGTAGGTCCTCGATGACAGTTTGCCAGACGATGTCCAGGTTTACGTCATAATAGGCATGAATCAGGCGATGACGCATGCTGATGATATTCTCCAAGGGATCTCGGGATAGCGTCTACATGCCCCGTTAGATACACGTGCGGCCGCTTCACCGATGATCTCGATACACTTCACGAGCGAAAGAGTCAGCATGCGGTCTGTGGCCAGTTCATTCCTTTGCCTTCCCGTTGTGAATATAACGGCATCTCGTGCTGCATCGAGCTGTGATGCAGCCGTACTTCATCAGAGTCATTCATATAGTACCATCGCCGTGTCCATGACCTCGTCACGGAAGTATCGGCTCAAGTCTTCAGGGGTTCGCAGATCGACCTTCCGACCATCGAGTAATCCTTCAAGCTCTAGTTCCATGCCCGCTAACCGGATAAAGCCAGGAACGCGGCCTGGTTTGAATTCCACTAACACATCCACGTCGCTCTCCGGTTGGAAATCATCACGCAGGACCGAACCAAAGAGTGACAGCCTGCGTATATGATGACGGCGGCAAAAGTCTGCGACGCTGGCCGTGGGAATAGCAATTCTTATCTTGCTCATGCCAACCTCCGCCGAAACTCAATCGTGCGACATTGTAGCGACAGACTTGTCGAAATGTCAACGGCGATTCTATGTTGAATTAGCCATCAGCGATCAGCCATCAGGTATCAGCTCACAGCTTTCCCCGCCTACTACTTACAATTCGCCATTTACCGTCATCGAAGTTTGACAGCTCTACCGGCAGCCGCTATAACTATGGAGTGGAGGTGCCTATGAACGGCCACCGTGACGGACCAGCGACCAAAAAAGATCTCGATCAGGTGAAGCAAGAGCTCATCGCAAAAATCGATACAAACGGGAAAAAGATCGATGCGAATGGCGCGAAGATCGATCAAGTGGAGCAGAAACTAACACACAGGATCGATCAGGTAGAGCAGAGCCTGTCCGCGAAGATCGATGCGAACGGTAAGAAGATCGATAGCAACAGCGCGAAGATCGATGCAAACACTGCGAGCATCGGCAGGCTCACCGCGCAAGTCACGAAAAATGGCGAAGCTATAAAGGAAACACTGACTAGAGAGGAATACAAGAAAGACTACAATGAGCTCTTGCGTGAGCTGGACGGGATGATGGTTGTTCTGCTCCGTATAGATCAGGAAAGAGCTGCAACAAATGCGCGGATCGATATCGTGTAGAACGCGACGTAGAAAGACTAAAAGCGGGATAGAGACGATAAAGGCAAAGCTGGCATGACGCCTATCAGCCCTCAGAGAGCGCCAAGAAAGGCAGAAGCTTTCACCGCCAAGGACCTGTCTGCCGTAGTATTCTGACAGGCAGGCGCGGAGCACGCAGAGAATAGAACAAAACTCGTTTAGTCCCTAATCCCGCTCTTCTCTGTAGCGGCGGGGTTTATCCCCGCCATTCGTGATCCCGTTCCCACCGGCGCAGACGAGCTACGCCGCTACGGAACCCCGTTATCCACGCGACGCTCGGAGCCTTTCTTCGTAGCGGCGGGGTTTATCCCCGCCATTCGTGATCCCGTTTCCGCCGGCGCAGGCAAGCTACGCCGCTACGGAAACCCACCTCCCCGGTGCTGTCACTTGTTTCGGACACCGATCCCCTGTAGATTAAGAACCGATATGCGCAAAGGGGATTCTCTTCGTAAAACGTTCAGCCGCCGCCAATCACTTCGCCTCCCTGGTTTTGGCTATCATCCCTCGTATATCTACCACCTGATATGGGGTACCTACAGGCGAAAACCTTCGCTTTCGCGCTCTGCCTTCACGGTGAAATTAGTCGATCTCCTTACCGAGGAAGTGAAGGGACAGGTTCGTATCTATGCGTACTGTTTTATGCCTGACCACGTACATCTTTTGGTTTCAGGAATAGATCCCCGTAAGTTTGCACAACGCTACAAAGGGAGATCCACACGGATCTACTGGGAGACCGGCGGGGTAGGGAAACTTTGGCAGCGTGGATTTTACGATCATGTCCTAAGGAAGGAAGAGGATGTAAAGCAATTAGCACGATATATCTTGGGAAATCCGGTACGCAAGGGGCTGGTAGAAGACTATCGTGGCTATCCGTTCTCCGGATCGTTTGAGTTCGATAAAGAAGCTCTGTAGCGGCGGGGTTTATCCCCGCCATTCGTGATCCCGTTCCCACCGGCGCAGGCAAGCTACGCCGCTACGGAACCCCGTTATCCACGCGACGCTCGACACCTTTTGCTGTAGCGGCGGGGTTTATCCCCGGCGTTGTGATCCCGTTTCCGCCGGCGCAGGCAAGCTACGCCGCTACGGAACCCCGTTATCCATGCGATGCTGGGCACCATTCTCTGTAGCGGCGGGGTTTATCCCCG
>JAUWNS010000110.1 GCA_030612485.1 Candidatus Bipolaricaulota bacterium
ACCTAATCTGAGCGATTCAGCAGCGATTGTTGATCGCACGTCGTGGTGGTGGTTGATTTGGTGAACAAGATGCCGTAGATAACGTACCGCTCGGTAAGATGTGCCCCATAACGCCTAGAGAATCCGGTTGACGGGCAACAGATCAGCTCACGGAGAGCCGTCAACACACACCCTCCCTGTAGACAGTGGCGGAAAACTGTGTTGGCGTTGGTTTCGTGCTTAAGTCAGACCAGAGCAGCCACCGGAGGCGAATTGGCTTGGTCCCAGATCTTCTGGAGGTTCAACCGCTCCCACACCGCACGTGTTACCTTAAGGATCGTACGACCACCAGTGACTACGATCTTCCCCGCAATGTCCAGGTACGTCCTCCGGAAGGTGGCGGGATACACGTCGGGACAGATGCTCTCCTCGGTGACGTCCCTCTTGAATGCCTCCATCAGGTTGAACGCAAGGACCATCGTGTAGTAGAAGGCAGTGTTCGGTTCAAACCTCTTGAACGGAAGCTTCTCCGTACCGAACTCCTTCAGCGCACGGTGGCGTAGTTCATCCTTGCCCCGGCCATGGGCCAGGTTCACCACCCCGGGGGTCGTTAGCCAATTGGCCTTCCCGACTGCCTTGAGCTTCTGATCCAAGGGATCGCCTTCCCCCAGGTTGGTGTAGTACACTTTCCGGTCTTGAGCAAAGGAAAACACCCCTTGGTAATCCTTCCTGATCAGCCGGGTGAACACTACCCTCCTTGGCTTGTCCCACGTCCCCCGTTGATCTCCAAAGGAGGCGCAAAGGTAGCAGCGACCGTCTTCCTTGTCCAACCGCTGCCAGTCCTCTTCAGGAATCTGCTGGGCCCGCTGCTCGATATCATCGTAGCGCTTGCCTCCACATACGTAACCGATCCCCAGCCTCTCAAACGCACGGAAGTTCTCTTGGTCAAAGAAGCCAGCGTCTACAGTAAGCACGATCGGCACGTCGGCATCGTACTGTTTCCTGATCTTGTCTACGATGTGGGTCATCATACGCATGACTGTCTTGCCGTGGTTGGAGTGTTTCTTGCCTCGTCTGAACACCGCGTCCACCACGTATGGTCCCCACTTCAGCTGTAAGGGTTGGAACCCTTTGCGTTTCTTGTAGGTGGGGTCTACCCCTTCTCTGTGCTGAGCATCGTCGTTGTCCATCACCATCGTATCCAGATCCAACAACACGACCTGGGGTTTATGTGCCTGAAGCCGCCACAGAAACAGATCTTGCAACAGCCGGCGAAACAGGAAGTTCCTGCAGAAGGAGAACCCGTTGAGGAACCGTTTCATCTGATGCGATGAGACCATATCCCCAGGATCCGTCTCGATGGTGGAAGCGTACCCGGTGTCAGTAGCCAGATGGTCAAAGTAGGTCAGGTGCAGATCCGTGCCATCGAGGAAGAAGCACAACAGCTGCTTGAACGCTTCTGCCACCCTGATCCCCTTGGATGATTTCCGGATCGAGCCGAAGTAGCGGTCCATCAACTGGTAGATGTTGATCCGTTCCAGGTAGCGGACCCAGGGCGTCAGGCCGGCACGACCGGTCAAGTTTTCAGAGGTAGGTTCGATACGATCGATCTTGTCCTTTCTTCGCTGATGGGGCACAATAACTACGCCTCCTGGTGTGGATTGGTTTCACCCATTGGGTGATACACAACACAGAGATCTAAATGCTCTGTATTGTGCTTGTGTACTACATTATACACCAGGAGGCGCCTCTGTTCTAGCAAGGGAATCGCTCAACTAAGGTACAAAGCAGTTGTAGATCTAGTGAGCTCGCGGATCGAGAAGGCTAAGAGCTTCGGTAAGAAACACAAAATAAAGGGCGGAATTGACATTGATCTCCTAGTCAAAACCGTGATGGAGAAGATCGGCGATGAAACCTTAGGGAAGTTTTATCGCGAGACGATCTTGAATCGGAAGCCTCTATACACGAAGGCTCTGCCCAAAGCTTCCGGCGCCACCCGGATTGAGCAGGATCTTTTAGGGTGGCGGCTCCACACCGGGCGGAGGCATATTGCCTGTAAATCTGAAGCGGAAGGCCGCTACTTGAAGGTTTGGCTTGAGGTAGGTTTAGAGGAGATTAAGGTGCCTAAGAATGAGGATTATCTAAGAGAGATCCTTCCCGAGTTAGAGGCTCTGAAAGACAAAATCGATGGAGTAGTGGAGAATTACTTAGGTGCGATCCTCGATACCAAACTTCGGGAGAAGATCTTGCATCAATTATGGCAGGAAATCGTGAAATAATTCATTTGATAGCATTATAAGGACTGGAATGTATAAACCCAATTTCAAGGTCACAAATAAGATCGTTAACCACATTGCGGAGATCTCCGCCGCGCGGGAGCTGATCCTCAACGCTCCAATCTTGCCCCAATGGGAGGTTAAACTGCGCAAAGAGGCCATCCTCAAGATGGCCCACCATTCGACGAGCATCGAGGGAAATAGGCTGACCCTGGAACAGGTCGAAGACCTCCTGGCTGGTAAAGAGGTCCCGGCATGGGAGAAGGACAGAATAGAGGTCGAAAACTATGTAAAGGTATTGGAATACATCGATCGGCTTGGGAGCAAAGGGGATCAAGGAATCACTGAGGAGGCTCTCCTAGAGATCCATCGGCTGACGACCAGGGGGCTTTTGGATGAGACTGAATCTGGACATTGCCGCAGGGTTCCGGTGGCGGTTGTGGACGGCTTTGGCAAGACGGTCTTTCAACCTCCGCCGGTAGAGAAGGTCCCCAAGTTGATGGAAGAGTTTGTCGCCTGGCTCAACAGTGAGAAGGCGACAGAATTATATCCTGTCTTGATGAGCGGGATCGCCCACTATGAGCTGGTCCGTGTTCATCCTTTTGTCGATGGGAACGGGCGGACAGCGAGGGCTCTTGCCACTCTGATCCTCTACCGGCGGGGCTTCGATACGAAGAGGTTCTTCGCCCTGGACGACTACTACAACGAGGACCGGAGCCGCTACTACGCTGCCCTTCAGGCTGTCGATCCCGAGACGATCGATATCACAAAATGGCTGGAATACTTCACCGAAGGTGTGGCCGTCAGCATGGGAAGGGTGAAGAAAGCAATCCTCGACTTCAGCTTGGATCGAAGGTTGAAAGAGGCCAAAGGCCAAATTTACCTGGAAGATAGACAAATGGCGATCCTCAAGCACCTTCAGACTAACGCTCGCATCACGATCAGCGAGGTGCAATCGATGTTCGGCATCAGCCGAGAGATGGCCAATCGCCTCATCCGGCCTCTGCTAGAGAATGGCTTAATCGCCAGGCAGGGTAAGGGCCGAGCAACTTACTACGAGCTAAGCCTATAATCGTCAACTAATCGTCAACTAATCGTCAACCGTGTGAACTGGATTCGTGATCGCCGCTCTGCAACACTAACCATGAGAGAGCTAACTTGCGCTGCGTCCCGAATGATATCGGAAGCCCTCGGGCTACCAACGCGGTCATTAGCCTCGCACAAAGCTGTTCACTTCACGCTAGGCTTTAGTTTGACGGGCGTTCCATCCTCGATCGCTTGAGTCAGCCGGTCAATGGCTCGTGCAGTGGTCTTGGCGCGACGGAACCTTGCCCAGTTGACGACTCCAGCACCACAAACTGTCGCGCCCTTGGATTTGCAGAGCCTCCGCATCTGGCGGATGGCACGATTCCCGCCCATCCATGGGTAAGGGAAGAACTGCGTTACGAGGCAGGCGACCTGCTTACCCTGAAGAGAGTCGACCCCCGCCAGATAGCCCCTCATGACCGGCGACAGAGAGAAAGCCTCAACCGCCGAGCCGAAGACCAGCGTGTCGTATTGCCCTGCATCGGGCCGCGTTTTGAGCTGGAAGGCCCTGTCTCCCGACTTGCGCCCGCCGGCGACAGTCACTTGTTCGAGCACCGCCGTATGACCCTGCGCCGCGAGCTTCTCCTTCAGCTTCTCGACGACAGAAAGCGTGTTCCCTGTCTGTGAATAAACGATGATCCCAATCTTCATCTTGCACCTCCCAATCGATTCACCAAGCTGCCCGTCGTTTCCCCGCTCGAGACCGGGAAGGACCCTCGCTATCTCGGCTCTGATAGCTCCAATTCTCCTCAAGCGCAGTTGCTGACGGTCCTCCGTGCCCAGGAATTGAGAGGCCGGAAGATTTAATGATCAGAAAATCGGGAGGTTCAATCCCTCATTCGCTCAACCCTGCTCCTACTCTCTGCGTTCTCGGCGGTGAAAGCTTCTGTTCGGCCTCCGGTATTGCTCCGCAACCTGCAAGGAGAAACAGTCATGCAACAGTTTGGAGCTACTCCTTCAACCGCACGGCCGTTCCGTAGGCGAGGATCTCGGCAGCGCCAGACATCGTCTGGGAGGTGGTGAAGCGTACTCCTAAAACAGCGTTTGCACCGAGAGCTTCTGCTTCTTTAATCATGCGAGATAGCGCCTCATCGCGTGCCTGGGAAAGCATACGAGTGTACTCCTTGATCTCACCACCGACGATATTCCGCAGCCCGGCCATCACATCCCGTCCGATGTGGCGGGCCCTGATCGTGTTCCCCCGCACGAGGCCAAGAACCTCCTCGACCTTGCGTCCTTCCACCGCTTCAGTCGTCACTAGAAACATTCTTTCCCTCCTTCTTCCGTTCCAGCACCAGCCCGATGATCGTTATGCTCAATCCCGCCGCCCCAATCAGGATCACCACCTTGAAGAATGTCCCGATTCCGGGTGCGGTGAGGATCAGGCAGATCAGGAAGTAGGCGGCATATCCGCCAATGAGGCTCCCCGCGACGATCATCAGCCAATAACCGAGTTTCAGCATGATCCCTCCTCCTTTGTTCCCTTGGTTAGATCTTGCTCCAGTCCTTCCCCCATTCGACCGACACCTCCAGAGGGAGGCGAAGTTCCATCACCCCTTCCATCTCCTCC
The DNA here is from genome assembly GCA_030612485.1 of Candidatus Bipolaricaulota bacterium. The sequence continues at coordinate 4,912 of JAUWNS010000110.1, forward strand.
TTGATCCGCTCCATCGCCTTCTCGTGCTCCTCTTCCTTCACCTCGAAGATCAGTTCGTCGTGAATCTGGAGGAGCATCTTCGCCTTGAGAGTTCTCTCCTCGATGATCCGATCGATCTTGAGCATAGCGAGCTTGATCAGGTCGGCCGCGCTCCCCTGGATCGGGGTATTGATCGCGTTTCGCTTGGCAAAATTCTTGCCCTGCACGTTCTTTGAACGAAGCTGCGGAAGGGGACGGCGGCGACCGAGAATCGTCTCTGCATAGCCTCGCTCCGTCGCCTGCTCAATCATCCGATCCATGTACTCCTTTGTCTGTGGGTAAGCCGCGAAGAAACGGTCAATGTAGGCCTTGGCCTCTGTGCGGGGAATTCCAAGCTCACGAGCGAGGCCGAATGGGCTGATCCCGTAGATGATCCCAAAGTTTATCCTCTTGGCCGCACTGCGGAGCTTCCCGGTCACCTTTTCCTCGGGGATGGCAAAGATACGGCTCGCGGTCATGCGATGCAGGTCCTTCCCGCTCTTAAACGCCTCTATCAGTGCCTCGTCCCCCGAAAAGTGAGCGAGCAGGCGGATCTCGATCTGGGAGTAGTCAGCCCCGATCAGGAGCGACCCTTCCGGTGCGACGAACGCACGCCGAATTCGCTCGCCTATCTCGGTGCGGATGGGTATGTTCTGCAGGTTCGGATCCGAGGAGGAGAGGCGGCCTGTCGCGGTTGAGGTCTGGTGGAACGAGGTATGGATCCTTCCCGTCTCTGGGTTTATCGCCTCGGGAAGCCGCTCGATGTACGTATTCAAGAGCTTTTCCAACTCACGATACTCGATCAATTTGCCGGGCAGGGGGTGTTTCACCGCGAGTTCTGAAAGGACACGGGCGCTCGTCGATGGACCCGTCTTCGTACGGTCGATCACGGGAAGGCCGAGGTGGTCGAACAGGATCTGCGCCACCTGTTTGGGCGAATTCGGATTGAACCGTTCCCCAGCTATCTCGTAGAGGTCCTCCTCGATCACGGAGAGCCGCTCGCGCAGGTCACGCCCTTGCGAGGCAAGGACCTTTTGATCGACGAGGATCCCGTTCTCCTCCATCCGCGCTAACACAGATAACAGCGGGACCTCCACCTCGTGAAAGAGTTGCATTGCCCCCGCCTCTTTCAGCGCTTTCTCCAAGTGAGGTTTGGCACGGCAGACTATCTCTGCGTCCTCGGCGGCGTAGAAAGTCGCCTTCTCCACTGGGACAGCCGCGATCTCGCCTCCTTTGCCCACAAGATCGCCATAGGAGAGCATCTCGTAGTTGAGGTACGTGCGGGCGATCGTCTCCAGGTTGTGGTGGCGCTCCTCGGGACGGGCAAGGTGAGAGGCGATCATCGCATCGAAGCTCACCCCTCGCGGAGAGAGCCCGTACCGTCGCAGTATGATCAGGTCGTACTTCAGGTTCTGTCCGATCAGCCTCGGTCTCTCTTCTTCGACGAGCGGGCGCAACGCTGTTAGAACCTCTTCGGTTGTGAGCTGGGCGGGTACACCGAGGTAGTTGTGAGCGACCGGTATGTAATAGCCAACATAAGGATGAGGTGAAAGGGCGATTCCCACGATCTTTGCCTGCACCGGATCGCGGCTCGTCGTCTCAAGGTCGAGTGAAATCTCCTCCTCTTTTGAAATCTCCTCGATCAGCCGGTCGAGTTCCTCCTTTGTAAGGATCGTGCGGTAGTCCGCGTGGCGCTCGTCCTTGGTTTTGTTAATCGGAGGGGAGGTTCCTTCAAGATCGAGCTCGTCGAGGATAGTGCGAAAATCGAGATCACACAAGAGTTTCTGCAAGCCTTCAATGTCTACCCCGTGCAGTCGGCAGTCCTCTGGTACTTTCCCTACTGCGACCCCCTCGTCCAGGGTGACGAGCTTGCGGGCGAGACGGGCCTCCTCCGCGTGGGTCTTCAGGTTCTCTTGTATGCGCGCGTTCCTTACCTGATCGGCATTTTCAAGGACTGCATCGAGCGAGCCGAACTGCGCGAGGAGGCGGGAGGCGGTCTTCGGGCCGACGGCAGGGATCCCAGGGATGTTGTCCGACGTATCGCCTACAAGTGAGAGGAAGTCGATGATCCCCTCCGGTGGAACGCCGTACTTCTCCTTCACCTTCGCAGGGTCGATCAGTTCGATCCCGTTGGACGACTGTCCGCCACCGCGGCTCCGCGTCGATTGGATAAGGCTCACCTTCTCATCGACAAGCTGCGCCAGGTCCTTGTCCGAGGTGGCGATCAATACCGACAACCCCTCCTTCGCTGCGCGTCGGGCAAGGCTCGCCATGATATCATCTGCCTCGACCCCTTCGATAGAGACGATGCGAATTCCTAACTGTTCGAGGAGCCCTTGGATCAAGGGGAACTGCATGGCGAGCTCATCGGGCATCTCCTTGCGGGTTGCCTTGTACTCCGGGTAGAGCCTGTGGCGGAAGGTCTCTCCCCCTGCGTCGAACGTGACCGCAGCATAGACAGAAGGGAAGGAACGCATGACACGCGTGAGAATCCGCCAGAACCCATAGACAGCGTTCACCGGGCGGCCGTCTCTGGTCGTAAGCTCGCGAATGCCATAGAACGCACGGTAGGCGATAGAGTGGCCATCAAAGAGGAGAAGCCTATTTTCATCGGGGGGATCCTGCCAACCAAAGAGTTCGTTAAGCGGTCGCTTATAGGTAGACACGGTCTTTGTTATTCACCCCCTTGAGGTCAAACCTCTTGAGGTCGAACAGATAGCAGAGGGCAAGGGCAAGACCATCGGCCATATCGTCCGGGCGAGGGGTCGCTGTAAGAGAGAGGAGCCGCTTCACCATCGCCTGGACCTGCGCCTTGTTCGCCTTTCCGTAGCCAGCGATCCGTTTCTTCACCTGGAGCGGGGTATACCCGTAGACCGGGAGCCCGTCCGCCGCAAGGAGGAGAACACCCCTGGTCTCCG
>JAUWNS010000162.1 GCA_030612485.1 Candidatus Bipolaricaulota bacterium
GGGTCAGGGTGAGTCGCTAACCCTTCCCTGCATAGGACTTCCACCTACAACACACCTCCGACTTTTAACGGCGCTTTCTGGGTCCGCACCTCTCCCTGGGTGACGGAGTTGTCGTCAAGCACAGCCGAATCGAGAACAGTATCATCCTCGAGGGGGCATCAATAGACGGAGTAGAGGGGATCGAGCGATCCCTAATCGGGCGAGGGTCTGTTATTGAACATGGATCGGGCTGTTCTCTCCTTCTTGGAGATCACTGTCGTATTGATCTTGCTTGAGGAGGCCGGAGTAATATCAGTAATGAGGGTTCCTTGTCGTTTCGAGTGGGTAACTAGAGAGAAAGTGAAGCGTCACGATTCTCGCAGAGGTACAAAACTGTTTCACCACGAAGGACACGAAGAGCACGAAGGAGTTAGAGGACGAAGCGCTTGATCCCGCTTTTAAGCTTGGTGACTAGGTCGACTCCAACAATCCTGGGCCCAGTTCCCGGTGTACTTCAATTGCACAGCCAATCACCCGATTCGACAGCTCATCGAATTCCATTCTTCGTGTCCTTCGTGCTCTTCGTGGTGAATTCTTTCTGACCTCCGGTCTTGCTTCGCAACCGGCATCCGTCTTCTGCGAACCGAAATTAGAAGTCACTGCTCACTTGAAACGACAAAAAACCTGATTTCTCAGGTCTCGTGTTTGTCCCCACATCACTCACCGTCATCTGTCACTCATTACGGCTCTTGATCTCTTGCTGAGTGAGCACTGTGTTGTAAATGCGGAGGTCATCTAAAATCCCTTGGAAGGCAAATAGGGGAGTACCGTCTGAGGCGGTCAAGCGTCCGATAAGAAGAGGGCCGTCGTTGAGGTAAGGATGTACTGTTGCAGCCTTTTCGCCTGCTGGTTCACCGTCGATGTAGAACCGCACTTTCCCGTCTCCGAAGGCTACCGCGATGTGGTGCCACTCGTTCGCTGTCTCGATCCCTCTATCGGAAAGATATCCCACCCGCCGTCTGCCATCTCCTACCACGAGAGCGATGGCGTCATGGGTCCACTGGGCGTAGAGGGTGTAGTTGGTGAAGAGATCGCTTTCACCGACTACCTTCTTCTGGAAGAGCACTTGGCGACCTGTCCCTACTTCAGTCAGGTTCACCCAGGCGGTTATTGTGAAATTATCCGCGAGAGCGAGGTTGTCGGAATTTGGAGCTTCTGCATAAGACTCGCTCCTGCTGAATTGAATTGCGGAACCGAGTTTTCCTTCCGTCCAGGAGAGATCATGCAGTGTGGCGTCAGTTCCACCGACTGTCTCGTTGCCGGCAACGTTGCCCAATCCTTCATCGAACGTCCAATGGGCTACCAACGGGCCGACTTCTTCGTGTTCGGATGGCGGTGATGGTTGCGCAGGTTCCTCTTGAGCCGTTTCCTCTGGTTTCTCTGTATCAAGGGGTTCATGAACGGCGGGAGGGGGAGATTCAACTTCCTCTTCCTTTTCTTCCGGTTTGGGTACTACTTCCTCTTCCGGTTTCTCCGTTTCGGAGAGCGGGGCTGTGGGCAGTACTGGTCGTGTATATGCGGTCTGTTCGCTCTGCCAGCATTTGGTCAAGTTCTCTAGAATCCGCTTGGAGAGGTCTGTTGCGCTATGAGGAAGGCGCTCTCCCACATGGCTTGCTGCCCAACAGAGTTGCTCGTAACTGACTGTGGGGGGCAAGGTGAGGTCCAACTGTTCGGTTTTTACGTCCCAGTGGGCTACAACTACCTCTGGCGGCAGGTGATCCGCTACGATAAGAGTGGTCCTCTGATCCAGAGCAAGTTCCGAAAGATGTATCGCTAACGGATACCTTCCCGCCGCTTTTGGCGGTATCTCTATCAGCAAAGGAAGGGGGGTTACAAGGCCTTCCGGGATGGAATCGGGCCATAAGAATCCCTCGGTTGTGGTTGTCATGATCCCATCGGGGAACGCTTGCCAGCCTGTGGGCAAGTTTAGTACAAGGTGTAGGCGGGGAAGATCGTGCTCTGGTGCCAGGTTCAACGTTAGACGTACGGTAGTTCCCGGTAGGGCAATGGGGGTAGATAGGCTAACAACAGGAGACCCGACCTTAGCTGTGATAGTCAAACCGCCTACCAGACTAGTTTGGGCGTTGATCATGTCCCCCTCGATCGCTTCTAGGGAGTAGGGAATGGTGGCTTCATCGTAGGGTCCCTTTGCTTGAATCGGTCCGGCAACGAGATCTCTGTCGTGTACTTTGAGTGGGAGCCATATATAGTCGCTAGTTCGGAGGTTCACTAGAAGGATATTGCCATCGATCTGTTTGATATCGACATCTTCGGCACAACATTCCGTAACTACTACATAAAACACACCGCCGAGGGGAATTTCCGTGGCCGGGGGGCCAGTGGAGGTCAACCGGAACTCAACAGCCCCCGCTAGTGCAGAGCTGGCAAAGCTCAAGAGGGTGAGCCCTAAGAGGATGACGCATACCAGGTTTTTCGTGATTAGCTCCTTCTACTCCTCCCTAGAGAACTCGAAAACAGAGCCCGCTGTGAGTCTAGCGGGCTTACCCGCCATCTACCATCTGCTTGATTTCCTCCGAGATAAGCACCTTGTTGTAGATACGTAAATCATCCAACAGGCCGTGGTAGCAAAACTCGGCAGAGTTTCCTGTTGAGATATGCCGACCGATGAGCAACGGTCCGTTGTTGCTGTGGAGCTTAATAGTTGTGGAGTTCTCGCCTGCTGGTTCACCATCGATATAGAACCGCACTTTTCCGTCTCCGAAGGCTACTGCGATGTGGTGCCACTCGTTTGCGGTACCAAATCCTTTATCGGATAGATATCCCACCCGTCGCTCGCCATCGCCCACCACGAGTGCGAGTGCGTCATGGGTCCACTGGGCATAGATAGTGTAGTTGGTAAAGAGGTCACTCTCACTGGCCACTTTCTTCTGGAGGAGTACTTGGCGATCTGTTCCGATCTCGGCAAGGTTGATCCAAGCGGTGATGGTAAAGCTATCGACTAAGTCAAGGCTATCCGAATCCGCGACTTCCACATGCGCTTCAATGCCGTCGAACGTTGCGGCACGTCCTATCTTACCCGCGCTTGAGGTAACACTGTGCAAGGTGCCTTTGTTCCCGTGACCAGTGGCGTCGGCAACTGAGCTCCCGGATGCCTCGTCGAACTGCCAGTGTGCAACCAATGGGTCCGATGTTGCTTGTGGCGTGTTTGCGGTCTCATCTGGGGAAGACTTGCCGCATCCGGCAAGGATAAGGGGTATGAGAGATAAGACTAAGATTACAATAAGTCCGTGCCCGATATAGCGCTTTGCTCTTCTTGTGCTTTTCATATCCAACACCCACTTGTTTATTTTTCTGATTATAGCAACTTCCCTCCCACATGCAAAATATTAGTTGCCTGGGTTTCTCATTTGACTTGCCCTTAAAGATTTGGCTTACCGACAAAGGGAAAACAACCTGCTTTTGACAGGCGGTGAAACGTTCGTTATAATTGCGTTCTCATCTGGACGAAATCAAGGAGCACAGATCATGCAACGGACATATGTGGCGAAGAATGAAGAGGCTGGGAAAACCTGGAATCGGGATTGGTACGTCGTTAATGCTGACGGAAAACGCCTTGGACGCCTGGCGAGCGAGGTAGCAACGATCCTCCAGGGGAAGCATAAGCCCATCTACACCCCACATGTCGATACAGGGGACTACGTAGTGATCATCAACGCCTCCAAGGTCGCGTTGACAGGTAACAAGTGGGACCAAAAGCTCTACCAGCGCCACAGTGGGTACATCGGCGGATTGAAAGAGATAACGTATCGTCAATTGATCAAGAGGCGTCCCAACATGCCCGTTCGCGAGGCGGTGCGCCGAATGCTTCCCAAGAATACCCTCGGCCATCACATGCTTCGTAAGCTCAAGATCTACTCTGGCCCTACTCACCCCCACAGTGCCCAGAACCCTAAAGAGCTAAGCCTGTAAAAGAGATCCCCGTATTCTTATTCGGTCTCCCTATTGCGTCTGTCTACCGGCCAGGCAGGGGGAGGGGAGACTCGGGGACACGGGGACGCGAAGAGTGAAAACCAATATTCCTTGGCGATCTTGGTGTCGCAATACCTTTGCGGCTTGAGTGAGTGATAACGAACGGGCGAGAGAAAAAGCTTGTGCCTCTCGCAGAGACGTGAAGCTCATCGGTCTAAGACGTGTTCTTCCTGTATTCCTGGTCTCCTCAGCGTAGGCAATTGTGCTTCGGGACAGCGAGGAACCTGTAGAAGAGATCCCCGGCTGAGTACCGCAGGACATTTGTCTATGGTCTCGTAGACAAAGCCGTGAGTGCGCATCGACACCCTTCCTTTCTCCTGATTCCCCCTCCCGCTATTCTGACAGACACGAATAGAACAGGTCTTTAAAACGGGGCTTCAAAAGGGGTGGGGGTTAAAGTATGTGCAGAAAAGTGAAAGGTGTCCTGTGCGGGGTTGCTATTCTTTTGGTCATCGCAATTGTGGTCATCCCCGTCTTTGGGCAGCGTCAGAAGATCGCGATATTCCTTCAGGCGGCCGTTCCAGTTTCCACAGGGCAGTTAGAAGTCCTAAAGAGCTTTGCAAACCAACGTTGCGCTATCGTTACCGGGGCTGCGGTCTGCTCGGCGGGTGAATTGATGTACGCGCAACGCCTGACCGGGACCTATATCGGAAACAGTGTTTCTCTGGAGGGTATGCGCAAGCTTGCCCAGACCCTCGATGCTGATCATATCATCGTCTTTCGTATCGTCCGTTGGCAAAACCAGATCGCGTTCAGGCCAGAACGCTCCCTCCTTCTCTTTGGGGTGACCTCCTTTCTTAATCCATCGCTCCAATTGGTCACAAGCCCCTTGGGCCTTCTATTCGGTCTCGATAAAGAAGCGACAGTGGGGTTCTTTGTAACGGTATTTAGCCCGACAGGGGATATCGAATTTACCACGACCGTGACAGCGACGGATCGCCCGCTTTTTTCGCTCCTAACCGCAGATCCAATGGAAGCGGCCAAGAAAGCGATCGAAAATGCCTTCTATCAGGTAGCGGTTGCTCTATAGATGCTAAAAAGTAGAAGAATACAAAAGGAGGGGGAAGGGTGATCAGTATTACAGACTTAGAAGCCTGTTTTTGGTACAGTAGTGACGGATTGTTGCTTTATGACATGTATAAGATGAAAGCTCAAGACAAAGGAGGTAACGATGAAGCTCGATAAGGTCAGTTTTTATGGCCCTTTCCTCCTCTTGGTGCTCGCGACCCTTCTCATACCGGCGACCGTGTTCGCCCAAGGGGCGGGGTACTACACGGTC
>JAUWNS010000020.1 GCA_030612485.1 Candidatus Bipolaricaulota bacterium
CCGTTGGTCGATGAGATCAAACAGGGGCTTAAGGAAGAGCGTACTGCCCTCGAAGAAGAGATCCATCGCGCTCGCGGGGAGAACCGAAGGCTGCTTGAGCAACAACGGGATGATCTCCCGAAGAAAGCGCGTGAGCGGGTGTTAGATCTGAAGGTTCTCGACCCGGCGATGGGGAGCGGCCACTTCCTGGTGAGCGCCTGCGATTATCTTGCCCGCCGAATCGCCGAGCTTGAGGCGGAACTCACGGAAAAGGAGACAGAAGAAGCTGTTCAAGAACTAAAGAGAACGGTTGCCATTCGCTGTCTGCATGGAGTCGATCTAAATCCACTCGCAACGGAACTTGCCAAGCTCTCGTTGTGGCTCCACACCGTGGCCAAAGGGAAACCTCTTTCGTTCCTCGATCACCACCTGCGTACAGGAAACTCGCTCATCGGAGCAACGGTGAAGGACCTCGCGCGGCCTCCCTCTGGTAAGGCATTCGAGATCGGTCTTTGGGAAAGCAGTTTTACACGTGACTTACTGAGAGCGGTCCAACACCTGAACTTCATCAAGGAGGGGCCGAGCCTTTCACGAGCAGATATTACTGTCAAAAAGGAAGAGTGGGAGTTGGTCAACGCCTGGATTGGCAAGTACAAGCAAGCGGCAAACGTCTGGCTCTCCCCTCACTTCGGCAACAAGTTGGCTGATGAAGATTACCCCCGGGTAATCGAGGCCGCTGCTGCAAACGCGCTAGAAAAGGTGGCCGATAAGCCCTTCTTTATACAAGCGCAAGAGATCGCCACGGAGAAGCGCTTCTTCCACTGGCAGCTTGAGTTTCCTGATGTCTTCTTCGACCGGTTCGGCCGACCACTTCCTAACCCCGGCTTTGACGCGGTGATCGGGAATCCGCCGTACGGCTCGATTTCAGACAAGGTTACGAAAAACTGGTTACAACAGCAGTATCAGTCGTCAGGAACCACACTTGATACTTTTGCCATGTTTCTTGAACGTGCTATTCAACTCGCTACCGTAAAAGGTATTATTGGGGAAATCGTGCCGAGCGGTTGGCTAACTGCTCGCGAACATTTACCGATCAGAACGGTTGTGTTATCCAGAACATGCCCGAAGAAAATTATTTATATGCCATACAATGTATTCCCCACGGCCTACATTGATACCATTATATGGGTAAGCGAAAAGAGGGAGATTGGTGCTCCATCTGAGCCTTTTGAAGTGCTAGTCAAGCGATTTGGGCATCACGAAAAAGCAGAATTGATGCTTCAACAGCTGAAAGACTACCAAGTAGTACAAGATCCCGAATGGCTCTCAGATCCTCAGAGGCTTATTATCACTGACACAGGACCTGGGCAATGGCTTGGGGAATGGATTTCATCAGCACACTTCGTACCAGTTGGCAAGCTCCTTTCCCTAAGTAGAGGCATCACGCCTTTTGCAAAGCCAATATCTGGAGAGACACGCAACACAGTTCTAGGCTTCTTCGGTTCAGTAAACCGATATGCCCTAGAGCTAGGGGAATTCGCACCAGTGGTGTACGATTCATCTCTTGCGGAGTACAAACCGATTAAGTTCTTCACTGGGCCCCGTCTAATTATCAGGCGCATCATCAGCCGCCAGCACCGAATTCATGCTGCTTTGGTAACAGAGAACTTCATAATCAACAAGTCTTATCTGCCTGCTATTGCTGCCACCCGTAAGTACTCTTTGAGTTATGTTTTGGCTAGTATCAACTCAAAACTGCTGTCCCTAGCCTTTTTTGCACGGTCCGAGATTGCTAAGCGTGATGACTTCCCACAATTAGATATGGCGACAGTTAGAGATCTCCCCATCCGCCGCATTGCCTTCACCACTCCCAAGGAGGAGCGGGAGCGGCTGGTGGAGGAGGGGAAGAGGCTGTATTCTGAGGCGTTGGGAAGCTTAAGGCTCGAAGGTGAAGTGCGAAGTTTAGACGATAAACTCAACCGGAGGTGATCGAGAGATGGCTATTTCAACTGAGGAAAAAAAGCGAATCACCCAGATCCTTGAAACTCTATCGCCTGATAAGGTAAAGGAAGTGCTCGATTTCATCGGCTACCTCAAGATGAAGGAGTTCAATTCCGGTGTCGATATTGCATTGCTTGTCCTGCAGCAACGAAGCCTAGCCAGGATTTGGGAGGGGGAAGAGGAGGATCTTTATGAGTTACAGTCGCGGGGTATAGGAGGTGGAGAATGAAGTATCGAACCATCATCGAGCAAGATGAAGACGGCGTTTACGTCGTTGAATGTCCAACTTTGCCAGGTTGCGTCTCACAGGGGAATACCCGCGCAGATGCTCTGGCGAATATTCGAGATGCAATCAGAGGCTACTTGGAAAGCTTGAAAAAACACGACGAACCGATCCCGCCATCAATCGAAGAAGAGGTCGTCGAGGTGAGTCTGTGATCAAGCTGCCGTCCATTTCGGGAAGAGAGGCTGTGAAAGCCTTCCAGAGGTTAGGTTATGAGATCGATCATCAGACCGGAAGTCACATCATCCTTAGGCATGTGAAGCCTCCTTACCGCAGGCTCACCGTGCCATCTCACAAAGAAGTGGCCAAAGGCACCTTGCGCGCGCTGATTCGCCAAGCAGGTCTGACTGTGAAGGAATTTCTGGAGCTCTTGAAATGAAGAGAAAAAATAAGGTGAGCGATCAAGAAGCCTTCACCGAGATTCTCACATTCGTGGATGAACGGCTGGAGAAGGGCCACCAGCCCGATCCTGAACTCGTGAGCGCGCACAATGCCGATCCCACGAACAAAAACTTCCAACTTGATTCCAACGCTCCTTGTGAACAGTCCGATGTCGTTCACGATCTCCTCGCGTTCCTCGCCGAGCAGATGATCGAACTGAACCGGCAAAAGCAAGAGAAGATGAGAGCCTTTCTTAAGTGGCTGAAGGCGGAATTGGAAGTGCAGGTGGATAAGAAGGGACTAACCGGAATTGAGGCGCTGACCGGGAAGACGAAACTCAAGAACTACCTCGGCGACTATCAAAAAGGCGAGGAAGCTCTGCCCTTCGATGAGTTGTGGGAGATACTGCGCAAGAACAAACGCCACATTACAAAGAATCTTTCACCGGCCTTAATGCAGGCGGTAGAACAAGCCTACAATGAGAGTCTCTTTGCGCTTCTCCCCGTCAAAGAACGTCTTCGCCTTACCGACGGACTCATCGATCAGATCGTCTATCGCCTCTACGGCCTCACTGAGGAAGAGATTCAAACCGTCGAGAAGCAACCCATCAAATAGGGGGACGCAATGAAGAACTTTCGTAAGGAACTGTGGTTCGAGATCCCAACTAGGCGCGCGTTCATCAATATCACGCGTGAGGTGGAGGGGGCTCTCGACGAGAGCGGGATCAGGGAGGGTCTGTGTCTGGTGAACGCGATGCACATCACCGCGAGCGTCTACATCAATGACGATGAGCAGGGGCTGCTCGCAGACTACGAGGATTGGCTAGAAGGACTCGCCCCGCACGAGCCGATCTCCCGCTATCGGCATAACGACACCGGCGAGGACAACGGGGATGCTCACCTGAAGCGCCAGGTGATGGGGCGCGAAGTGGTTATCGCGATCACCGAGGGGAAACTCGACTTCGGCCCGTGGGAGCAGATCTTCTACGGCGAGTTCGACGGCCGCCGCAAGAAACGCGTCCTCGTCAAGATCATCGGGGAATAGCCCGATTCGCTCAAGGCCCGACCGAGAGCGGGACGAGTATTGCCTCTACTTCCTCCCCAGTGATCCAGACAAAATACGTCCCTGCCGTGAGCGTCGCTGTCTCGATCACGAGGTGGCATCCTTCGTCCGTGTAGTACCGGGAGGAGGCGAGGCCGGAGCTCACAGTGCCGCCACCACCGACTGCGACCGGTCCAAGTGCCGCTACCCGTACCCAGGGTGGATCCTCACGGTTTGTTTGCCCTAATGCTAGATCGGTTCGTTCCTTTGCTTGATACGGTACGGTCTGTGCGTCAGCAAAGAGGGTCAGATCTTCAAGATCGGGGGAGTTCGGTTTTCCCGCGGTGGCGGCCATCCGATGATCGTTGGCATCCAGACCGTAGACGATGACACCGGGATTGGTGTGCCAGTTGAAATCGATATCCCCGAGCAGCGGATCGCTTCGCTCCATCGTCGCCCCTGTGCGCGCGTCTCCTGCCGGCCACCTTCCGACCTCGGACTGTTCACCGTTCGCCGTATCGATTAGGTTTCCCTTAGAGTCGAAGAGGAGGACCACCGCTCCCTCATCTGGGAGGTCAAGCGAGCGAGGTGCCTGTACGTCGTAGAGGAGATCGGCAACGAGATTGTTCACCGTCTCATCGTGTCGCCGCTCCAAGGTGTAATAGCCGCGACCATCCTCGCCCTCCTTCCCGGCGACCCACCATGACATATCGAAGACGCGCCACGAGAGATCATCCTCGTGCTGTTTGATGAAGACGATTTCCGCTCCCGTCTCGCGCGGGAGGGAGAGGTCGAGCGGTGATGGACTGATCGTTCCTATGAGCTCAATCCGTTGCCACAGACTCTCGTCGGGGACGACCTCCCCTTTGGGATACCAGCAGAGGGTCCACCCTGATAGGTCGACCGGGATGGAGCCGAGATTCCGCAACTCGATCCACTCGTCGGCCGGATCGGCTTTCGTTCCAGCCCAGGCGACCTCGTTGATGATCACCCTCCCGTCGAGATCCATGCTGGTCACTCCGCCCCTGCCAGCGATCCCGCTTAACGCGACGCTGACGGTCGTCTCAGTCACTGTCATTCCTCCCACTGGACCGCGACCTGTGACCGATGCTGCGTTGGTCAACGGGCCGGGAAGATAGGCTTCGGTGACGGTGTAGATCGCTGTCACGGTGAGCGATTCGCCTGGGGTGAGAACGCTTGTTGGCAGCGGGATCTCGCCGATGTGGTCGTCGGTCAACACAAGGTCGGTGAGCATGACATCGCCTGTGTTGGCAATGGTGTACGTGTAGGTGATCGTATCGCCGACCGCAGCCTCGGTCGTGCCGCTCGTCTTCAGCAAGGTGAGCGCGCCATCGGAGGAGAGATCGAAGAGGACAAGCGTATCGGAATCCGTCACCGTCTTTTCACTCGGATCGATCGCCGTGACAACGACCGTGTTCATAAACGGCCCGGGAAGGTCCGCTTCTGTGATCGTCACGGAGAAACTTCCGGTCACGCGTTCCCATGGGGCGAGAGTGGTACGTGAAAGAGGGATCTCTCCCAACCGATCATCCACCAAAGAAAGATCGGTGAGAAGGGTCTCTCCGGTATTGGTTATGGTGTAGACATAGGTGATCGTCTCCCCGACAGAGAGGGTATCGAGCGGTGAAATCGGGAAACCGCGTGAATCCTGCGCTTCTAGAACCACCTCGATCGAAGAGCGGGCTGAGCTTAATTGTACGCTTGCTTCATCGCTGGCGGTCACCAAAGCCCCTGCTTCACTCATCCCCTGCACGGTGACGGTGTTGGTAAGCGGGCCCGGAAGATCGCTCTCCTGCACAACGGCCGAGGCTATTCCAGTCGCGCTCTCCCCAGAAGCGAGGGTGCTTTTGCTTAAGGTGATATCACCCAGTATGTTGTCGGTAGCACTCACGTCGGAAAGCGTTGCCTCACCGGTGTTCGTCACCGTGTAGGTATAGTGGATAACTTCCCCAAGTATTGCGCTTCCTCGATCGGCGATCTTTTCGACTGCGATCGCTCCTTCAGGGGTGGGAAGTGTCATCGGAGAGACGGTTAGCAGGACGGTATCGCTCGCGCTCCCCCCACAGTTATCGAGTACGGTCAGCCGAAACCGTAGTTCCGTCTGAGAGGAAACCTCGGGTGCGATGAAGGTTGCATGGTCGGTGCTCTCGCCGGAGAGCGAGACGTTTGGGCCAGCTGTCTGCTCCCAAAGGGTACCAACTATTGCGCCATCACTGTCGCTCGCGCTCCCGATCAACGCCACCGAATCCCCTCCATGCACGCTCTGATCAGCCCCTGAATCGACATCCGGAAGAGCGTTCACGTTCTTTACATGCAGGGTGAGCGCATCGCTCGCCTGAGCGCCCCAGTCGTCCGTCACTGTGAGGCTGAGCGTGATATCCTCGCCCGAGCAGTTATCGGTTATAGGCGCGGTGTAGGTGGGGTGGAGCGTACCCGGGTCATCGAAGCTTCCGCCGCTGCCATGATCGCTCCAGAAGTAGGAAGCGATCCACCCATCGGAGTCGCTCGCGGAGGCGTCGCTGAGCACTACGGAGCCCCCCTCGTTCACCGACCGGTCACTGCCAACATCGACCGTGGGAAAGGCGTTGACCCGCAACCAGAATGCGTCGCTAGCCTGACCGCCCTGCTGATCGGTCACGGTGAGGGTGATCTTGACGAGCTCGCCCGCCCCTGGTGCGGTGTAGGTTGGCTGCTCCGCCCCCTCATCATCAAAAAGACCGGTAGCACCGTCATCGTCCCATGAATAGGAGGCGATCCCATCCCCGCCATCACCGGCTGATGCGTCGGAAAAGGTGATCGCTCCCCCAAGGCCGACCATCTTGTCCGCGCCGGCATCAACCGAGGGGAGGACGTTTGTCGTGATGGTCATGCTTGCTAGTTGCGTCGTCCCATCGGTTACACGAGCCGTATCGGTCAGGGTTCCGGGAGCTGAGTACTCGACACTCGCCTGGATACCGACAGAGACGCTTTCACCGCTGTGAATCGTTCCCAGCGGGATTAGGCCGGTGGCAGGATAGGTGATCCACCCTCCTCCGTTCAACCTGTACTGTGCGTTCCACTGATCGAGCCCCGTGGGGAGAGAATTCTGGTAGGTGAGGGCCATCGAGGAAGGACCGGAGTTGGTGATTACAGACGTGTAGGTCAGGGTTCCGCCACGGCTTACCTCTCCCGGCGCGACGGAAAGAGTCAAGCCTACGGTCCCTCCCCACGTTATTGCTGAAGTCACGGAAAAGAGAAGAAGAACACAAATAGATACCTGAAGACACAACTTCACGCGCGCACGAATCATACCATCCCCCTTCTATAAGAGGAAGTATCAGACAAAAGAGTGACTCTGGAGGTAATGCGTGTTACACTAACACGGAGAGTTCGTTCCCCCGCGATTAGACAAAGGTATCGTTTATCTAGCTGAACAGGTGTCGGGAACGGTAAAAGTACTCCCCCCCGGAGATGAGGGCAAGGGCGATGGCAAGGTAGAGAAACCCGTCCTTCGCCATCGCGCCACTGTTTCCCAATTGGAAGGTGCGGGTAGCAAGGACTGCAAGGATGAGCCCGATATGGGAGATCGTCTTGAGTTTTCCAAGAGGGCTCGCCGCGATTACCTTCCCCTCAGCGATCGCCATGATACGCAACCCCGTGACGAGGAACTCGCGTGCGATGATCACCATCACCGGACCAGCAGCCAGCTCCCCCAGCTGGACGAATGCAATCAGCGCTCCCGCCACGAGGAGTTTATCGGCGATCGGGTCGGCAAACGCGCCGAAGGTCGTCGTCTGATTGAGGCTGCGCGCCAGGTACCCGTCGACAGCGTCGGAGATGGCGGCAAGCGAGAAGATCACAATGGCAAGGATCGTTCCAATCGCGGTCTCTGAGAGGACCAGGTACATGAACAGAGGAACGCTCGCGATACGGGCGAGCGTGATCTGATTCGGAATATTCGATCGAATATTCATCCTCTCCGACCTCTGGCACCCCGCTTCGATAATCTCATTAGCCAGCCCGGGCGATGATCTGGGCGAATGACTCGGGAGAGAGGGACGCTCCGCCCACAAGTGCCCCGTCGATGTCGGGCTGAGCCATAAGGGCGGCAGTATTCTCAGGCTTCACACTCCCCCCGTACAGGATGCGGACCTTCTCCGCAGTACGTTCATCGTAGGCCCTGGCAAGCCACTCGCGGATCATGTGGATCGTCTCCTGAGCCTCCTCTGGGGAAGCGGTCTCGCCAGTCCCGATCGCCCAGATCGGTTCGTAGGCGATCACGATGGAAGAGGCCGCGGCAGCGGAGACACCGGCAAGATCGGCGGCAAGTTGAGTGGTGATCTTTTCTTCCACTCGTCCCTGGCGGTGCTCTTCGAGTGTCTCCCCGACACAGAGGATTGGGAGAAACCCTGCAGCAATGGCTGCCTTAAGCTTGCGATTCAGGAGCTCATCATCCTCCCCAAATAAGGCGCGCCGCTCGGAGTGGCCGACGAGGACATAGCTACAGCCGCAGTCTTTAAGCATCGCTAATGAGATCTCCCCGGTGAACGCCCCTTTCGTCTCGAAGTGAAAATTCTGTCCACCTAGCGCGATCCCTATCTCACTGAGGAGCCGTCCGGCGAGTTCCAAGCTGGTGAACGGCGGAAAGAGAAAGACCTCCACCGCCTCGTTCTCCTTTGCCCCAACTACTAATGAGCAGACGAACTCCTCCGTCTCAGTCGGGGTCTTGTTCATCTTCCAGTTTCCCGCGATCAATCTGCGTCGCATTATTCGTATCACCCCTCAACGGTCATTATATCCCCCAAGCGCGAATCCGCTAACCGAATCTCTCAGTCTTTTGATCATTCAAGCGCTAAATCTTTCGATTCGTGGAATCCGTGATTTGTTACATGCCGAAAGGCTAAACAAATGCTCGATTGACATCCATGTGCCACCCTCATATGATCGGACTGCAATAAAGTAGAAGGAGGAGGTAAGAAAATGTCAATAACCATTGGAGCAATCGTCGCTCTTGTCGTGCTGTTCTTTCTGAACGCGATCCGCATTGTCCGCGAGTACGAGCGGGGGGTCATCTTCCGCTTGGGGCGCCTCGTCGGCGCAAAGGGGCCGGGGCTCTTCCTCATCATCCCCATCGTTGACAAGATGGTGAAGATAACCCTGCGGCTGGTCACCCTTGACGTCCCCCCGCAGGAGGTGATCACCAAGGACAACGTAACAGCGACCGTTAACGCTGTCCTCTTCTTCCGCGTGGTCGATCCTTCCGCAGCTGTGGTCAATGTACAGAACTACATCGAGGCAACGCGTCAGATCGCGATGACAACGCTGCGAAGCATCCTCGGTGGCGTGGAACTCGACCAGCTCCTGAGCGAACGGGAGAACATCAACCTCAAGCTGCAGGCGATCATCGACGAGCAGACCGATCCGTGGGGAATCAAGGTGAAGACGGTCGAGATCAAGGACGTGAAGATTCCCGGTGATATGCAGCGGGCGATCGCGCGGCAGGCCGAGGCCGAGCGGGAGCGTCGGGCCAAGATCATCAACGCCGAGGGAGAACTCCAAGCAGCGAGCAAGCTCTCCGAGGCAGCAGCGATCATCGCGGAGAACCCGGCAGCGCTCCAGCTTCGTTACCTTCAGAGCCTCGTCGATATCTCTGCGGAGAACGCCTCGACGATCGTCTTCCCGATCCCGATCGACATGTTCAAGTTCTTCCAGAATAAGGACTCGTAGCGAGAGACTCGATGAAGACCTACGATGTGGTGGTGGTCGGCGCCGGGCACGCCGGATGTGAGGCGGCGCTGGCCGCGGCCCGGCTTGGTGTTGCTACGGCACTGGTGACGATCAACCTCTCCGAGATCGGGAAGATGCCGTGCAACCCGGCGATCGGCGGACCAGGAAAATCGCAGCTCGTGCGCGAGATCGACGCTCTCGGCGGGGAGATGGGCTGCATCACCGACTCCTCCATGTTGAACATCCGCCTCCTCAATACGAGCAAAGGGAAGGCCATGCAGGTCCGCCGCGCCCAAGCGGACCGAACGCGATACAAGCTCCTATGGAAGACGCTCCTCGAGAAAACCGATGGCCTCGACCTGATCGAGGGGATGGTCGGGGAGATCCACACCGCAGGCGGGCGCGTCACTGGTGTCGAACTGCGCGAGGGATTGGCTCTGAAAGCAAAGGCAGTGATCCTCGCCACGGGGACCTTTCTGAACGGTCGAGTTCTCATCGGGACGCTAGTTTATCCGGCCGGTCGGAGCGGGGAACCACCATCCCTTGGTCTGGCGACGGCACTTCGCACCATGGGCCTTACCATGGGCCGGCTGAAGACCGGGACTCCCCCACGGGTCAACCGCCGTTCGATCGACTTTAGCGGGCTTGAGAGACAGGATACCCATCCCTCTCCTCTCTCGTTCTCCTTCTGGCGCGAACCGTTCGCTCTTGCAAACGACTACCCGGTCTACGTCACCCACACCAACGAGGAGACCCATCGCATCATCCGTGACAACCTCTCTCTCACCCCGAACTACAACGGCCTCATCCAAAGTGAGGGGCCGCGTAACTGTCCGTCGCTTGAGGCGAAGATCGTCAAGTTCCCACAGCGCAGCAGCCACAAGGTCTTTCTCGAACCGGAGGGACGGGAGACGGCCGAGACGTACCTGCAGGGGATCTACACCGCTTTCACCCCCGATATTCAAGAAGAGATCGTCCGCTCGATCGTGGGACTCGAACACGCTCAGATCGAGCGCTACGGGTACGACATCGAGTACGATTACGTCGATCCGACACAGCTTACCCCCGCGCTTGAGGTCGATGGCATCACTGGCCTCTTCCTCGCTGGCCAGGTGAACGGGACGACCGGTTACGAAGAGGCGGCGGGACAAGGGATCCTCGCCGGAATCAATGCTGCTCGCCGCGTCAAAGGGGAAGTCCCGCTCGTCCTCTCACGCGGGGAGGCGTTCATCGGGGTGATGATCGATGATCTAGTGACCAAGGGGGTGACCGAACCCTACCGCATGCTCCCCTCCCGCGCCGAGTACCGGATCACCCTGCGTGAGGGGAACGCCGATCTGCGCCTCTCAAAGATCGGCTACCAGATCGGCCTCCTCCCCGACGAGCGCTACGAGAAGGCGCTCGCTCGTGCTCAGGCTATCGGGCGACTACTCGATGAGTTGAAAAGCCGTCGCATTGGCCCACAGGACCCATTAAACCATGTCCTCATCTCTCGAGGGACCACCCCGCTCACGGAGAATGGAGCGAGCCTGTACGACCTCCTCCGCCGGCCATCGGTCCGCCTATCCGACCTCTTTCCCCTCGACGGAATCCCAGAGGACGTAAGAAGCGAGGCGGAGATCGAGACGAAGTACGCCGGGTACCTTGCACAACAGGAACGGGAGATCGCACGGCTGAAGCGTTTGGAGAGGCTCATCATCCCTATAGAGTTGGACTACAACCTGCTTTCAAACCTCTCCATAGAAGGACGCGACCGCCTCACGCGGGTGCGGCCGAGCACGTTCGGACAGGCATCGCGCATCCCTGGTATCTCCCACGCCGATCTGTCGATGCTCGCCATCACCCTGCGCCGCTGAGGAATTGAGAGATCGGAAGATTGGGGGGGTTCAACTTGAGATTCCCTGTGGTCTTGCCACAGGGTTTCCTTATCCCCTCTCCTTGATAGGAGAGGGTCGGGGTGAGGTGAAATAATGAAATGCCGGTTTTGACCTTCAGGTCAAAATGAAATTGGCGGAATACCCCATAGTCTTGCTACGCGGATAGTCAATTTCAAGGGATTTCTTTATTCACTCAATCACTCAATCACTCAATCAACCTTTAGTGACTTCTAATTTCGGCTTGCACGGACGGATGCCGGTTGCGAAGCAAGACCGGAGGTCAGAAAGAATTCACCACGAAGAGCACGAAAGGGATTTGGTTTTCAGATGTAGCATTCGCAACCGGTCGAGTGCAAAAGCGGAAAAAGATAGTCGTGAGTCGGGAGTCTAAATGAAGTCCATAGTCCAAAGCTCAACGTGGCAGACAAGCTGCTCACGCTACAAAAGAACAGGCTTTTGGGTAGCGTCGGGAGCTTGCCTCCGACGTTGCGCTTGTCCTTTGAACCCTTCGTGGTGAAACAAATCTGTGCCTTCTCAAGATGCTCAAGGACTGACACAACAAGCCCTTGGAGTGCACGCCATAGGCCGCCCGCTCAAGAGCAGTATTCGGATGCAGAAAAACATCAGTCAGTAGGCGAACCCGCAACCCTGCGACCACAACCCAGTGCGCTAACCGATTCCCCCAAGGCACTCGGATTCATCTGCAATTAGCCGCCTCTCGTAGCCAGAAACACCAAAAGTAAAGATCTCTCTCCGGTGCCCCGAGGATATCGCTGTACCTTGTGTACGACGGAGTGCTTCTTCACACGCAAGAAGTGATATAATCTACGGAGGTGGTTCGATGTCTACTAAATCGCGCATTTACAAGTTTCTTCGTCTTTGGAACGATGCGTCAGCGGTGAAGAGAGGGAAGGTCGGCAAGCGCATAGGACGACGAGCAGCGGGGAAGACGACTGGGCGGCTATTGAGGAAGCTGTTCAAGTAGATGGATTGAGTCGTTTGGGCCTCGTCCCCGAACGAGCGGATTTACCGCGCCGTTCGCGTTCAGAATTATAGGCTCAGAGAGGTGACTGACTTCGTGGGGCTGAGCTGCTCTACCATCAGCATCACCGCGAAACGTACCGCTGAGGGGAAAAATACCAAGAATAAAGATGTGACTCCAGCGCCCATGTCAGCTGCGCCGCTGATATCTCAGATTGTGCGGGACAAGACCGGAAGGTCCGCCCCGCACAGAAGTGTTAGCCTCGCGGCGGGAATGGATCGCCTCCGTAGGTCCGTTCAGACTGGAAGAGACCGTCCTTGCCGTGAATGATCACTTGAGAGGGTTTGGATCTGTGAGCCTGTGAGATCGCCGATCTAACAGCGGCGTCTTTCGTCCGATGGACGGATGATGCCTTACTCCCTCCCTGCTTCTTCACTTGCCAACCATCAGGATGCTTGGTTACGTGAAGTCGTTTTCGAGCCATGGTTCTCACCTCCTTTTGCGTAGGATGTCACTCTTGGCCCGCAACTCAATCAATGTGATTTCGCCAAGCTTCGAGCCTCTTTGAACATTCGCTCTCCGGAAGCCAACTGCCGTTGGCCATGATCGCCTCCAGTGCGTTGATGGCCCGCTCGAATGAGAGCAGCCTTTGCTCGATGAGGCAATCAAGAACCCAAAGAATACCATGCACTTTCAAGCCCATCTGATGAGCATGCCACCTAAGCTTGTCGTCGCCTGTCAGCAGAACCGCACTCTTCTCAGATGCCAAGAGCAAAGCAGCAACGTCTTTGTGTGTAAGCCCTGTGTAGGAAGCAGCTGTCAGCTGAAGACGCAGGACCTCGTCACCAGTAAGGTGATGTATTTGGAGTCCGAGTGCTTCGAGCTCCGACGCACTGACGTCCTGTGCCTCCCCGCAAACCAGATCTGGGGAGTATGCGGCCCCCAGCATGTGCAGAGTTTCTCGTAAGATGCCGCCATGGCAGATATCGATGATGACGGTAGCATCTAAGACACAAATCTGGTCGTTCTCCAATCTATCCCCCTCAACTCGTCAGCTGGCTACATCGCTCAACTCCATGGCCTTGGTTCTCGAAACGAGACCCTCGGCAATCGCACGTTGCACTAATCTGGCCATTCTCGAAGTGGATTCCTGCTCCAACAAGCAGAACTCCTCTCGATGCAATCCCTTCATACGCAGAAAGCGATTGAAAGAAGAGAAATACGTGTTCGTAATAATGCCTAGGTCTTTTGCTCGATACGCCCACGCACTGATGCTCATACCATACTTCCGCTTGAGCGAACATAGTTCGCGCACGTCAAGGCGGCTCCGCCGCACGCCCAACTCCGCAACTGCTGCCTCAGCTGGAACCAGCAAGGCTCCGGCAAAGCGATTGGCCACTTTCTCGGCATTGAGACCCTCTTGATGCTTTACCATCAAGTGACCTAGCTCGTGAGCCACGGAGAACCGCTGTCGGTCTCCCACGAGATCTCTTCGTACCACGACTACAGGAGCGCCACCATCTATCTGAACGAACAACGCATCAAAGGCTGCATGAGCATCCACTACCGCCACTTTGATGCCGTTAGACTCAAGTACCTCCATAAGATTTTCGATTGGTCCTTTTCCAAGCCCCCACTCGTGGCGCAGCTCGGAAGAGACTTTCTCTACATCGTCAATTGATGAAACCACACGCTTGGAGCAGGTCGGCATCTTAAATGCTGTCTCCATACTCAACAGGCTTTCAAGTTCCACGTACCGCTCTATGTGTGCCTGAGCCTTCGCAAGAACTGAAGCTTGGTCCTTCATACGCAGAGACTTCTTACAGCGGTACAGCGGTACCGTCAGGCTCACGCTCGTTGAGCTCAGAAGAAACTCGGTGCTTACACCGAGAGTATCTGCAATCGCCAGAAGCACCGATGAACTGGGCATCATCACGTCACGCTCATACTTCGATATCGCCATCGCACTGAGGTTACACATTGCCGCCATTTCCCTTTGGCTGAGACCAGCGGCTTTCCTCCCTAGACGAATTCTGCTTCCTACGTTCATGGTTCCCCCCTCCTTGATGGTTTACATTATACACTTTTCTTAAGTTTTGTAAACCATCTCATTCGTAGTCCGCGTTTGGAAAACAAACTGCACCGAGGTATTGGAAGCGGGTGACGCACCCTAACGTTTGTCAGCAATATGACGAAGCCCAGAAGAGCACTATGATGCCAACACTAACCTTGAGAGGCTGGATCTCCACGATCAACATGTAGATAGCACAAGGCTGGCGATTCCGCCCGGTTCACTCTTTTGGAGAGCATGAAAGACAGATGCTGAAATGCTTAAAGGGGATTGATCCCCCTAGCATGCCCCTCAGAAATCCTGCTTGGAATTGAGCTACTAGCTAGCCAACAGCAAGCAGTTCAGTGGAAAGGGGGACACAAACCTTATTTCAGGCTGCTCCTTGCGGAATTATGGTATGTGTCCCCGGAATTTGTTGGACCGCATGCTACTCGTAGAACGAGTCGACGACGTCCCGAATGGCATCGGCCGAGTACACCACACCAAGCCCCATTCTCTGAGTGCTACCGAGCGCCGCGTCCGAGATGGGGATCGACGCAGAGACAATCCCGAGGACGTACGGAATCTTTTTGGCCCCGCTGACGACCGTCTTACCCCGTGGCCCGATGGTTGTCGGCTGCGGTTTGAGCACAACCACGCTGCCGCTTGACCCGGGGAAAACGTTTGCGTCAATGAGGAAACCGTCAATGCGGTCGGGGAGGCCGAAGCGAGCCCTAAGTGTGTCATTGAACGCGTAGCCTTCGAGGGGCACGGTAGCGATCACGCCAGTCCGAAGAATCGGGGACGGATTCCGAGCATCGAATATAGCGTCCGGGTAGCCCAGGAGGAAGACCTCATCGCCCACCGTGATGTTCTCGTTCTTCAACCGGTCGGGGGTTGAGAATATGTCCAACGGGAGCCACGCGCCCTGGATTCCTTCGTTGACAACGGCGTCCGTCACGTTCACGGCAGCTACGTCGAAACCCACGTTCGGATGGAGACGCACATTGGGCAGGTACGTGCCTCTATCGCCAATGACTGGGATTTCGACGAAGCGCACCGATGATTCCTCGCCAGTCCCGACCGTGACGCGAATACGAATCGACTGCGCCACGCCCTCCGGAGGAAGGACGTGCTTATTGGTGACAAGTAGGACGTGGCCTTGATCGCCATCTGTGGGCCGAAATACGAAGAAGCCCGTACCGCACTTCGTCTCGCTTGGCCCGGCCTCAAACGTTACTAACACAGTGCTGCGCAGGAACGCCTCATCCAAGATTTGACCTCCCCAATACTCCAAACTACTGTAGCTCAGCCGGACGTCACGGACGTGGCCAGACGTCTGACACTCGAGTTGCGTCTCCTCCGACTTCATTGCGGTCCAACAATGATTATTGTGCAACTCCGCAACATAGTACGCCAAAGAGCGGCGGGGGCCAACTCCCTTCCCGTGAATTCGAGTGACATAGATTCTATTCCAGGCTGCTCTTTGAGAACTATGGTATGCGTTCCCGGAATTCCTGCCGAACCCTTAGAATTCTAACCGTTTGCTGTGTTCGGGTCAAAGTCTCCCACGTCAATCCCTGCTTCATCAAACAGTCTGAGATCCGCGAGACATCGCGCTGAGAACCAGTGTTCTGGTGCCCACTTGTGCAGACGCATGTAGTTAGCCCCCATAGCGACCAGCAGAACATCCTCGAACGTGGTGATCTGCCCCTGACGCCGTCCAGAATGCAGGGCTTCGCAGATCGCCTTCGGGTCAATACCATTAATGCACTTTCGCAATTGCGCAACAGATGAGAACCCCATGTGCTCTAGGTGTCCAGCCAGATAGGAGTATGAGAAAGGAGTCATGCGCCCATCGGTTCCATAGGTCTCATCTAGGAAGGCCTTAAGTTCAAACTGGTCGAGCTCTCCGGTCCTCCGGGAAGAGGATGCAGTCATCTGGTCATCCTGTGAGAGAACCACCTCTCTCCGGCCTTCACGCCGCAATTTGTCAATCAGTAAACGAGCTGTCGAAACGGCATCATACGGTGGCCAAGTGAGATACCCTGTGGTGGGTAGCATCCCTGGTATCTCTGTACCATCCAGGCGAATTGGCAGTAGGTACTCTCCTTGTTCTTGAAACGCCCGAGCCTGAGCTGCCTTCCGTTCGTGGCTAGCCCACAGTTTCTTGGCGTAGTGTTTCGACAAGAACGCAACGCAGAAACACGCACGGTTCTGGTAAATATCGACTAGGTAAGTGTAAAGGTCGCGACCCCAAAGCCTGGGACGCTCGAACTCGTCGTAGAACACACTCACACCACGGCGGACAAGCTCGTCGGCCAATGACCTCGCATGCCGCCGGTCTTCACCAGCGAAGGAGATTGCCACATCATAGAATATGTTCTTCCGACTATCAGATGTCATGATGGAGTCCTAACAATGATTCTTTTGCAGCTCTGCAGAATATACCGGAGAGCAGCGGATGTCAACTCTATTCCCGTCCTCTGTTGGGATATCCGATGGCAAGATGTAGGCCTCTGGGATCCGACACTCACTTCGTGCCTTCCTCGACGATGCGGATTTCTTCGTCGGTCAGGCCGTAGAGTTCGTAGACGAGTTGGTCGATCTGCTTGTCGGTGGCGTCGATCTGGCGCTGGATGAGCGATTTCTCGTGATTGGTCTTGGCGGCTTGAAGATTCTTGTGCAGTTTGAGCATCGTCTCTACCAGTTCGACCATCCGGTCGTGACGGGTTTTGTCGGTGGGGTCGGAGAAGTCAATCGTGCAGATGGGGAGTCGCTCGATGAACTGTGTGAAGTAACGGAAGAACCCGCCCCGCATGGTCGTGCTGATGCGCTTCAGGTAGAAGTCGAGAAGTAAACTGTTCAGCAGGGCGAGAACGTACTTCGGCGATTCCTGCACATCCGGGCGCAAGGTAATGCCGTAACCACTCGTGAAAGCATAGTCGCCGCCTTCGTCTAGGGCGAATGACGCACGATTAGCAATATCCGGTACGAGAATCTTAGTCGAGGACATAACTTCTACGTTTTTGGGATACACATACCCATACCAATATGGACCTTTCATCCTGCCTCGCTCACGCTCTTCTAAGTAAGATTTATTCTCTTGCAGATAGGTATGGGTATTGGGAAATCGCTGCTCGAATTCCTTCTCTGGGATAAGCGTGGTTCGTCCATCTCTGACTCGGTAAGGTATGATAATAATCTGGCCTGACGGCAAGATCTGGTAGGGCTTGATCTCACGTCCTTTCAAGAATAGCGTTGTTGCATCTCTTTCCAGAACTACAATACGGTCTAGTTTTTTCGAGTATGCCTGTATCAATTTCCCGGCATCTGTCACCAAATCCAACACATAGACTTCGTTGGCGCTGGTTCTAATACCCTGAGCTACTCGTGTTGCTACATCTCCCAACTTGACCGGCATATCACTCAACTGCTCAAACAGCGCCGCCCCCGGCCCCACAACAAAGTTCCACTCCTTCTCCGTGGCCTTATCAGTTCTGATCTCGCCTTCAATGGCCTCGCCGTTTGTCCGCCAGGCATTCAGATCATGTGCCTTGACGTAGCGGAAGCGCTTGTTGCCTGTCTTGTTCAGGAAGAGCAGACAGGTGTAGGTAGAAGCTCCGGCAAAGACCTGCTGGTCACCGAAGTGGACGACTTCGCTCAGGTGGCTTCCGCTGGCAATCAACTCACGCAGTGCTTGACCGTACTTTGCTTGGAAGAACTTGTGAGGCATGATGAACCCCATCCTGCCGAGATCATTCAGCAGTTGCAGAACCCGCTCCACAAAGACAACATAGATATCGTAGTTGCCTTTGCTGGCTGCGGTGTAGCGTTTCTTGTAGAACTCGACCTCGATCGGCGCCCACTCTTTCATCGCTTGGATGCGAATGTATGGCGGATTCCCGATCACGGCGTCGAAACCATTCCCCTCACCCTGCCCTCTCCCAGCAGGAGAGGGTGCGAATATCTCCGGGAACTCGGCATCCCAATCGAAGGCGTTGATGCGATAGCGTTCTTCATCATCGAGAAGGCTTAGCTGTTGGCCTTCATAGAAGTCGGGCCCAATGAGAGAGTTGCCACACTTGATGTTGTCGCCCAAATCAGGGAGCGCGCGCTCATGGAAGAGCTTGAAGGTTTTCCCCAGCGTCTCTGCGTTCTCCCCTTCGAGGACCTTGAGAAGCAGCGATAGCTTGGTCACTTCCACCGCCTGCGTGTCGATGTCCACGCCGTAGATGTTGTTGAGCAGGATGCGCTTCTTTTCAGCGGTAGTCAGTCGCCACACCCCCTCACCCTGCCCTCTCCCATGGGGAGAGGGAGAAATGGTGCGGTAGATCTTGGGTGATCGTCCTTTCGCGTGCTTCTCAGGATCGTGTTCCTGGTACCACTCCTGGTGCCAGTCGAGGAGATATTGATACGCACCGAGGAGGAACGACCCTGAGCCGCAAGCAGGATCGAGCACCCTGATCTTCGCCACTTTGGTTGGGGTGTTCCCTTCAAGGAGCTTCCCCACGGTGTTCTTGACGATGTAGTCCACGATGTAGGTGGGGGTGTAATAGACGCCACCGGCTTTCTTCACCTCTGGCTTGTCCTCCACCTTGGCGCGATGGCCAGGTGTCAAGCGGATCACCTTGCCGAGGAACTGCTCGTAGATGTGGCCGAGGATGTCTGCGGGGAGGACGGAGAACTCAAATGGACTTTCCGGGTAGTAGAGGCCTTTGAAGATCTCCTTCAGCACTTTGTCGTCGATGGTGAGATTGAGCGTAAGGTCGTCGGGCGGATCGGGGCGAGTCTTCTCCGCAGCAAAGTGGAACAGGCCGGAATTGTAGCGCTCATCGGCACGGCGGAAGATCTGACAGAGGCGCTCGTAAGCCTGCGTCCCGTTTTGCAAACCTCTAAGTTGGCCGTAGGTCTCGATTCCCCGATCCTCGCAGATGCGCAGGAAGATGATCCGATCGACCGTCCGCTGCACGGCGTAGTTGAGCTCGCGCGTGGAGAGGCTCGGGTTGCGCAGGGCGATGTTCCTCGCGAAGAGATCGCGCCAGTTCTCGATCTCCTTTAAGAAGGCGTCGTCCACCTCGGCTGTCCCGCGCTTCTTCTTGGCCGACTCTGCGTACCTATCGAACGACCCCTTAGGGATCGCGCCCTGCGAGAAGATCGACGCGATCTCGTCCCAACGGGCTTCGTATTCCGTGTAGGTGATGTAGAGGACACGTGCAACCGACGACTTGTCTGCCTGATTCGGCTTCACTCGGCAGTCGTAGACGGCGAACTCTTCAAAGTCGGTGAGGATGGAGAGTGGCAGTTTAGCCGACCAGGCATAACGGCGGAGTTGATAGGCCGGATCGGGATCGTTCTTGATATTCACACCGGGGCGCTTCGCCGCGACGAAGAACTTGCGCACACCGCCGATGCGGAAGGCGTAGTCCGGCGCCTTGGTCGCCCCGCCGATCTTGATCGCGTCCTCGTGCACAACGTCCTTGTACGCCTCGGCGTAGCCTGCTTCGTTGTACATATCCCAGCCGAGGGCCTTGAAGAATGGGTTAATCAGTTCGAGGCGCACCTGCGCTTCGTTGTACTCACTGGAGAGGTAGGCTTCCCGATTGCGATTGAACCGTTTGACAAGCTCGCTGACTTCCTGCGGTGTCGGCATTCGTTATTCTCCTCTTCAAGTTCTACACCATCATAGCTAATACCTTATACGGGCGCAAAACGCTACTTGCCTTTTATTAGCGGTTCCTTGTCGTTTCGCTTGCCTCTACCTGGCGGTAGACAGGTGCTGCAGGCAGGAATGGGTAGCGACTTCTAATTTCGGTTCGCACGGGA
>JAUWNS010000027.1 GCA_030612485.1 Candidatus Bipolaricaulota bacterium
GGGGGACCGCGCGCTGCTCCTTGAGGGTATTGCCCAGGCGACGTTCCAAGCGGGAGAAAAAGACGACGAGGGCGAGGCTCTGGAGCACCACACGCCCATTGACGGCGTGGGTGAGTGAGAAGAACGAGACAACGATGAGAACAAGAACCGGGAAAGTGAGCCAGGGGAGCCGAACCTTCCACTCTCCTCTTACCAGTGCAGAAACACCCCACCAGGCAAGGAGGATCGAGACCCCGACGAGGGAGAAGATCGACTTAGCGTAACCGTACTCCGTGATCCCCGGCCAGATGAAGAGGGGCATGGAGAAGACGAAGAAGGAGATCAGGAAGACGAGGATTCGATCGAGCGAGAGATCGAAGCTTTTCTTGGGCGGACTCTTCTTCGTCTTTCTTCTCTTCTTCTTCGTCATCTTCCTCTATTCATTATAAGGGAGAGTCCTCTCCCACGGCAAAGACGGCCTGCCTGATCTCCTCGGCCCGCTTGCGCCCTCCCAGAGATGGAAGGAGAACAAGGATATCCGAGAGCAAGTCCTTCTGAGCGAGGAGGGTTCGGAAGAGTCGGCTCGGGTAGTCGATGTCCCCCTCGCAAGAGATCAGGGAGAGGATCTCAGGTCTGTCGATCGCGGCGAAGGCAACATCGATCTCTTCGTCGGTGAGGGCCGAGAGGAGACGATGGGCAGCGAGGCCGAACCGTAACTCCTTTCCCATCTTCTCTTGCCAGCGCTCTTCATATACGGAGAGCTTCTCGCGGGTGACCTTCTTCGCTTGTGCAGCGTTTCCTGCGGTCTCCCCGGCGATCTTAGCGCATATTCCACCGGTGTATAGCCCACCCCCTGATGTTGGTTTCACCTGCCCGGCTGCATCGCCGAGGAGGAGGACTCCATCTGCGACCGTGCTCGTCGCTGGTTCGATCGGGATTATCCCCTTGATCCGCGTGAGCACCTTCCCCGGGAAGCGCTGCGCGAGGAGACGATCGAGTAGCGCGTTGCTGTCCGTTCCTGGAGTGGCGGCCTGCCTGTGCTGGAGAGGCAGACAGGCGAGGCCGACCCTCAGGCGCCCCTCCTCTGAGGGGATCGCCCAGGCAAAGAAACCAGGAGCGATATCTTGGCCGAGGAAGATCTCCACCCCGTCTTCAATGCGCGGTTTTGCGGCGATCACGGCCTGGCTTGCGACCAAGAAGGATCTCGGGCCGGCAAGAGAGAACCAGGAGGCGATGGCGCTTCGTGGACCGTCGGCACCGATGATTACGCGGGCGTCAATCTTCTCCTGTTTCTTCTTGTGCTCGATCGTGAGTTGGCCCTTGTGAGCGGCGATCGCTCGGGTCTCTGTTCGTACCTCGACCCCGGAGGCGGCGGCCAAAGCGAGCAGCTCGCGATTCAGCCTCCCCCGGTCGAGCACGACCCCTTTGGTCGTCTCGGAGCGGAGCGCGATCGTCCGCCCGCCGGGAGTGTGGATAAGCCCCCCGTGGATCTCGCGCAGGGTGCTCGCCCCTGAAGCGCCGAGGATCTCCAGGGTGCGTGGACTGACGAGGCCTGCGCAGCGGACCGGCTCTCCCGAGCCGTCCCCCTGTTCTATCAGTAGGACACGGGACCCTGTGAGGGAGGCGTGCCGTGCCGCTACCGCGCCGATCGGTCCGCCGCCGACCACCGCTACGTCGTAGCCCGTCATCGTACTTACGCCCCTTCCCTCTTCGGCTCCCGGGTCATGATCTCGTCGCCCAGGGGGAGTGGGGAGGCTCCTTCGTATAAGATGCGAAAGACAACGTCGGTGATCGGCATCTCTATACCCAACTCTTCGGCCATCTCGTGGACGATCCTCGTCGCGTAGACACCCTCGGCGACCATCGTCATCCCGGTGAGAATCTCGGAGAGGGGCTCGCCTCCTCCAATACGGACACCGACGGCTCGGTTGCGGCTGTGGTCGCTGGTGCAGGTGGCGACGAGGTCTCCGAGACCGGAGAGGCCGAAGAAGGTCCGTTCGTCCACTGCGAAAGCCCTTCCAAAGCGGACCATCTCCGCCAGTCCGCGGGTGATGAGTGCCCCGCGGCTGTTGTCTCCGTAACCGAGGCCATCGGAGATCCCGGTCGCCAGTGCGATGATGTTTTTCACCGTGGCACAGAGTTCCACCCCACGAATGTCTTCTGTGAGGTAGATGCGAAAGCGCGTGCTTGCGATGGCACGTTGAAGTTCCTTCCCAAGGGTGAGGTCGTGACCGGCAAGGACGACCGCGGTCGGGATCTCCCGGCCGACCTCTTCGGCATGGCTCGGCCCGGAGAGGGTGAAGACTGCCCGTACATCGAACGCCTCCTCAATCAGCTCTGACATTGTCCTCTTTGACGTGCGGTCGAGCCCCTTGGCCAGGTTGATGAAGACCTTCCCCGGCTCTATGAGGGGGGTGATCCTCTGCAGTGTCTTGGCCATGGCGAAGGAGGGAACGGCGAGGACAATCGTCTCCGATTCGAGCGCGATTGAAAGGGATGCAGTGACCCGCAGGTTCTCACGTGGGAGGGGTACCCCGGGGAGGTACTTGTTGTTTACCCGCTCGCGGTCGATCCTCTCCGCCAACGCTGGATCGCGCGCCCACAGGGTGATACTGTGTCCTTCCTTTGCGAGCAAGAGGGCGAAGGCAGTCCCCCACCCTCCGGCACCTATGACGGATATTCTCACTCGCTCTCCGCGTTGCCAAGAGGAATCGGCATTCGCTCCCCAACGTGGTCCTCGATCCAGGCGATCGCAATATCGATCGGGTCCTCTTCCTCGGTGACGACGATATCCGGGGTGAGACCGACGTCGTGCACGGTGTACCCCAGGGGGGTGGTGTACTCTCCTGTGGTGAGCTTCAGAGCCGACCCATCGCCGTATTTGAACAGTTGTTGGATCACGCCCTTGCCGAACGACTGTTCGCCGATCAGAATCCCCATCTGATGGTCGCGGATTGCTCCGGCCGTGATCTCGGAGGCACTCGCCGATCCTCCATTGATAAGGACCGCGAGCGGCAGGTTTGGAAGCACATTTCCCGTCGACCAGTAACTCTGCTCCCCGGAGATCCTACTCTTGGTCGAGACGACGATCCCTTCGTCCACGAAACGGCTCGATACGGAGATGGCGGCGTTCATCAATCCTCCGGGGTTGTTGCGCAGGTCGAGGATGACCCCGTCTAACACGTCGAAGTCGAACCCATTAAGGGCTACGTCGAGCTTGACGACCACCTGGTTGTCGAACCGCGACAGGCGGATGTAGGCGATACGTCCGTCGTTCACAGGCTTGCTGGAGACAGAATCGACCGTGATCGTGTCGCGGACGATGGGAATCTCCTCGGAGCTTCCATCAGTATGTAGGACCGTCAGTGTGACGATCGTCCCGATTTCACCGCGTATCTTCACCGCGGCCTCGGTAAGGGTGATCCCTTCAGTCGATTCACCGTCGATTGCGATGATCTGATCCCCGGCCCTTACCCCAGCCCGGTCGGCAGGTGTTCCTTCGAGCGGGGCGATCACCGTTAGGATGCCATCCTTGAGAGTGATCTCAATCCCCACCCCGCTGAACTCGCCATTCAGGCTGTCATCGAAGGCTTCCATGTCAGCGGGGTCGAGGAACTCGCTGTACGGATCGTCGAGCTGCTCGACTAGACCCTCCATCGCCCCGTATAGAGCCTGTTGGTCATCGATTTGCTCTGGTTCGTAGAAGTAGCTCTTGATCGTTTGGTAGACCTGGGAGAGGGGATGGAAGAGATTGGGATCGGTCTGCTGTGCCCCCCCAACCCCCAATACAATGATCAACAGGATCGTCGGGATCAACAATATTAGTGCCCTTCGGACCATGGATTCTCTTTTCAACTCACTCACCCCTTTTCCCTGTAATTATTTAGCGTTATGACCTTCGCTCTCTCGGAGATCGCCTCTAGCTTTGGATGCTAACCGTATACCCTGCTCATTATTGTACCATCCATGGCCATGAGAGGGAAGGATCAACTTCATTTAAGCGGTGGAAAGACCGAGGTAGGCCTGTTGCTCCTTGGTTAGGCTGTCGATCGCGATATTTAGTGCAGCAAGCTTCATCCGCGCCACCTGTTCGTCGATCTCAGGCGGGACCGCGTAGAGGGAGGGAGGGAGTGGTGCACTCTGCACGATGTGGCGGAGGGTCAACGCTTGCAGGGCGAACGAGATGTCCATTATCTCAACCGGATGGCCGTCGCCAAGGACGAGGTTGACCAGCCGTCCCTCTCCCAAAAGGTAGACCTGCCGACCGTCCTCGAACGTGAATTCATATATCCCGTTTCTCACCGCTCGCTTCGCTGTGGCCAAGGCATCCAGGGCTGATTTATCGATCTCCACGTCGAAGTGGCCGGCGTTCGCGAGGAGGAGTCCATCCTTGGCATTTCGCAGTGTCTCTTCGGTGACGACGTCGCGACATCCGGTGGCGGTGATCAGGAAATCGGCCGAACCGATCGCCTCGACGAGCGGGGCGACGGTGAACCCGTCCATCACCGCCTCGATCGCCCGTACAGGGTCGACCTCGCAGACAGAGACTCTCGCCCCCAGGCCTTTGGCTCGCATAGCAATACCTCGCCCACACCAGCCGTACCCGGCGACGAGGACCTCCTTTCCCGCTACGAGGAGGTTGGTCGAGCGCATGATCCCGTCCCAGACCGACTGTCCGGTCCCGTACCGATTATCGAACAGGTACTTCATCTGCGCGTCGTTCACCGCGAACATTGGGAAGCGCAACTTTCCTTCCCTATCGAGGGTGCGTAAACGGTGAACCCCGGTCGTCGTCTCCTCGCACCCGCCGATGACCTTCCCCGGGACCCCCTCGTGCAGCAGCCGGACGAGGTCGCCCCCATCGTCGAGGACGAGGTCGGGCTCAGCAGCGAGGACCTCTTTAAGGTGTGCGGTGTACCCCACATCACTCACCCCATGGCGGGCGTATACAGAAATCCCATCTTCGCATGCGAGGGCGATAGCGACGTCATCCTGAGTGGAGAGGGGGTTGCTCCCGGTGACGAACACCTCCGCCCCGCCGTCGCGCAGGAGGATCGCCAAGCAGGCGGTCTTTGCCTCCAGGTGGATACTCATCCCTATTCGGTGGCCGGCAAACGGTTGTTCTTCCAGAAATTCATTCCGCAATCGATTGAGCAGGTCCATGTGCGATACTGCCCACTCGATCTTCTCCTCTCCTCTCACCCTCTGTTCATCCTCCGTCTTCATCACTGGCCTCCTCGTGTAGGCTAAGGTAGATTCCACTCAGTATGACGGCTGCCCCTATCCCCTTCAACAGGGTCACCCCCTCTCCCAGGATGAGATAGGCAAGTAGGGTCGAGGCGACCGGCTCTCCGAGGATGAGAATCGCCACTGTGGAGGCGGAGAGGTACTTCAGAGCCCAATTGAAAGTGCTGTGTCCGATGAGCTGCGGTCCCAATGCGAGGAGGACGAGGTAGAGGTAGGTTAGCTTGGGAAAGCCGATGAGTCGCTGGTGAGTGGCTAGAGCGACGCCAAGGAGGAGGATCGCGGCGGTCCCGTATGTCGTGAGGATGTAGGTTGAGAGAGGAACCCTCTGTCGTACCCGGCGCCCGATCAGGAAGTAACCCGAGGCCATCACCGCTCCGCCGAGCGCCAGCAAGTCCCCGGAGAAGGCTGCTCCGCTGATCCGGAAGTCCCCCCCCCCGATGAGAGCGGCCCCGGCGCCTGAGAGGAGGGTAGCCACGACGAGTGTGCGGGAGAGGGATTCCTTGAAGACGAAGCGCACCCCCAATGCGACGAAGATCGGGTTGGTGCTGACAAGGACGACGGAACTGGCGACCGAGGTGTAGCGGAGCGAGGAAATCCACAGGATGAAGTGGAGGGTAAGGAAGACCCCGCTCGCGACCGAGAGGAGCAAGTCCCTGCGACTCATCACCTTTAGGGGATTTTTTCGCCAGGAGAACGGGATGAGCACCAAAAAAGAGATCCCCAGGCGCCACGCAGCGATGGAAAGGACCGGAACGTCCTTGGCGAGGCGGATGAGTATCGCGCCGAAAGAGACGGCAACGATCGCGACCCCGATTAAGGTGTATAGGAGGGGCCTATTCTTCATCTCCCGTGAAGAATACCTTCCTGGTTCATTGTCGTTCGAGGAGGGTGAGGATCTTCGGGAGCGCGCGACGGGTCGCCGCCTCCCCTGCCTCGATCCCGGTACGCACGTCGCTGTAGCAGGGCGGATTGGGGGAGAAATCGGGCTGGATGAGGATATCCGGAGGGTGAACCTTCAGCGAGAGGTCGCTCACGCGCTTCTGGAAGGCGGTCGACATCTGAAAAAGGACGGCGAAGACGCTCGGGTAGAACCGGCGTGACTCTGCCGCGGCTGCCCGTGCTTTCTCCATCCCTTTGGTGATCCCGAGGATCCGTTCGCGATACTCGGGGACCGGGATCCCGGAGAGTTTCACCTCATTCGGATCGACGAGGACATCGACGGCGATCACGAGATCGGCCCCGAGCTGGCGGGCGACGTCGACTGGAATCGGGTCGGATACCCCGCCGTCGATCAGGAGGTGTCCGTCGATCCAGACTGGGGTGAAGAGCCCTGGGACCGAGAGGCTCGCGCGTATCGCCTCGGCGAGCGAACCCTTCGTGATGATGTACGGCAACCCGCTCGCAAGGTCGGTCGCCACCGCTGCGAAGGGGATGGGAAGTTCCTCGATCGTTCGATCTCCGACCAGGCTTCGGACGGTGCGCCTTATCTCTCTTCCGGAGCTCCACCCCGACCAAGGAATGGTCGGAAGGAGGGTCTTCGCGACCTTGCCGAAGGTCATCGAACGCCAGATAGCGGCGAGCTTATCGACCTTCACCCCGGCGGCATACGCTCCGCCGACCTCGGCACCCATGCTCGTCCCGGCGATGACATCGGGGACGATCCCGTTCTCCTCGAGGACCTTCAGCACCCCCACGTGCGCCGATCCCCGCGCACCACCGCTTCCGAGTGCCAAGCCGATCCGTCGTTCCTTCACCATCGATCACCGCCTTATGCTAGCACGCTGCGTCTGTTCAGACAACGTGAGTATAGAGTGTAGCGCCGTACTCCCTCTACGGCGCTATATTTTAGTTATCTCGAAAAAAGTCGGGTGAGACCCCGACGTTTACGCAAGAGAAATCTGCGGGTGATGAATCGGCTCCTAGGCGCTGATCGCACCGACCGGGCACTGATCGACCGCATCCTGAATGCAAGCGGCGTTCAGATCAGCATCCGTCTTGACCACTGCCACTCCGTCTGCTCCCATATCGAACACCTCGGCGCAGACCTGAGCACACAGAGCGCAACCGACACAGAGATCCTTATCTACTGCGGGATTTGCCATTATTTCCTCCTTTTTGTCTCATAGAGTCTTAGTGCGGAGACTATAACATACCGCGCCTTGAGGGATCAACTAAGGATTTTCAGTGGTCCTGCCGCAGTGGTTGGACCCGGTGATGCAATTTTGTATAGTTGAAGACCGTGAGCTACTTAAGGAGGGATGAAGTGATGAAAAGAACGTTCTTAGTCCTGGGGTTCCTCTTTCTCGCTCTTGGAGCGACGGTCTTTGCAGGGACGAATCTAGACGAGGCACTGGCTCTCTTCTCGACCGATGCCGACGTGATGGTCCACTACGACACAGCAGGGCAGATGACGCTGGAAGCGGCGATCGACGCGCTCAAACACGCACTTGGCGCTACCGCCTCGTTCGATGAGATGAACGAGGACGCTTACAGTACCCTGGAGATCAGCATCGAGAAGAAGGACCTCGTGAGCAAGCTCTCCCAGTGCTATTACACCCTGGGGGATGTCTTCCTGCGCGGGCAAGATGGTGCCGAGATGATCTTCGTAAAGGGCCAGAACTGGGGTTTGAAGAGCCTGCGGATGAACCCTGATTTCACCACGGAAGAGAAGAGACACGGGTTCATCGCGGCTGTTTCCCAGGAGACGGATGTTGCTGCTCTGTGTTGGACCTATGCCAACTGGGCGCGTAAGGACGAGATCGATAAACTCGGCGCTATTGCGCGTAACGATCCTCCGAAATTACTCGCCCTGATAGAGCAGGCTCTGGCTGTGGACGAGACATACATCGCTTACAGTCCCTATCGTTCGCTCGCCGCGTTCTGGGGAGGACTTCCCCCGTTCCCTCTCATCGCGTTTGGGCAGAACCTTCCGCGTGTGCTCTCCTACATCTGCCCGGTGGTATACGAGCCGGGCTACTGCGTGGATTGCCCAGACTGTCCGTACGATCAGGACTGTAACGCTTACTTCGAGAATCGGCTCATCTTTGCGGAGTACTACCTGATGGAGAAGGGTCTGTGGGAGGAAGCGGCCCGCGTCCTTCAGAGCATTCTCGACGATCAGATCGGAGAGACCTACCCGCTGTACAACGCCCTCTGTCAGGAACTGGCGACGAATTTCCTCGAAGAGGTGCAGGAACACCTGTAGAACCGAGTGATGGGAGATGGGATTAGAAGCCAGGGATTATGGATTGAAGGATTAAGGGGTCTGTGAGAGCCGGTCGCTCATACTTCTTATTTCCTTATCTGGTTGCAACCCCTTGGTTTGGCAGGTGTTCACGGTTCTGTTATCCTTAGCCAAAGATTGTTTCTACAAGGAGGAAAAAGATGAGAAAGCTAGTACTGGTAGGAGTTTGTTTGCTATTGTTCATGGGGGTTACCGCGGTGGCGCAGGATGAGCCGGTGACGATGGATCTCGATACTGCGCTGTCGTATTGCCAGAGCGACAGCTTCGTGATCGAGTATTCCGATGCTGGGAAGACACAGCTCTTGGAGATGATCGACGCGTTCAAAGCAGCGCTTGGCGTCACCGCCGATCTCGATGAAACGAACGAGGACAAGGTTGGTGCGTTAGAGATCGATATGTCTCTCAAGGACGTGGTGAACAAGCTCTCGCAGGCGTACTACACTCTAGCCAACGTCTTCGTGGACAAGCCCGATGATACGGATATCTACATCATGGGGAAGAACTGGGGATTCAAGAGCTTGCGCATGAACCCTGAGTTCGACGATCTACGAGGAGGACGATTTGACGAGTCGGTGGCACGCGAGACCGATGCTGTCGCCCTCTACTGGGTGAACTCCAGCTGGCTGCGGGTGGCGCAGAAGGACCCGATGGGGGCTGTCTTTGGCGGGGTTCCGAAGAAGACGCAGATGATCAGCGAACGGCTCCTCGAGATCGCTCCTAACTACCTCGCCGGTGGAGCCTACAGATCCTACGGTGCCTATTGGTCAGGCCTCCCGGCCCTATTCGGACGAGATCTAGGAAAAGCGCTCTGTTACCTGTGTCCTGTTGTCGACGAACCAGGCTACTGCGCCGAGTGTAATATAGCCGAGCATGTTCCCGGAACGGATGCGTACTTTGAGAACCGGTCCTTCTTCGTCGAGTTCTACCTCATGCCGAAGAAACAATGGGAGGATGCAGCACGAGTTCTGCAGAGTATTCTTGACGAACCGATTGGCGATCAGTATCCGTTTATGAATGCTTACTCACAGGAGAACGTACGTGAACTTCTGGCCGAGGTACAGGAGCACTTGTAGCGCGATTTCTCGGGTGATGAAAGGGGCCGCACCTTCGTGGCCCCTTTTTATTCCTTGTTGCCAATTGCTAGGATCACTGGTGGGTGTTCTCCGCGACGACGCGCGTTGACAAGTCGCGAGATCTCATCGAATGCTTTGCTCACCGCTCTCAGTGTGGCTTCCACTGTCTTCTCTGTTGTTACTACCGGCTGAATCGGCTTCGTATCCCGGATACGTAAGAAGTTCGGGCTCTGGAGTCCACTTACTAGCACCTCACACCCAGGGAGAAGGCTCGTTACCCCTTTGAGTTTCTTGGGGTCGGCATGGCGTTGTTCTTCAGGAGAGGTGTTGTTCTGGGTCTCGATCAGACGAGGCTCCCCGTCTTCAGTAAGCTCGTAGATACGGAATTCCGGGCAATCGCCGAAGTGTTTTCGTGGGACTGTCTCCCCTGCACATGAAAGCGCAAGCCAAATATGTCTCTGTGTTTGTGACATCATTATACTCCTTATGTGATTGCTCCGGTCGGGCACACGCTGGCGCATACGTGGCACCCACGGCAACGAGTTGCTCCCTTCTTCTCTCACCGTAAAAGCGAGGCATGATCATACGACAGGCCGTTCCCGCGCGCAAAGAGGCTTTCTTCTCATGAGGATCAGTTGCTTCACGAGAACCGTGTATCCCCTTCGATCACGTAGGCCGTTGGCGAACTTGTTTGAAAAGTAGATACTCTTTTTACCGATATACCGGAGGACCAAAGAGATGCAGGAAGACACAACGAAGATGGACCCATTCTCGAAGTTTCTTCGTCGTCAACCCCAGCTTGGGGAGCGAGTGCTCGAGTTGAACTGGGAGGGGCAGAGTCTCCTCGATGCCGGTCGGATAAAGGCGGCGGAGCGCAAGTTCCGTGAGGCAACACGGATTTGTGAGTGCGCGGTTCCGGCCATCAACAACCTTGCCCTCTGCGCCTCGTTGCGGGGGGAGACTAAGCGTGCCATCCGCACAGCCAACAAGGCTCTCGAGTATCATCCGACGGACGTCTTTGCCCACTGCACTCTTGCGGAGTGCTATGAGGAACTCGGACGGACTAAGAAGGCGCGCTCCTACGTCAAGCAAGCGATTACTCTCTTGGAAGACCCTGATGTTCCACTCGATAATCTAACCAAGGTGATCGAGGCGCTGGCAAAACTCGAGTGGGATGAGAAGATCGACCAGGTATATCGATCCTACCGGGAAGGGATAGGGGTTGAAGACGTGTTGGATGGAATCAGTTGGTTCTACCTGGGCGTGGCAGCTGCCAATCTTGGTCGGATGGATGAAGCCTTCTTCTACTGGGAGCAAGCGCAGAAGGAAGATCCCAAAATAGCGGTTGCCAACCTGTACACCATAGTCATGTCACTTATTCAAGATAAGAAAGTTCCACCGTTTCGTTTCTCGTATCGCCTCAAGCGAGATGCGAAGCCACTCGATCCAAAGCATCCTTCTGAGGAACTCAAACCAGTGGTGGCCAATGCCATCTGGAACGAGGAAGAAGATGATAGTCGCCACGCTCTAGTGGATCTATTGGGGACGTGGGAAAGCACATGGGCGGAGGAATTCCTGAGGCTGATCCTTATCCAGGCTGATCTTCCTGATGATCTTAAGGTGCACGCGGCGAGTGCGCTGGTCGAGCGAGGGGTAATCAGTGAGAATGAGGGGATTGAGATGTTTATTCATGGAACGAAACAGACGGTTGTTGTCAATAGGAAGGAACTCATCCACGAACCACTCCCAGCAGCGGTTAAGCAATTCGAACGAGGATTGGCCTACCGGCAATCCGGGGATATCACCGCAGCGGAGGAGGCTTACCGCAAGGCACTGAAGATCGATCCGGACTTCGCTGAAGCGATGGTCAATCTAGCAAACATCTGCCGCAACACCGACCGTACAGAGGAGGGTGAACACCTCCTGGAGAAGGCTGTTGCACTGACGGGAAGTCCAACCGCCATCCTAAACCTGGCCGCAGTCTATCTTTTGGAGGAAGAGCACGTAGAAGAAGAGCACGTAGAAGAAGGACGTGCTCTGATCTCCTCAATCTCTGTCGAGGATATCGGTGCTGATCTCCTTCCTCTCTACTACAGAGCGGTCGGCCAGTTACATGTACTCGATTGGGACTTTCAGGCCGCCAGGGAGGCGTTCAAGAAGCTCATCGCCCTCCGACCAGGTGATAAAGAGACAAAGAGGTTGCTCGATTGGGTGGCGGCAGCTGAGGCGTGGAGGGATGATAGTCTTTCCCTCAGGAATCAGCGCAGAGCTCGCTACTTCAGGCAGCTGGTCGACCCGCAGATGCCGCTGGCGATGGCTCTACACACCCTGACCAAGGATAACCTGATCGGTATCACGTACTGGTACGACCTTTCCCGTGGGACGCTACGCAAGGCCGAAATTGCTCAGATGCTCGCCGATTACCTGCAGGACGAAGAGATAGACATCTGGGCGGAGATATCTACCGGCGCATGGGATGTACTGGAATTCCTCCGTAGCGTTAGCGGTAGCGCACCTCTGGCGCAGCTGGAGGAGAAGTTCGGAAGCACGGAGGATGACAGCATCGATTGGAGATACCGTATCCCTAACTCCTCGATTGGAGAACTTCAGGTAAGAGGAATCGTGTTTGTCGGACAGAGCAACAAAGAAACGATTGCTTTTATCCCCAAAGAGCTGTGGTCGCGCCTCGCACGTAGGGAATGATCCCGTGATGAGAAATATGTTGTCGCCGGCTCGACAACCGCGCTTCGATCGGCTATACCTACGATACCGTGAATAAGGTTACGATCTATACCGATGGGGCGTGCAGCGGAAATCCAGGACCGGGCGGCTGGGGCGCGGTCCTCATCTCCGGCTTACACTGCAAGGAGATCTCGGGTGGGGATCCTCAGACGACGAATAACCGGATGGAACTCCGCGCGGCGATCGAGGCACTAAAAGCACTTCGTGAATCCTCGCCGGTTGATCTCTTCACCGATTCGACCTACGTGAAGAAAGGGATCTCGGAGTGGATCAAGACGTGGAAGAAGAACGGCTGGAAGCGACGGAGCGGGAAACGCCTTCTCCCGGTTAAAAATGAGGACCTGTGGCGCGAGCTCGATCGGTTGGCCGATTGCCACAACGTTACTTTCCACTGGGTAGAGGGGCATGCCGGGAATAAAGAGAACGAGCGTTGCGACGAGCTTGCCCGTCAGGCAATTCCCAGTCGAGGAGGAGAAAAGAATGGCTAGGATCTACGTGACCTGCCGTGTCTTCAAGGACGAGATCGAGCGACTGCACGCGGCCGGACACGATGTTGAGATGCGCGATGTCCCTGGCCCAATTCCAAGGGAAAAACTGCTGGAGAAGGTCTGTGCTGCCAATGCGTTGATCTGTCTTTTGTCAGACAAGATCGACACCGAGGTGATCGACGCTGCACCGGCCTTGAAGATCATCGCTAACCTGGGGGTCGGTACTGACAACATTGATATCGTTGCGGCGCACGCGAAAGGGGTTGTTGTCACTAACACCCCCGGCGCTCTCACCGAGACGACGGCCGACTTCACCTTCGCTCTACTGTTGGCCGCTGCGCGACGGATCGTTGAGGGGGATGCGTTTGTCCGCGCGGGAGAGTTCCTTGGCTGGGAACTGATCCAACCACAGCTTGGCTTAGAGGTTTACGGGAAGACACTCGGGATCGTGGGAATGGGACGGATTGGGACAGCAGTCGCTCGCCGCGGGCGACTCGGTTTTGGCATGAGGATCCTCTATCACAACCGCTCGCGAAACGAAGCAGCCGAGAAGGAGATTGGTGCGTTGAGTCTCCCCTTTGAGCGGCTACTTGAAGAAAGCGACTTTGTCTGTGTTCATACACCGCTTACACCCCAGACACATCATCTCTTCGCTCGCGAGGCGTTCTCCCGGATGAGAAAATCGGCAATCTTGGTGAACGTCGCCCGTGGCCCGGTAGGCGACGAGGAGGCGCTGGTCTGGGCACTCGAAACAGGGGAGATCGCCGGGGCGGGGATCGACGTCTACGAACGCGAACCTGAGGTCCATCCTGGTCTCGTTGCGCTACACGAAAGGGTTGTCCTTGCGCCGCACATCGGGAGCGCCACGGTAGTGACCCGTCGCGCCCTTGCCAAGATTGCGGTCGATAACGTGCTCGTTGTCCTTGCGGGAAAGCCGCCTCTTACCCCTGTTATTTAAGGCTCTTTGCTGTTTGGAGTAAGGAACGAATCCTGACCGCAAATGATATAATGCTGTTCTCTCGCCCGTTCGTTTCACTCACTCAAGACGCCAAGGTGTCGCGACACCAAGATCGCTAAGACATGCCTTTGATCCTTGTTCTTCCCCATCTCAACGCTTTTCTTGGCGATCTTTGCGTCTTGGCGAGATACAAGCTTTTTCTCTCTCGCTACGCTCATCTTTTGAGTCTTTCTCTGGGATACCTTGCCTTAACCGCGAGGACCCTTATTTAAAGCAGCCGAGTTGACAGGAGGAGATCTTGATCCCGAGTGGCTCGGCTGTGCCGGCTCTCCAGTGGAGGGTTTTTATGCTTTTCCAAGTGCATATGTATCAAACACTTGACAGTGGGGGGGGGTAAGTGCTATAATCTCACTTGGGTGATAGATAATGAAGCGAGTTGTGCTAGTAATAGCTATCGTGTTCTGCCTTTTCGCTTTAAGCCCGAGCCCGAGCGCGTTTTCCCAGGTGAATTCATCAACTTCTCAACAAGAACATCCCGCAAGTTATGAAACGCTGGATGGCGGTGTAATTTCGGTCGAGGAATTCACACAGGGCCGTTGGGCGCTGGGCTTTATAGTGTCTCCAGGGTGTCCCGCTTGCGAGAAAGTTGTCGAATGGTTTGAGCAAGCAGCCCAGGCGTTCCCCGAGGTTAAGTTCCTTCTTATCGCCTCAGCCGCAACGCCAGAAGTAAGAGAGCTGGTGAAAACCCACGCGCCGGGGATACCGGTCCTCCTCGATCAGGATGGTGTGCTAGGAACAGAGCTTGAGATCAAACGAGCGCCCACCGTGTTTTTGAGTGCAGAGGGAATGTACATAACCCGGCTTGATTGGCCATTCACAGAAGGAAAACTCCTGAGGGAACTCGCACAGTCATTATTGATCAAGTTCCCTAACCCACGGGATCTTCTCGGGAAGCAGGCTCCCAACTTCTCTGCCGTGAATCTGAACGGTGACAAGATTGGCCTAGCTGATTTTCCTCGGCCACTTCTTCTAGCATTCTTGGCCGCAAACTGTCCATCCTGTTGGGATGTTCTTCCGTCTTTGTTGGAGCTTCCTAATGATGTGGCTGCTGGAATTGTGATTCCAGTGAGACAAAGTCGCCTCTCCACTGAGCATTGGGAAAAGCTGGAACAATTCCAACAGAAAGCAAGCGAACAAGGAAAGCAGGTGGCTGTCGTTTTGGATAAGTGGTCCAAAGAGGGAGGCTTTAAGATTCTCTTGGCTTATAAGATAAAAGCAACTCCTACTTTTATATTAGTGGGAAAGGAAAACATTATAGACTGGGTTTTAGAGGGGCCCATTGAAGGGGGTGATCTCGCGGATGCAATAGCGAAAGCATTGAAAGGGATGAATAGGTAAACCTATCCAGAGATTTTGAAAGGAGGTTGCGATGGTTACAAAAAAACGTCGAGTGTTGTGGGCAATAGCGGTTTTAACCTTATTGCTGTCGCTATTTGGGACGATTGGATATGCTACCCAGTCAGCCCCTTCTGATGGAAGTGCGGCGTATGCGTCTACAACTTCGCAAGAGAAGCCGGGATCAAGTCCAAAGCTGTACTGTTGGACCGACTACTACCGTGAAACAGGACCTTGGTTTTTCCTCAAAATAGATACATATATGTGCTACCATACCTGGCGATGCAACTTCTTTATTGATAAAGGTTGCTATGCAAACGAAATATGGCAAAGGATAGTCTACGAGTGGTCGCGTCAATGTTGCGAGGAGGGCGGAATCCCTTGGTGTGGTCCGTGGTCTGGCCCGCGTGTGTATACACAGGAAACAGAAAGGCACCAATTCCTTTACTGTTACTGCCATGGAGCAAGCGCTAGTGGCTGCTATTAGGGTCCTAAAGGATGTATTCTTAGGATAATCACAGAAGAGCTTACCTGACGGCCTGGAGGAGTTGGAATAATCCGGTCCTTTGTCATATATTTCTGAACACGGAGTGACAAGGACCGGATTGTTTATGCGATGAGACACCTAATCTGGCTTGAAACGAAAGCAATACTTCGGCGACCAACCTGGATTTTTCTGGTTGCCTTTTCCGCGTGGATTTTCTTCACTGGGCTATTTGCAGGGAAGTTAACTCCGGAGATTTCCCTTGGCTTGGATCACCCCTTCCTTGCCCCCGCACAAGGCCTTTTCTCTTTGGGAGGATGGGGACGTGCTATCCTTTTAAGCCTGGAGATGTTCGGCGGTATCCTCCTTTGCTCTTTTACTGCACTCATCGCTGTTAGTCCTCTATATTCCGAGATCGCTCATCGCGAGGTCCTCTGGTCCACGGTTGGCGCAGGGAAAATTCGCTTGCTCGGGGCAAAGCTAATCGCTGTGGGATCTACGGCCACTTTTTTGTTGGCGCTTGGCGCTGGCGCCTTCTTCCTAAACCCAGCCACTAGAGAAATCATTGTTGCTGCCGGAGGACAGTACATCCCCATTTACCTTGTTTTAGCCTGGCTTCGTGTGTTGATCTGGGTGGCATTAGCCATGTTTTTCTTCTACCTCACTCATTCCCGTTGGGGGACTATCGGGATCGTCACCGCGCTCCAGGTAGCTTGGTTTGGGGTGGCCGGATTCTGGGGAGCCCCTAACCTACGGATCCTGCTCCATCGAAACTTCTTGGCATGGGACTTCATAGGTCCATTCTCGCCCCTTGGTCTGAT
This sequence comes from Candidatus Bipolaricaulota bacterium, assembly GCA_030612485.1. Next base: position 16,432 of record JAUWNS010000027.1, read on the forward strand.
CCCTCCGGTCTTCTTCTTACAAGCAGGGATTCTCCTCGGGATCATTCTTGTCCTTATTGGAGTGACGTTCTTGCTCCGTAGGCGCTTCCCAGAATGGACCGGGGTAAAGAATATCACGGTCGAGGTGGTACTTATCCTTGGAACCGTCCTTGCGCTAGGTGCGGGAGGAGTGGCTACGTGGGAGGTCAATAATCATATAGCTCCATTTACAGCAACGGCCCTTTGGGAAGGGGAAGTCCCCTTTGCAAAGCCGTACATCTGGAGTAAAGACGGAATACTCCTTGTTTACCCGGGTACGTACATGGCCGTTCGCCTGCCTACAAAAGAGAACGCTCCTGCCTGGATAGATGAACTAACCGGGGTTAGGAAAGTGTGCCGCTACGACCTGGGGCAAAGCATTCTCACAGGTCACCTCGGCTCAAGTAACATGCGAACAGGTTCACAGTCCGTGACCTTACTTTATCCACCTAACTGTCCCTACTCACCCGAGCTTGAAGGGGCGGTCCGGCAGCTCCACGAGAAAAGCCAACCATTGGTAAAGCGATCTCAAATCTGGGAAGATGGAACCCCAGAGCTTACTATCCTATGGCCCGACGATTTTTTCCTTGACTCAGCTATTTACTATCTCCCCGGCAAGCTCTTAATTCCTTATTCTTGTTTATCAAAGACGATGCTGGCCAAACAATGGGAAGCAGCCTGGGCACTGACCGAAAGCTCCGGCTTGGATAAACCAACCCGGGCGTACCTTAGCCTTTATCTGATGGCGGGAGCGGATGAGAAAGAGGTGAATAGAACCCTGGAAAAGCTCCGTCTTTTTGCTGAAGGTAAGATAAAGTGGTGGCTTCATCCACTCTATCGGTACGTGCGTGATCGTGAAGCAGCAATGCGTACTTCTCAGGACTGGCAAAAGGGGGAGACGATGGGGCACGTAAATTTCATCCGCTCCCTTCTTAAAAGGAGCCCGTGATGATAAAGGCAGAGAAGCTAACCAAAGAATACGGGCGTATAGCAGCGCTCAGAGGGATCACCGTTGCAGTTGAAAATGGGGTTTTTGGTCTTCTCGGTCCAAACGGCGCAGGGAAGACCACCTTCATCCGCATCATAGCTACTCTCCTCCCTCCAAGCTCGGGAAAAGCAACTGTGTTCGATCACGATGTTGTGCACGATAGGATCGCCATCCGTAAGATGCTCGGCTACCTTCCACAAGAATTTGGGGCCTATCCCAAGCTCACCGGCCGGGAGTACCTGGAGTACATCGCTGCCCTTAAAGGGATTCGCCGGCCCAAAAGACAGATAGACGGGTTGCTTGCTCAATCTCACTTGACTGATGTGGCTCGTCGAAAAGTGACCTCTTTCTCCGGGGGGATGCTCAGGCGCCTTGGGATTGCTCAGTCGCTCCTTGGTAATCCCAAGGTGCTCCTCGTGGATGAACCCACCGGAGGACTTGATCCCGAGGAGCGGGTGCGATTTCGCGATTTTCTTATGGGACTTTCCGGCGATCGCATCGTTGTGCTCTCCACGCACCTTGTGGAGGACGTAGCCATGGCCTGCGAGCGGCTGGTAGTACTTAGAGGTGGGAAGATCCTCTATCAGGGGACGGTGAACGGCTTGCTCGAGCTCTACAAGGGCAAGGTCTACGAGGTGGGGGTGCTGGAGGAAAAGACTAAAGGGAAGTTGGATGCTTGGGGGGATCGCGTGCTCACCACAAAGCGGGTGGACAGTGGCCGGGCGGTACGTCTGCTGGGGGAGGTGGAAGGGGCTCGGCCAGTTACCCCAAGCCTGGAGGACGCCTACCTCGCCCTCATCCGCTCGTGATCCGCTACTTAGTTTATGAGGTTAGACTTGCGCTTCACCCGGCGATATGGCTTCTCCCCGGCTTTCTGGCCATCCTGCGGCTTACCGGGGCGATCCAACCGAAATCCGGGGGATGGCTCGGCTTCTTGGAGATTATGTTCCCCTTGCTTTTCCCCTTGCTCTCCTTTTCACTTCTCGCCCAAGAGAAGAACTGGAACACCTTGGAGGTGTGGGCTTCCACCCCGCGAAGAAAAGCGATTTCTCTTCTTGTTCGCTACCTTGTGGTGCTGTTTCCCCTGTTTGCGACAGCGGTAGCCGCCGTTCGACCGGAGGACTGGCTTCTTCTCCTTGCCCCCGGACTCCTACTCGGGGGCTTCACCTTGGCCGTAGGCTTGGCTTTAGGAGAAGAGGTAGGTTTGGGGGCGGGGCTTTCTTGGTGGGGTGTCTCCTTCATCCTGGCGATCGCCAAGTCGGAGCTTCTTGGCCACAAGGCCTTAAGGTGGTTTGCGCTTGTGCTTTTCTCCTCCTCCCTTTCCCCACAAGAAGAGTTTCTCAGAAAGTGGGTGCAGCTTGGAGTGGGGCTCCTATTGCTCCTCTTGGCACTAGAGGTAGCAGAGCACAAACGCTCATGGAAGACACGCTGATAAAAAATCGTTATGTAATGAGCGAAGTAACAGATTGTGCTTTTCGAGCTTATGTGCATTCCGTCCTCACCCTGCACATCGGAAGCGCCACCGTGGTGACCCGTCGCGCCCTTGCCAAGATCGCCGTTGACAACGTCCTGTCTATCCTTGCCGGCGAAAAACCACTCAATCCTGTTACTTAAAGCAACCGAGCTGACAGTCTGAGATGCGCAGCCCCAGTGTCTCGATCGCACCTGCAATCTCGATCTTCGTAAGCTTTCGTTCGGAAGCGATCTCCCAAGCAACGCGACAGGGAACCTTACCCTCGACGAGACGAGAGGAGATTACTTCCTTCAGTGCTCCTGATACCTCTGCAGCCGGCTTTACTATCCTTCGCTCTCCGAGATCGTCGTAGCCGAACAGGCCGAGCTGACAACGGGAGATCTTGATCGATTGGCGTGTCGCTTCATTGCCGATAGCTCGTGGAGAAAGACCGTGCTCCTCTGCGATCGCGAACGCCCACGAACACGGGAGCCTTCCGTTGATCAACGCTCTTCGGATCGCTTCCGCCAATCTCGTCACGGAGACCTCCTCATCACCTATTCTCCGGTCCCCGAGGGAGCACCGACTGTTTTACCCAACCCTTTTAGG
>JAUWNS010000109.1 GCA_030612485.1 Candidatus Bipolaricaulota bacterium
ATATTTCGTGTCGTACACACAGTGACTCCCTCTCTTTGTAGCCATGCCTCCACTTTACAACAAACTGTGCTGCCTTCGGCAGCAAGCATTTTTCATCCCCGCCCTCCCGGGACGGGGCATTCAAATGCTGTCTCTCGTAAAATTGCCTCAGAAAAGAAACCGATCGTTGATTTGGAGAACTGGAATCTGAGTAAGGCAGGAGAGAAAGTCTGTCTTCTGACCAACGGTGTACCGATACTGGACGAGAAAGGTGAACTCCTAAGCTACCGAGGAGTAGACAAAGACATCACCGAGCGCAAGAAGGCGGAGGAGAAGCTTAAGCTTCGCTTCGTCAACCTGGCAGAGACGGTGTCTCGCATCTTTAGCTTACGGAACCCCTACGTGGCGATTCATCAACAGGGAACTGCCAAGCTGGCCCGCGCGGTCGGTAAGAAGATGGGGTTGGATGAAGATAGACTTCAGAGTCTCTACATCGGGAGCCTGCTCCACGACATCGGCAAGGTGGCCGTCCCTGAAGGAATCCTGCGCAAGCCGGGTAAGCTCACCGAAGCGGAGCGGGAACTTGTTCGCACTCACCCTCAGCGAGGTTATGACATTCTAAAGGATACGAATCTACCTCCGTTGATAGCTGAATTGGCCCTTCAGCATCATGAGCGGTTGGACGGCTCTGGCTACCCCGATGGACTTAAAGGTGACGAACTAAGCACGGAAGTACGCATCCTTATGGTCTGCAACGTAGTGGACGCTATGTCTCTGCGCCATCCCTATCGCCCTGCTCGGAGCAAGCAAGAGATAACAGAAGAGATCCAGAGCGGTAAAGGGACGAGGTACGATCCAGATGTGGTAGATGTGATTCTCAAGATGATCGAAAACGGAGAATTGGAGCTGGCAGGGTGAGTCGGCGACTGGGTGAAACGGAGAAACGGAGAGAGGGCGAATGGGCGAAAAGATAGGCAGCTACAAAGATCTCCACGTTTTCCAAAACGCGATGGGAGTCGCTATGGAGGTTTTCGATATTACCAAGCAGTTTCCGATTGAGGAGAAGTACTCCATGGTGGATCAGATGCGACGATCTTCGCGGTCAGTGTGCGCAAATATCGCTGGAGCATGGCGTAAAAGGCGATACAAAGCTGCGTTTATTGCCAAATTGAGTGACGCTGAAAGCGAAGCATCTGAGACTCAGGTCTGGATCGAGCTTGCCCGGCGCTGCGGCTATCTGGCAGATACGGTAACTTCGCGTCTTGACGAGGAGTGCAACCATATCATCGCTCAGCTCGTTAGGATGATTGACGAATCAGAAAAATGGCTGATTAAGAAAGCATGAAACGGCGAGGGAGCGAAGGGGCGACAGAGCAAATTCGCCGGTTCTCCGTTTCGCCGGTTCCCCATTTCGCTGTCTGGCTGGTTCTTATCGTAACTGTTACCCTTGCCGCTATCGCCGCGGCGGTTTTCCTCAGCTACAGGGATCACCGTGAGACACTACGGTTGGCCACGACACAATTCAACCAACAGCAACTGATACTGGCGCGCTCGGCTGCTACGGGGATTGAGACGTTCATCGCCGGCATGAATGATGACCTGCTCGCATTGTCGGTCTTCCCGGTCGTGCAGAGGATGGAGCCCGGGATACTCGATCGGATGAAAGCCTTGTACATGGGAACGCCTCCGGGAACCTCATCGCGGCGGTTGGACAAGAACGGCATTCTCCGCTTCATCTACCCCAACGAGGGCTGGAGGAAAGAACTGGTAGGACGGAACTACAGCAACGAGGCGTTCTTTCAACAGGCAAAAGAGACCGGGGACGTTGTTGTCTCCGGCGTGATCACCAACGAGGTGGGGGAGAGGCGCGTCCGGGTGGCCAGGCCAGTCTATATTGAGGACGAGGAAGGAGAATTCAACGGGGTCGTGATCTGTTCCTTTGATTCGGAGACGCTGGCCAGCCTGTATGTCTCCCCTATCGTATCGGGCGAGACCGGCTACGCCTGGCTGCTGAACGAGGACGGCATATTCTTAGCTCATCAACATGAAGGATTCGTCGGTAAAAACGCCTTTGAGGCACGGACAAAGAGAAACCCCGACATCTCCTACGAAGCGATTAACCAGATCCATCAGCGAATGATAGCCGGAGAAGAAGGGGTGGGAGACTACGTCTCGGGCTGGCACCGTGAGCAGACCGGCGAGATCAAAAAATTGATTGCCTACACGCCCGTGCATGTCGGTAACAAGATATGGTCTGTGGCTGTGTGTGCGCCGGTTAGCGAGGTAAATGGAATACTATTCACGGCTCGCCGCTCGGAATGGATCACGTTGGGCTTCGTTATCCTGGTGTTAGTAATCGGTGGGTTTGCCCTTTTCATAACCTCTCATCGCTGGTCGCATTCTCTGGAGTGGGAGGTAACAAGGCAGACCGAGGAATTGAGAGAGATCCTCACCGAGCGGGTGCAGACGGAGGATGCACTGCGGGAGTCGGAAGAGCGCTTCCGGGCTATCTTCGAGACAGCCCAGGACTCCATCTTCATCAAGGATCGCACGCTAAAATACACTCAGGTCAATCCGGCCATGGAAAGGCTTTTCGGACTCCCGGCCTCGAAACTGATCGGACTGACGGATGAGGATCTCTTCTCGGAGGAAGCGGCGTCACACATCAGGAAGGTAGACTCGCGCGTCCTCGGTGGGGAGATCATTGAGGAGGAGGACACCAAGCCAGTCAAGGGGATCCCGTATACGTTCCACGTCATCAAGGTGCCGATGTGCGACAGCTCTGGTGAGATCATCGGACTGTGTGGGATTGCTCGCGACATCACCGAGCGCAAGCGGGCTGAGAGGAGGCTTGAGCTTTCCTTCACCCAACTTGCCGAAACGATCGCGCGCGCGATGGAATCGCAAGATCCGTACACAGCCGGACACCAACGGCAGGTGGCCGAACTGGCTAGGACGGTGGGAGAGAAGCTGGGGCTTGAGCCAGATCGGCTCCAGGGCCTCTACATCGCTGGCCTGCTGCACGATATCGGGAAGATCTCCATCCCATCCGAGATTCTCACTCACCCAGGGAAACTGAGTGATGCGGAGAGGACACTCATATGCACCCACCCGCGCCGCGGGTATGAGATCCTCGAACAAGCTGAGTTTCCCTGGCCTGTGGCCGATATAGCTCTTCATCATCACGAGCGGCTCGACGGTACCGGCTACCCGGACGGGCTCAAGGGCGATCAACTCTCCCTTGAGGTGCGCATCCTCGGCGTTTGCGATGTGGTCGATGCAATGTCTTCTAATAGGCCCTACCGCCCAGCTCGCCCGAAGGAAATGGTGGTTGAGGAACTCCTCTCCGGTAGGGGAACGAGATACGATGAGAAAGTGGTCGATATCATGCTTGGAATGCTCGAAGACGGAGAAACGATGGGGTGAAACAGCGCAACGGCGAGTGGGCGAAGGGGGGACGGGGCGAGACGGTGAATGGGAGAAACAGAGACACGGGGACGCGGAGAGAGGGAGAGACGGCGAAGGGGTGAGCTCGCCGGTTTCCTAAGAGAGAAGGGGCGAAAAAGATGAAGATTGAGAGTTACAAGGACCTGGACGTGTTTCAAAGAGCCATGAATCTGACAATGGACATCTTTGAAATAACCAAACATTTTCCGCGGGAAGAGCAATACTCATTAACTGATCAAATTCGGCGATCCTCTCGTTCGGTCTGTGCGAACATTAGCGAAGCCTGACGTAAACCACGGTACAAAGCTGCGTTTATTGCCAAATTGAGTGACGCTGAAAGCGAGGCATCCGAGACTCAAGTATGGATCGAACTTGCCCAGCGCTGCAAATATCTGACGGATACGATAGCCTCACGTTTAGACGAGGAATGCGACCATATCATCGCTCAGCTCGTTAGGATGATAGACGAACCGAAAAAATGGCTGATCAGGAAAGCATGAGTCGACGACAGGGCGAATGGGCGAGACGGCGCACCGGCGAAGCCGCCCCCTCGCCCTCTCGCCGTTTCTCCGTTTCGCTGACTGGCTAACTTCCCTTGACAACGTACCTTTTCCGAGTACACTTCGAAACTTCATGTCTGATAAGGCTATATCGGAGGCGGGTTATAATGCGTGGATCAATACGAAAATGGTGGCAAGAGGCTGAACCGTGGTATACGGCAACCGGCCTGGCGAATATGACGATGGGAACCTCTTCGATCCTCATTCCATTGATGATCGCGCAGGTCCTCAACCATTCCGTGGCCGACCTTGGGGTCCTTGCTAGTCTTGTGAGTCTGGTGGGTGTTATCGGGAGCCTCATCTGGGGGCGGCTCTCGGATGCTGCTCACCGCCGCAAGCCATTCATCGTGATAAGCTTCGCCGGAGTGAGCCTCGGCTTTGCCGGGATTGCACTCGCCCAATCCTTTACGACGGTTCTCCTCCTCAACATGATGCTCAACTTCTTCTGGGTTGCGAACGCGGCGGTGACTATCCTGATCGTGATTGAGAACAAGGAAGAATCACGATGGGAGGGAAAGATCGGGCACTTGAACCAGATCGGTGCGTTGGGGTGGGTTGCCGGGCTTGTCTTCGGAAGCCTCGCCTTGGCTGCGGCGAGCCAATTCATCGGCGAATCGACGGCGATCCGTATCCTATTTGCGATCCTCTCCTTGGGGGCAGCTGGGGCTAGTCTCCTTGCCGTGCGATTCGTTCCTAGGACGACCCCAAAATTTACCCAGCGCCGGTTCCGGGGGAGGATAGTCGCGTTGGGTAACTTCCTTGTCGAACGAGGTCGGTTCAGCCCGTATCACCTTTACCATCGGTTCAACCCACGCCGGCTGCCTGCGCTTCTATGGGGGGAAGAGGGGCTACGGAGTGAGACGAAGCGATTCCTGGTAGCAACGTTGCTCGCCTTCATTGCGGTTGGTTTCTTTGCAGTACCAATACCGCTATTGCTCTCACAGAGGTTTGGCCTTCCCTCCTCTACGGTCTTTCTATACTTTGTTGTGCTGAACAGCGGGGTGGTGCTCGCATATCCATGCGCCTCGCGCCGGATTAAGCGAGCGGGGAACAAGGCGGTTCAGCAGGGGGCGCTCGCCGTTCGGCTGGTGCTTTTAGTCGCGGCATCCATCTACCTCACGGTATCGAGAGTGGTCCCGCCGACGTGGGTGCTTGCGTCCTTCTTCCTCGCGATTGGCAGTACTTGGTCCTTCTTCCAGCTTTCTGGGGTAGCGCTCGCCTCTCGCTTGGCCAAGCCGGAGAACAGGGGACAGACGCTTGGGCTGTACAACGCGATTGCGGGGGTGGGGATGATCATTGCCGGAGCAACGAGCGGTTTTCTAAGCGAATACATAGGCTACCAGGCGACGTTTGCGTCCGCCGCTCTCTTCATTGCAGCCTCACTCCTCGTCCTTCATCGGCTCCCCGCCCCTACGAGAGTTGTTGAGGAAGGACCACACCACAACCAAGATAAAGGGCGGAACTCTCTGCCGCAAAATGGGTTATCAAAGGCCAAGGCGGTATCATCCTGACACGATGAGAACCCAAGGGGATATCAGTAATAGGGAGCCGCTGGTGGAGAAACGGGTACGGATGCACAGTGCGGAACACATACTGACCGCGGTGATGCACAGATTGTTTGCCACGGGAAGTGTCCCCTCGCCGCGCAACCTTGAGATGCACCTCGGGGAGAAGAAGTCGAAGTGTGATTACACCGTTTCTCATCCGATTAGTATGGAAGAGATCGAAAAGATCGAGCAAACGGTGAACGTAGAGATCGAGAAGGACTACCAAATCACGACGGAAATCGTGCCTATCGAAGAGGCGAAAACGACCTACGACCTGTGGAAGATCCCTCCAGGCGCAGCCACGATCCGCATTGTCAAGATCGGTAACATCGATGCTACTCCGTGTAGCGGCGAGCACGTCTCTCATACAAACCAAATCGGCCGCTTCCGCATCAAGAGCTACACGATGAGGAAAGAGAATGTCGTGCGGATACGGTTCGGGTTAGAAGACATCCTTATGATTCAACCGTCGATCGGTACAGAGAATAGGGGATAGCGAGGAAGAGCTCCTTGGGGGCGAGAGATGCCTCGCGACGGCTCCCTTCGCAGCCGACAGAGATCGTTGCCTTCTTGGTATGCAGGGGGAGGGCGGTGCATTCCCCGCACAGCGCACCGACCCCGCTAACGCGCCCATCGCTCCTCTCTCCGGTCATCCGCGTGAGCGCAAGGACGTGGTCGAACGCTTCCTGGGGGTTGAGGATGAGGATGATGAGGTCTGGGGAGACTGGCATCTTATCAAGCGGGGCGTAGATGAAGGTACGTTCCGAAACAGGGAGTGGAGAGAGTCCGGCGATAAAGCGGTGCGCGGTTTCAAGGTCCCTTACATCTCCCCAACTGACGAGTGTCTCTGCCAGTGTCACTGTCAGTGTCTCCGTCGTCGATTCATCCGGAGGATCGATCCCCAGGTTGTAGCGGGCGAGCGGGCAGGTGAAATCCTCTCCGCGCGCCCAGAGGATCTCCCCCTTGCGAGCCCTTCCGATGAAGGTGCAGTGCCTCCCTGGTGAGGCAACGCGCTCGATCCCCTGCGGGGTGTGATCAAGGAGCGCAATCCCTATCGTATCGAACATCAGAGGGCTATCTCGATCCCGACCTTGACGTCGACACTGGCATCGGCAAAGGCATTTTGCAGTCTCTTCATCGCGGCCATGCCGGTGCAGTGACAGGGAGCGATTCTCTTTACCCCAAGCCGTTTCAGCGCGACGGCGATCTCCTCGACTTCGGGCTTATTCTTCTTGTAGAGGTGGAACCCTCCGAGGACGAGGTGAAGTGGCTCCCCAGCGAGGTCGGTCGCTACGCGAGCGATCTCGACGATCCCAGGATGGGCGCACCCGGTGATGAGCATCGGGCCTGCGGATCCGCGGATGATCAGGGCCTGCTCCACGATCTCCTTCCATAGCTCCCCGGTGGAGGTGATGCCCGGTACGATCTCTGTCGGTAGGGAGACAGGGTGAGCACGCCATGGTGCCCGCGCGGGCTTTTCTTCCACCTCCCCTTGAAAGAGGACGGAGAACGATGCGGGGGAGAAGACGTCGAGGTTCTTGTGTAGCACCGAGGTGACGGCTCCGATGTGGTCGCAGTGCTCATGGGAGAGGACAAGGGTATCGATCGCCGCAAGGGCGACGCCGAGCGCTGTGGCATTGTGTTCGAGGACGCCCTTGTCCGCTCCCGTGTCGAACAGGACTCGATGCCCGCCAAACTCGATCAAGGCTGAGAATCCCCAGCCGGGCTGCAGATTGCTCCGGTCGGATCGGTTGTCGTAGAGGATTAAGACCCTCTCGTTAGTCATTTCTTTCCTCCTTCGAGCTCGTTGTGTAGACTTTTCCATCTCTCATTTTACCACAGAGAGCACTGAGAAATTGAGAGATCGGAAGAATAAAGAAATCCCTTGAAATTGACTATCCCCCGTAGCAAGACTACAGGGTATTCTGCCAATTTCATTTTGACCTGAAGGGCAAAACCGGGATTTCATTATTCCACCTCACCCCGACCCTCTCCTATCAAGGAGAAGGGGATAAGGAAACCCTGTGGCAAGACCACAGGGAATCTCAAGTTGAATGATCGGGAGATTGGAAGGTTTAATCAATCACTCGCTCAATTGCTCAACCTGCTTCCACTCTCTGCGTGCCTGGGGGGTGTAGTAATCGAATGGGGATCTTACTACATCCCCCGAGCGTTCTCGGCGGTGAAAGCTTCTGGTAACGTCCCAAAGGTGTCGGGAGCATCAGGGATCAGGCAGCTATGATGCCGCGATAAACGAGGACGACGTTACCGGATATCCGTAACCGCTTGCGCCAGTACGCTTCCCACTCACCTGCACTGGTGATACGCTTGA
>JAUWNS010000254.1 GCA_030612485.1 Candidatus Bipolaricaulota bacterium
GCCTCCACTGTGTCGAGCCCTTCATCCTGCAGGCGATACGCGCAGACCTTGTTCTTCAGGCCGATCCCCCGCCCTTCCTGACGCATGTACACGAGGACCCCGCATCCCTCCTCCTCAATCATTTCCATGGCGCGATGGAGCTGGTCTCCACAGTCGCAGCGCAGTGATCCGAAGACATCGCCGGTGAGACACTCGGAATGGACCCGCACGAGGACGTTCTCCTTTCCAACGACATCGCCCTTCACCAGGGCGACGTGTTCTTCATCTTCGATCGGGCTGGTGTAGCTGACGATCTTGAAGTCCCCGTACCTGGTGGGAAGCGCCGCGGTCGCCACCCGCTCGACCAGGTGTTCGTGGCGCTTACGATAGGCGATGAGATCGGCGATACTGGCTATCGCGAGCCGGTGCTTCTTGGCGAACGTCTCGAGCTGAGGGAGGCGAGCCATCGTCCCGTCGTCGTTCAGGATCTCGCAGATCACCGCTGCCGGTTTGAGACCGGCGAGCCGCGATATGTCGACCGCTCCTTCGGTATGGCCGGCACGCCTCAACACCCCCCCCTCCTGCGCGACGAGCGGGAAGACGTGCCCTGGTCGAGCGAGGTCCTTCGGGAGGGTTCCTTCGTCGATTACCACCTTGACGGTATGCGCACGATCGTGGGCCGAGATTCCGGTTGTGATCCCCATTCGAGCATCGACGGAGACGGAGAAGTGGGTCTTGTGCAGGGCCGTGTTCTCCGGGACCATCGGGGTGAGGGCGAGCTCCTCTGCCCGCGCCGACTCGATCGGCATGCAGATCAGGCCGCGGCCGTAACTGGCCATGAAGTTGATCGTCTTCGGGGTGACGTGCTCCGCCGCCACGACGAGATCCCCTTCGTTCTCCCTGTTTTCGTCATCGACCAGGATCATCATCTCACCGGCACGGATCCGCTCGATCGCCTGCTCTATCTCAATCAACACGTCTGATCATCCCCTCTACGTACTTCGCAAGAATATCGAACTCGATGTTCACCGGATCTCCCACGTGCCGATCCTTGAGGATTGTTCCGTTGAACGTGGTCGGGATCACCGCACAGCGAAACGTTGTCCCTGTCAGCGCATACGGAGTGAGGCTGATCCCGTCTACGGCGATGGAACCCTTCTCCACCACGTAGCGACGAAACTCGGCTGGGTAGGATACGATGAGAGACCAGTTCTCCCGTTCGCGGTGGATCGCCTTTATCCTTCCGACCGTATCGACGTGCCCAAGGACGATATGCCCGGCGAGGGCCCGCTCCGTGCTCACCGCGAGCTCCAGATTCACTCGCACCCCGGGGCGCAGAGTTCCGAGAGCCGTGCGCGACATCGTTTCCTGCGATATATCCGCGCTGAAGGTCCCTTCTGTGAAGGTTCCTTCAGTGAAGGACTCTTCCGTGATGGCAAAGACCGTGAGGCAGACCCCATTCAATGCAATACTCGCGCCCTTGGTGAGCCGCTCGTGCAACGCAGGAGGAAGCCCCACTTCGAGGGCGTTCCCGTTCTTCTTACGCACAAGACCTATCCCTTCAATAATTCCCGTAAACATCGACGTAAACGAGTGTACCGCAACCGAGAACGTTGATCAATGAAGTTGCAAACGCCCTATTCCTACAGTACCCTATCCGCCAGGAGGTCATTGTGCGTAAACAACGAGTGTGTTTAGGATTCATTCTTCTTCTTTCCGTGCTCGCGATCATCGGAGTCGCGGGGGAGACGAGCAAGGATATGTCCTATCGTGTGATCGAACAGGAAGGGTACAAAGAGATCGAGGTGACGACCGCGCTTGCAAATTACCTCTTCTCCGAGGATGGAGGAACGCTGAAGAGCGTCTTCCTCTCGTTCGCTCCCTACGGATCGAAGGTCGTTGAGCTTGTGCCGGGGACGGAGACTGACCCAAAGGAGATGAGCCGGAAGTACAACGCCAATATCCTTTACCCGTTTTCCGTGCAAGCAGGGGAAGAGACGCCGGTTGGAACCTACACCGCCCACATCGACCGCCTTTCTCCGGATGAGATTGTCGTCGAGTTCCGAGGGGAAACGGATGATCTCACCATCATCAAGCGGTTTGTGATCTACAACGACCCCTATTACACGATCGATCTTACGTTGACTGTAGAGAACCGAACTTCGGAGACTGCCTCCCTGCGGATGACGATGGGGGACTACACCCCGACAGAGAAGGGCCGATCATTGGTCTACCAGTTCGACGAGACCCCTGGCGGGAGCATCCTCGCCGAAGGATCGTACGCGTCCTTCGACGGCCTCGGTCTGATGGACAAAGCAACGGTCTTCTTTCTCAAGGCAAATTTAGCCTCTGGGGTCAATCCGTTCGTTAAGAGTGTTCCCTCTGGGACCCGGCAGTTCGGTGTTGATCTCTCCGCGTTACAGGGGACGACCTCCTACTCCTTCTCCCTCTACGGAGGGCGGCGGCGTTACCTCCTGATGGAACACTCCGGCCTTGGGAAGCTCGATGATCCAGGGACCGCAGCGCGGATGATGATTCCAGTGATTCAGTTCCTCGACAT
>JAUWNS010000152.1 GCA_030612485.1 Candidatus Bipolaricaulota bacterium
GATAAACCAGACGATGAACGGCCTATTGACAATCGTGGGACCACCGCTCGGGGCACTGCTCCTTGCTCTTATCCCGCTGCACGGGGTGATGCTGGTCGATGTGGGAACGGCACTCTTCGCCGTAGTACCGCTCTTGTTTATCGCTATTCCGCAACCAGTACGATCACAGGCAAATGGATCGAAGAAGGCATCGATCTGGGTCGATATGCGTGAGGGCTTCCGCTACCTGTGGGGATGGTCGGGAGCAATGGCCTTGATCGGTGGAGCACTGATCTTTAAGGTGGCGTTGACTCCGGCCTTCTCCCTCCTCCCCCTCTTGGTGCGCAAACACTTCGGAGGCGGCGCCGCCCAGTTGAGCCTGCTGGAGTCGGTGATCGGGGTAGGAATACTACTCGGTGGGCTTATCTTGAGCGCATGGGGCGGGTTCAAACGAAAGATCTACACCATGCTCCTGGGACTCATCGGCGTGGGCGTAGGAATTCTCGTTCTCGGCTTCACACCAGGGCACCTCTTCTTCATCGCCTTAGGGTGCATGTTCTTCATGGGGTTGATGGTCCCGATGACCGACGGTCCGCTCATGGCGATCTTTCAGAGCACAGTCGCCCCGGAGATGCAAGGGAGGGTCTTCGCCCTCTTAGGAAGCCTCACCTCGATCTCCGCACCACTAGGGCTCGCAATCGCCGGCCCGGTGAGCGATCGGTTCGGCATCCAGGTATGGTTCGTGGTCGCAGGCATCCTCTGTGTAGCCGTCGGCATCTCGGCGTTCTTCATCCCGGCGATCCTCCATATTGAGGAGAATCACACCGCAAAGGAAGTGGTCGAAATGGCTTCGCCCTCGGAAGCTGAAGCTGACTGACCCGTTACAGAAGAGCGGTTCTCACCGATAATAGAGGAGAGGGGGAGACGCGGGGACACCCGAAAGCGCTTGTCACCGTAGGCCGACATCTTACCAAGCAGGCGTGTTGCGTCTTGCACAAGGCGGACTCGTAGCAATTTGGGACAATAGGGCCACGCTTCCCTTGCACCCAACTACGTGATTGGTTTCACGCTATTTCCTCTCAGGAGGTGAAAGTTTATAATGTCAGCAAAGAGTGCCAGTTGCTCCCAAGGAGGTGTTTTGCTGCATGAATGACGGTCTTGACATCAACAAGCTAGCCGCAGAGTTTATTTCCGCAAAGCTTGATGCACTATTGCAGACAGGACGAGATGTTCTCAAGGACACCAAGAATCGCGTTAGATCGCGACTCAAGGCCACCTACGAAGGTTATGTCAGTGCTGTACTGCAACGACACATGTACATGAAGTCGTTCTTCTTCCGAGACAAGCCTGTTCCACTCTATAACTTCTACATTCCGTTGTCGGTTGGGGTGGAAAAGAGCAAGTTAGAACATCCTGGCATTACGGATTTACTGGACGTATCAACTAGAGCAGTGATAGCTGCTTCTGCCGGTAGCGGAAAAACTGTGTTTATGCGCCACCTGCTAATTGACTCGGTGCTCAATGAGGGACCCATTCCCGTATTCCTTCAGCTACGAGACGTTGGCAAAGGCAAGCAAGCTCTACTTCGTGCGATCCATAATTCCATGAATGAGCACGGTCTTGATCTAGGTGAAAAGTACATTAGCAGAGCATTTCGAGACGGCGGATTCGTTTTCTTGCTGGATGGATTCGATGAAGTTCCCGTCGCTTTGCGGAAGTCACTAAGTTCGCAGATTGCTGCCTTTTCCCAACAGTTCCCTGAGAATGGGATAGTCATCTCGTCGAGACCAGATAATGAGTTTGGTGGATGGCCCGAGTTCATTGTGGCGGAATTGCTGCCACTCACGCTCGATGAGGCGTGTGAACTTGTAGAGAAGCTTCCCTTTGATGAGGACTTACGGAGGAAGTTCGTGGACGATTTGCGAAAGGAACTCTTCGAGAAGCACACGGACTTCCTTGCGAACCCATTGCTACTGTCCATGATGCTCCTGACTTATGGAGAGAGCGCGAATATTCCCAGCAAGATAAGTACATTTTATGGACAGGCATACGAGACCCTCTTTCAGAGGCACGACGCCTTGAAGCGTGGATTCAAGAGGGAAAGACAGTCTGGATTGGATATGCAGGATTTCGCGCGGGTCTTCTCGACGTTCTCGTTACTCAGCTATGATGAGCAACAATACAGATTTTCCAGGTTACACGTCCTCGACCTTCTTCGCCGTTCTAGTGAGATAGCACAGCTCCAGTTTAATCACGAAGAATTCCTTTCCGATTGTCTGCAGGCGGTGTGTCTCCTGGTTGAAGACGGTCTAGAGATCACATATGCACATCGCTCATTTCAGGAATACTTTGTTGCTTTATTCATCACAGGTACTCGCTCTGATATTCAGGAAGGCCTAATTGAGAAATACAAACTTAACGTACGGACGGACAGAGTTTTCGGGCTATTGTACGAGATGCAACCTGAGATTATTGAGGATTACTGGATACTCCCTGGTCTCGCAAAAATACGAGAGATCACAGGTGTTCAGCGGATTGTAGGGATCACGCATTTCACGAAATACCTCAAGGAAGTGTTCGATACCATAGAAGTGAGTAAACGGTTTAGTGTGAGCGTAAATAATATGCACTTACTAAACCTGATACTCTTCGTGATGGATTATTGTGGCCAGTACGAGAAGTTTGCACAGCCGTGGCTGTGGTCTCCCAAGAAGTCCGCGCAGCAGCTGATGAAGGATTTTGGGAACGGCAGTCCCTTCAGTATTGAGACAGCTAACCTTACGTATCGCAGTCCTTTGGTTCGTGCGCTTTTCGGCGAAGGGGAATGGCTGTTTTCACCCGATATATTGATGTTCTTGATGAGACTAGAACAAACCCTCATAAAAAACCGGAGAAGGGCTACAGACTCTCTGGACAGGATCCTGTCCGGAAGCGGAAAGTAGCGCTTGCTCTACTGACATCAGACATTCGGAGGCAAAGCTCTATTCTGACCTTTGTTGATCATTTATGGCTGTTGAGAGGAGGGCTGGCGCTCTCGTCTTCTGCCCACGTCCAGAGGGTCATAGATCCGAAGTCCCTCCACCCGGGTGAAATTGGGATCGGCAGTGGCTAAATACAAGATCCCTTCCGCCTCCATCACGGCCGCTGTCAGAGAGTCGTTGACCAAGAGTTCGTCCCGGAGGCGATAAGGATGGCTAATCTTCAGGGAATCTGAGGTTAGTCCTACCACTTCGATACCCATTTCTAAGATGGCCTCGGTCTGGGTCTGATAATCGGCGAGCTGCTTCACCACATTGGGCCTTTCCCGAAGCTTCTTCGCTACGTTCCCTGACGTCACCAACTCCTTGGTCACAGCCTCGACCATCATCAGCCGATGCAGGACTTCCAAAAGGATATGCACTGCGGTGACACCCCAAAGCCCTCCCCGTTCGCAACGTTCTAGAAAGCCTGAGCACTCCTGTGAGAGGCCGGTGAAGTGGTAGATGAAGATGTTAGCGTCAATGAAGACTGTCTGCCCGGCGGGCAACTTTGGAAGTGGGAGTGCCTTCTCTTCAGGCGACATGGAACTCCTCTTCCTCCAGGATAGCTTGGACAACCTGGGGCGAAGCCCTCAATGTACCTTTGGTCTTTTTCACCACCCGCCCTTGCTTTCGCTTAAGATACTGACGTATGGCCTCCTCAATGAGCCAGGAAAGCTTTTTATCCTCCTTGGCCGCCAAGACCTTTAGCTCGGTGATGAGTTCCTCTTCCAGAGCGATACCGCGTGTCTTCTTCATGGCAATTTACCTCCAGGGAATCTTGCCTTGCAGCTATGGAAGAAATCAAGATTTCTTTCTAACTTTCTGATCTCTTGTAGTTTCGAGTGGGTAGTGACTTCTAATTTCGGTTTGCATGGGACGGATGCCTGTTGCGAAGCAATACCGGAGGTCGAAGAGAATTCACCACGAAGCAAGTTGTTGCACAAACATCTGCTCCTTGCGGGTTGCGGAGCAAGACCGGCGGCCGAACAGAAGCTTTCACCGCTGAGGGCGCGGAGCACGCAGAGAGGAGAATCAGAATTGAATGATTAAGCAATTGAGTGATTGAACCTCCAAATCTCCTGATCTCTTAACTCTTCAGCGTCTCCCCATCTTTGCTCTCCCCGCATTCCGCGTTCCCACTTCCGCGTTTCCTGTGCCCTCTGCGGTAAAATACTTGAAACTAGGAGGCTAGCTGGAAGACGAGCAGTAGAAAAGGTTTACGTAACAGGATCACAAGTCCAATATTACGAAAAGCAAGCGGTTGTCATCTCTTAATCCCTACCCCGTTAATCCGTAATCCTGTCTGCTGTCACCGGTTGACCGCGTGGATCGCCCGGCCGAGGGCGGCCTCCGCCGCTTCCTTCAGCCCTTCGGGCAGGGTCGGATGGGCATGGATGCCGTCGGCGATCGCTGAGAGCGGAAGCTTGTTCTGCACAGCGAGAGCGGCCTCCGCGATCAATGCCGATGCCTCCGCTCCGATAATCTGCGCCCCAATAAGACGCTCGCTCTTGGCATCGGCAACGACCTGGAAGAACCCTTCGGTCTCGCGCATCCCTTGAGCCTTTCCGAGAGCAACGTACGGGAAGCGGCCAACGATGATGTCGTACCCTTCTTCCTTCGCCTTCTTCTCCGAGAGGCCGACCGAGGCGATCTCAGGATAGGTGAAGATCGCCTGCGGGATGGTCTCATAGTCAAGGCTAGAATCCTCCCCAACAAACAACGCCGCAAGGTGCACTGCATCGGCCGATGCCTTATGCGCAAGCATCGGCCCAAGGATGAGGTCACCGATCGCGTACACGCTGGGAGCACTCGTCTGTAGCTCCTTATCGACCGGGACGAACCCGCGTCGGTCTGGCTCGATCCCCACCGTCTCCAAACCGATACCCGCTGAATTCGGCCGACGTCCAACAGCAAGGAGGATTCTATCCGCCGCAACGGCGTCGCCGTCCGCGATCTGCACCACTGGCCCCTCCGAGATCTCCTCGATCAACTTAGCGGCAGTATTCACTCGAATAGTGATCCCTTGAGCTTTGAGCGCGCGCTTCAACGTGGCAATAGTACGGCGATCGAGATCGATCCCAGGTAGGATCTCGGGCATCATCTCAAGGATTGTCACCGCGCTCCCCAAGCGGTTGTAGATCGTGGCAATCTCCAGGCCGATCACACCACCACCGATCACGACGAGCCGTTCTGGGATCTCTGTAAGGTCCAAGGCATCATCCGAGGACCAGACGTAAGGATCAGCGAAGCTGAATCCAGGAATCTCGATCGGTGAGGAACCGGTAGCGAGCACGATCCGCTCGGCCTCAATAGTCTCGCCTGTAGAGAGATTAATCATTCCCTGGCCAGCGATGGCGCCGCGAGCAGAGATGACTGTCGCCTTGTTTGCCTTGAGTAGTGTCGCGATTCCATTCACCAGGCGCGAGACCACCCCATCCTTCCACACGGCAAGTGCAGATAAATCGAGGTCAGGCATGGGAAATGAGATCCCCATCGCTTTTGCATCCTCCGCCCGCTCCAGAAGCTTGGTCGCCGAGTAGAGCGCCTTGGTAGGGATACACCCACGGTTCAAGCAAACCCCACCGAGATCACCCTCCTCGATCAAGGCGACATTCAATCCGAGTTGCCCCATCCGGATGGCAGCAACATACCCACCCGGACCTCCACCGATCACTGCCACG
>JAUWNS010000115.1 GCA_030612485.1 Candidatus Bipolaricaulota bacterium
GAGAACGCGATTCCTCCGCGATGAGGTTGTCTCACAAGAGTTGGAACAGGAGAAGGAAGAGGGAAAGGGTGATCTCCTCGGGTTCTACGAGGCGTTTCAGGAGTACCTGATTGGCGGGCTCAAGCTGGAGGAGTTTGCCGATCTCTACGCCCAGACGATCACCTATGGTCTCTTTGCTGCTCGTATCCGCTCCGGCGAAGGGTTCACTCGTCGTTCCGCCTTCGAGACCATTCCCCATACGATCGGGATCCTGCGAGATCTTTTTCGCTTTATCTCGCTGGGAGACCTGCCAACCTCCCTCGAATGGATCGTGGACGACATCGCCGAAGTCCTTGCCGTCGCCGACGTGGGGGAGATTCTTCACCGCTTCTTCCACGAGGGGAAAGGGGCTGACCCGATCGTCCATTTCTACGAGACCTTCCTCAAGCACTACGATCCGAAAGAGCGCGAGCGCCGCGGGGTCTACTACACACCGGAGCCAGTTGTCTCCTACATCGTCCGCTCGCTCCACGCGATCCTGAAAGATAAGAAGCGGTTCGGGAAAGCTGACGGTCTTGCTGCAAACGGTGTAACGCTGCTCGACCCAGCTGCGGGAACGATGACCTTCATCGCCAAAGCGACACAGGTAGCGGTAGAGGAGTTCGTGAGTAAGTACGGCGAGGGGAGCCGTGAGAGCTTCCTGCACGATCACGTGCTTCAGAACTTCTACGCCTTCGAGCTGATGATGGCCCCGTACGCCGTTGGACATTTGAAGATGGCCTTCTTCCTTGAAGAGCTTGGCTACAAGCTCAAGCCGGAAGAACGCGTTAAGTTCTACCTCACAAACACCCTGGAGATGGAGGAGCTATCCGAGGCGAAACTTCCTGGACTCTCTTCACTTGCTGAGGAATCGCATCAGGCCGGGAAGGTGAAGAAGGGGACCCCGATCCTCGTCGTCCTCGGCAATCCGCCGTATTCCGTCCGTTCCGGTAACAAGTCTGAGTTTATCGAGCGAGAGATGGAGGCCTACAAAGAAGCGGTCCGCGACGAGAAGAACCTCATGCCTCTCTCTGACGACTACGTGAAGTTCCTCCGTTTTGCCGAGTGGAAGATCGCTCAAGCTGGCGAGGGAGTGATCGGGATGATCACCAACCACTCCTACCTTGATAGTCCAACCTTCCGCGGGATGCGCCAGCACCTGATGAACACATTCGATGAGATCTACGTCTTGGACCTTCATGGCAACTCGCTCAAGAAGGAACGCTGCCCCGATGGATCCAAGGATGAAAACGTCTTTGACATTCGTCAGGGAGTGGCGATCGCTTTCTTCATCAAATGTAGCGTTGCAGCTCGTCTGCAACGTTCCGTGAAATCTGCTGAGGGAGACGATGAACACCACGTCTTCCACGCCGAACGTTTCGGCCTGCGGGAAGGAAAATACGATTGGCTAAACGAAAACGGTTGGGCGACGACCGATTGGGAGGAGATCCACCCCCATTCGGAGTTCTACCTCTTCGTCCCTCGGGATGAAACGCTGCTTGCACAGTACAACAGGTTTGTCAAGATCACCGATATCTTCCCGGTCAATAGCACGGGGATTAAGACCCATCGGGATCATTTCGTGATTGACTTTGACAAAGAGACCCTCAAACGTCGCATCCGCACATTCCTCGATCCGAGCCTTCCTGACGACTTCGTCCGCGAGACATTTAAGCTGAAGGATACGCATACTTGGAGCCTGACGGAAAACCGGAAGAAGATTCAACAAGATAAGGATTGGGAGAAGAAGATCGTGCCTTGTCTATATCGACCGTTCGACGTCCGCTGGCTCTTCTACCACCACTCTGCCATTGACCGCGGTCGCGAAGGTGTGATGCGGCACATGTTACAAGACAACCTCTGCCTATGTAGCGGTAGGGCTGGACAAGTAGTAGGGGATAAGGCGCCTTGGAATCTGTCCTTTTGCTCAAACTCGGTTCAAGACCACAATATGTTCTATCGTGGCGGCGTTATAACCTTCCCTCTCTTCTCGTACCCTAGTGCCTCGAAAACCACCTTGTTTTCTGGTCTTGATTCTCTAAGTGAGAAAGTAGCTAACCTGAATCTTCCCGGTTTCACGACTGTGGGAAAGGCCCATGAAGATCAAACCACCCCTGAGATATCCTTCTACTACATCTACGCCATCCTCTACTCCAACATCTACCGCGGCCGCTACGCGGAGTTCCTCCGCAGCGACTTCCCGCGAATTCCGTTCACCAGCGCTCACGAGTTATTCGATGAGCTGGCCGCACTCGGGAAGCGCCTTGTTGATCTCCACCTCCTGCGTTCGGATGAGCTCGATTCACCGATAGCCAAATTCGAGGGAGATGGCGATGGAATCGTGCAAACCGGAAAGAACGGCCTTCGTTACGAACCAAAAACACAGCGCGTCTTCATAAACGAAACGCAGTGCTTCGAAGGCGTCCCGCCCCAGGTTTGGGAGTATCAGATTGGCGGCTATCAGGTCTGCCATAAGTGGCTCAAGGATCGTAAAGATCGGCACCTCAACCTCGATGAGATCAAGACCTATTGCCAGATCGTAACAGCACTTGCTAAGACAATCGAGATCCAAGCTGCAATCGACGAACTCTACACAATGGTGGAAGAGACCCTCCTTGCAATCTCATCAGATTGAACGTAATTAAGCGGTGTGACGGCAATGCCCGGAGAAATCTAAGAGAAATCGAAAGGAGCAAAACTCAGAATGGGACCGTTTAATACCCCGTGGCTGACCTTCTTCGCGTGGGTCGTTATCGCAGCGAGCGTGTTGACATCTATCGTATGGGCAATCTTCTTCTTCAAATCGGGAGGGGATAAGCGATGAGCGAGAAGGCAATCTACTCCCTCGTCCTGGTTCTCTATATGGGGCTCCTCATCATCGTTGCCATCCTCATTCTCGATCGCTCCCGAGAGATAGGCGGGAAGAACGAGCAGCGCAAGGACGTGTTCTTCGTGGAAGCCTCCAGACTGTTCCGCTCCGCTAAGGCCCAGAGCGTCATGGACGACGAGCATATTGATGCAATCTTGGATGCAGTTGAGAAGCGGCAAGATATCGAGAGGTTTTGCCGCGTTGTTCAGCCGGACGAAATCGAAGAAAACGACTACAACCTCAACATCACACGCTATGTCGACACCTTCGAAGAGGAAGAAGAAGTCGACATCGAAGCCAATCTCAAGGAAATGGCCGAGATCGACGCAGAACTGGTGAAGCTTGAGAAGGAAATGGCCGGACACTTGAGGGAATTAGGAATTGTGAATGGTGAATAGGGAATGGGGAATTGACCATGAAGAACAAGAGAAATGCACTTCATTTTCTTCATGAACTTCATGGTAGAAAAGGACCTCTACAACAGCCGGCAAACGGGAAACTGGCCCTTGAAGCAACTCACAAGAAATCCTTGTCGGTTCAGAAGGAGGGAGTGTGACGGCCGAATCCAAGGGAAGCATGAGACTGACACGTGCTGCTTTGCGTGAAACTGCGGGACCAGTCTACTTTGCTCGAGGTGAGGAGTATTTTGACATTGGGGCTGTGAGTTCTGTCCGTGAACGCGACGGAATGATTAGCGCCACCGTGTTCGGTTCATACCCGTACAAGACCTCTCTCCTGATCCGAGACGGCATGCTTGATGGCTACTGCACGTGCCCCCTGGGGCAGGATGGAGAGTTCTGCAAACACCTTGTCGCGACGGGTCTGGCCTTCATCAACCAACAGGGGGCCGGCAGGGAAGAGGGGGAAACCGGAAAGTCGATTACGCCGAAAGAAATCGAGGCATATCTCTCAAAACAGGCTGCTCCCAACCTGATCCGTATCATCATGGAACAGGCCGATTTCGACGATGCGTTCTTTGCCATGCTGAGGCTGCGTACGGCAGCAGACTCCGCAAAGCCAAACACATCAGAATTGAAGCGCGTGCTTCGACAAGCCATCGGCATTCTGGACTTCGTTTCATGGAGAGATACCTACGATTACTCGCGAAGAGTCGATCGCGTACTTGATCAACTGCGCATCATGCTGAATCCGAAACATGCGACCGAAGTCATCGAACTGGCCGAATACGCGATGGACCTCTGGGAGGAAAATATCGGTTCGATTGACGACTCGGATGGGTCCATGGGCATGATCCGCGATGATCTCCATCAGCTTCATCTTGAGGCTTGTGACTTGGCGAAACCAGAGCCGGTTGAGCTTGCAGAGCGCCTTGCACTGCGAGCGATCAATTCTGAATGGGAGATGTTCTACGACTCGTACCGGACCTACGGTGATGTCTTCGGCGAAGCCGGCCGAATTCGTTACCGAGAGATCGTCGAGGCGGAATGGGAGAAGCTGCCCCGAATCGGGCCAGGCGAGGAAGACCCCGAACGGTATGGGCGCAGCAGCACATTAGAGCACATGATGCTCGCAATTGCCGAGGACAGCGGCGACCTCGATCTGGCTATTCGCATTCTCAGCCGCGACCTTTCTCATTACTACGTATACCTTCGAATAGCGCAACGCTGCCGGGAAGCACGGAAATACAAACTGGCCCGCGACTGGGCTGAGAAAGGAATGGCAGCGTTTGCAGATAAGCCGGATTCAAGGCTGCGCAGTTTTCTTGCCGAGGAGTATCTGAGGGCAAAGCGTCCTGACGACGCAATGGCCATGATCTGGGCCAACTTCGAGGGCCGAACGTCGCTTGAGACTTACCAGGACCTGGCCAAGTACGCTCGCAAACTGAAGTGTTGGGATTCATTGCGAGAGAAGGCTCTTTGCCACATTCGTACCGGGATCAAGAACCGCAAGGCCGAGTTCGACCGTCAATATGGGGATAATGCGACAAGCGGCCTTGCTGCCTCTCGCCGTTGGACACCACCTCAACCCGACCACTCGTTGCTTGTGGCCATCCTCCTTTGGGAGAAGCGAGAGGACGATGCGTGGATGAAGGCACAAAAGGGCGGCTGTTCGGAGCACCTCTGGCTGGACCTGGCCGAACGCAGGGAAAAGAAGCATCCCGAAGACGCCATCGACATCTATCGCCGTCAGGTGAAGCCGTTGATCAATCAGACCAATAATCGCAGCTATGAGCAAGCCATCGAATTCCTCGAGCGCATCCACGGCCTCACAAAGAAGATCGGCAAAGAGAAAGAGTTCCACGCCGAGCTTGCGCGGCTCAAGACCGAATACAAACGCAAGCGCAACTTCATAAAGTACGTGGAACGAAGGGCGTGGGGAAAGTGAAGGGAATGGTGAATTGAGAATGGTGAAATGAACTACGGAAAGCACGGAATCCCACGGAAGAACCGAGAATTATGCCATAAAGGCAGTGAAGATATGAGTGATTCAAGAAAAAAACAGCTGCAGATCCGCAATAGTACTGCCGAATTTCTGATCTTCACGGCACAAAGCGGCGAGCAGAGCATCGAAGTTCGCTATGAGGACGAAACCATTTGGCTGACCCAGAAGCTCATGGCCACGCTCTTTGACGTCACGGTTCCGACGATAAGTGAGCACCTGGCGAACATCTACGACCAGGGAGAGGTATCCCATGAGGCAACTGTTCGGAAATTCCGAACAGTTCAAAAGGAGGGCTCCCGCGATGTCACCCGCAGCGTCGATTTCTACAACCTGGACGCCATCATCTCCGTTGGCTACCGCGTCAACTCCGTGCGCGCGACCCAATTCCGGCAGTGGGCAACCCGTGTCCTCAGGGAATACGCCATCAAGGGGTATGTGCTAGACCGGAAGCGCCTAGAGAATGGGACGTTCCTTGGCGAAGACTATTTCGAGCGACTGCTGGAAGAAATCCGGGAGATCAGGCTCAGTGAGCGCCGTTTCTACCAGAAAGTTACCGACATCTACGCTACTAGTGTCGACTACAACAAGGACGCCCCAACCACCCGCGACTTCTTCGCAAAGGTTCAAAACAAGCTCCATTTCGCCATTCACGGCCACACCGCCGCGGAGCTGATCCAGGAACGTGCCGACAGCAACAGGAAGCATATGGGGCTTATGTCATGGGAGAACGGCCCAGACGGTAAAATCCTGATGAACGACGTCAGCATCGCCAAGAACTACCTGAGCCAGGACGAACTCGAATCGCTTGGTCGCATTGTCAATGCTTACCTTGAGCTGGCCGAAGACCGCGCCCACCGCAAAATCCCCATGACCATGGAAGACTGGGCAAAGAGACTCGACGCGTTCCTCGAATTCGACGAACGCGAAATCCTGCAAGACAAAGGACAAATCTCACAGGAACTCGCCCGTTCTTATGCCGAAAGCGAATTCGAGAAATACCGCATTGTCCAGGATCGGCTTTTCGAATCCGACTTTG
The DNA here is from genome assembly GCA_030612485.1 of Candidatus Bipolaricaulota bacterium. The sequence goes on from JAUWNS010000115.1 coordinate 6,327, forward strand.
ATCGAGAGATCGGGCGGTTGGAGGAGGCGGTGAAGCGGATTGAAGGTCAGAAGAAGGAAGGCAAGGAATGACGAGGATATGAGCAGCAACAGCAAGAAACTCAGCAATGCGTTCTCCACGGGAGGTGGAGGGCCTCACTTTGAGGCACACGTTCAGGCGTCATACGTCACTCTGATGCTGACCGGGGGGTGCGCGCCCTGCCTACCGTGCTGGCCCATAACCGAAATTAAGCTACAAGGAAAAATCGATGGTTTCGATACAGACTACCTTGTGGTCTTCGTTCAGAGCCCGGATAGGAGAGAGCAGAGAAAGCTCCTTGGCCAAGTCAAACATGCTCTCCGCGTCACAAAGGGCAACAAGATCTTTGGCGAAGTCATGAAGGCAGCTTGGGACGATTTCTGTGCCCCAAAACGCTTCACTAAGGGCAAAGACAAGATTGCTGCTATTTCTGGTGCTCTTACTTCGACTGACACTGAAGACGTGTGTTGGTTGTTGGAACAAGCGCGATGCACAAAGAGCCCTAAGGAGTTCCTCCGAAATGTGAACGAGGTAAACTTCAGCAGCAACCAGAAACTCAAGAAACTTGCTGCCTTCCGGGATCAGCTCAAGAATGCGAATGACGGCCTGGATCTCTCAGTCGCTGAGCTTCATGACTTCCTCAGACACTTTCATCTTCTGGGGTATGACCTGGGTAAGGAAGAGGGCGTGGTGTTGTCACTGCTGCACTCTCATATCTCTCAATTTAACAGCGACTACCCCAGAATGGTGTGGGGTCGAATTGTCGACATTGTCCAGACTTGGAACCAGAACGCAGGGACAATCACCCGCGGTAACTTGCCCGAAGACCTGCTTAATGAATTCAGGCGGCCGGTTGTTCAAGCAATCCCAGAGGAGATTGTTCGCAGGCCTCCCCCCCCACCCCTCGATCTGTGCGTACAGGCATACGCTCGCGATTTGGGAGTGGCATTCCTTCTCGGCGGCTGGAATGAAGGAACCGAAGGCGATATCAGGATCGCAGCCCAACTGGCTAACGCAGAGTACGACAAATGGATTACGTCGATACGTGAAGTGCTTGAAATACCGGGCTCCCCGCTAACTCTACGCAACAGCACATGGGGGCCGCGGTGGGAAAGTTGCACCACCTGATGGGCTAAGAGCGGAGGTGGGTGTGTGGTAAGATCGCCTCAGGAGGAGAGAGGTGATCGAAGTGGGGAAGAAAGGGAAGAGGTACTCGCCTCGGTTTCAGTTTCAGGTAGTGCTGGAGGTACTGAAAGGGGATCGAGAAGCGA
>JAUWNS010000213.1 GCA_030612485.1 Candidatus Bipolaricaulota bacterium
TACCCCGCCGCAAGCGGTCGGGGTATTAATAGCATCACGTCACACCGGCGAAGGCCGGTGTCCACGAACGAACCACTGGATTCCGGCATGCGCCGGAATGACGACATTCGCAGCAAGCTGCGGGGAATCCAACCCGCAGAGATTCAATCTTCCAATCCCTCAATTCCTCAGCGCCCCTGGGGGGTGTAGTAAATCCTTCTCCACATACTACACCCCCCGAGACGGTAAAATGCTTGAAACTACGATTCGGGCTTGAAGACGAACAGTAGAAAAGGTGTACGCAACATGCTCCTTAGCGAGAGCCATCTCTTGCTGTTGCCTGTAACTACCCCCAACCGCAATCCTCTAAGGAAGCCATGAATTCAGGAAAGAGTCCAGTTTCCTGTAGTTCCTGCTTGCAAGTCTTCCTGGATTCATGGGTTCCTCATAGATTCTTTGCGTCCTTCGTGGTGAAACAATTCTGTACCTCTGCGAGAGTCTTGGCACTTGACCCTTTCTCATTAGTTACCCACAGTTACTCACTCGAAACAACAAAGAGCTCCGATAACCTTGCAAGGGTCTCGATTTCGTGTAGGATCTTCTTTCTAATGGATCGACTAACCACGTGGCTTTGGCGATATCGCGGACGGATCTTTGCGGGGTTCCTCGCCTTGTTGGTCGTCGATGGCGCGGGCGTGTTGGTCCCGTTGGTCATCCGTGACGTCATCGACCGGCTCTCCCGTGGGGAGGGCGGCTTCCTTCGCGGGGGGCTCTACATCGTCCTGATCGCGATCGTGGTGATGGCCTTCCGCTTTTTGTGGCGCTACTTTTTCATCGGCACTGCACGAAGGATCGAACGAGACCTGCGACAATGCCTCTACGACCACTTTCTGACTCTCTCATCCTCGTTCTACAACGAGCGCAAGACCGGCGATCTGATGGCCCACGCCACGAACGATATCGATGCGGTCAGCAGGGCGTGTGGGTTTGGGGTCCTCACGATCGCGGATCCCTTGTTTATGATCCCGGTCTCAGTCGCGATCATGCTCTCGATCGATCCACGCCTTACCCTGTACGTGATCATACCCTTGCCGATTCTGACCCTGTTCATGCTCGTGTTCGGAAAGCTGATCCATCGGCGGTTTGAGGCGGTGCAGGCAGCCTTCTCCGAGGTGATGGAGAAGGTGCGGGAGAACGTCTCCGGGATCCGTGTGGTGAAGTCGTTCGTGCAAGAGGAAGGAACGAACGCGGACTTCAACCGGACGAACCAGCGTTTGGTAGATAAGAACATGGCCCTTGTTCGCGTATGGGGGTTATTCCACCCGCTAATCGAGCTCCTGAGCGGGTCCTCGTTGGCGATCGTCCTCTGGATGGGAGGGCGTAGCGTCATCGCCGGGAAGATCTCGCTCGGGGATTTCGTCGCCTTCAGCCAGTACCTCGGTATGCTTATCTGGCCGATGATCTCCCTCGGTTGGGCAGTGAATCTTCTGCAACGTGGGAGAGCCTCACTCGAGCGGATCAACCGTCTCCTCGCCATCCCTCCGGCGATCGTCGATTCTTCAGCGCCGCAGCCAATCCTCGACACGCGGATCGAGGTTCACGGTCTCACTTTTGCCTACCCCGGGAAGGATCACGAGCAGATCGTACCCGCCCTCACCGCGATCGACCTGACGGTTGAAGCGGGGATGACCCTGGGAGTGGTCGGGTTGACCGGGGCGGGGAAGAGCACCCTCGCTCGCCTGATCCCGCGCCTATTCGATCCGCCGCCGGGGAGCGTGCGAATCGGGGGCACTGACGTGCGCGACCTCTCGCTCGTGGGGCTGCGACAGGCGATCGGATTTGTCCCGCAGGATCCGTTCCTCTTCTCCACGACGATCCAGGAGAACATCGCCTTCGGGAACCCGAGGGCTTCTGAACAAGAGATTGAGCGGGCGGCACAGCTCGCTGGAATCCACGAAGAGATTTGCGATTTCCCTGACAAGTACCAGACAGCCGTCGGGGAGCGCGGCATCTCTCTCTCCGGCGGGCAGAAGCAGCGCGTGGCGATCGCCCGCGCCCTCCTTCTCGACCCGAAGATACTTATCTTCGATGACCCGCTCTCTGCGGTCGACGCGGAGAAGGAGGAGTTCATCCTCGCGAACCTGCGCACGTTCTTCCGCGGGAAGACGGTCTTTTTGATCGCACACCGCATCTCCGCGGTGATGAACGCAGACCGGATCATCGTCCTCGATCACGGGCGGATCGTCGAGTCGGGGGTGCACACCGATCTCCTCGAATTGGGCGGGGTCTATCACCATATCTGGCGCCTGCAACAGGCCGAGAAAGAGGTGCCCTCTTGATGAACGATCACGACGAGATCCTAGGGAAAGCATTTGACCGCCGCCTGATGTGGCGCCTCCTGCGGTTTCTTGTTCCCTACAAGAAAGTCTTCCTCGTCTGTGTCATCCTGATCCTCGCCTTGACCGGTATTCAGGTTGGTCTCCCCTACCTCTCCAAGGTCGCGATCGACAGTTACATGACCCCGCCGCTCGGGATCGTTTCCCTTGCGGAGATCCCGGCTTTTGGTGACCCGATCCCGCTCGGAGACGGACGGTACCTGAGCGACCTTCGCACGGTCGGTCGTGAGACACGAGAGGACTGGCAGGCAGAGGGAATCCTTTCCCCAGCGCGATACATCTTCATCGCCGCGGAGAGCCCAAATGTAGCGATCGCAATCCGTAACCCGCAGGGGTTCACCCCGATTTCCGGTGTTGGATACCTCGCGAGCCAAGAATCGCTGCGAAAGGTTTCCCCCAACGATCTGATCGCGCTTCGAGCCCCGGCGATCGCAGGGGTGATGCAACTCGCCGCTCTCTTTGCCTTCGCGCTTCTGGCCCGCTTCCTATTCAGCGTCGCCCAGGTCTACCTCCTCCAGTTCACCGGGCAGAGGGTCATGTACGATATGCGCCAGGAGATCTTCGCCCATGTGCTGCGCTTGCCACTAGCCTACTTTGACCACGCACCGGTGGGGAGGCTCGTCACCCGTGTAACCAACGATGTCAACGCGATCAACGAGATGTTCACCTCGATGCTTGTCAACCTCTTCCGCGACGCCTTCCTGATCGTCGGGGTGATGGCGATCATGTTCGGCCTCGAATGGCACCTCGCCCTCGTCATTCTCGCCCTCTTTCCGATCATCGTCTTTGCCGCGCTCCAGTTTCGCAACCGTGTACGCGACGCCTACCGCGAGGTGCGCCGCCAGATTGCCAAGCTGAACGCCTATCTTCAGGAGAGCATCTCCGGGATGCGGATCATCCAGGTCTTCGTCCAGGAGCACACAGCCAACAAGAAGTTCGCGAAGATCAACCGCGATAAGTACTCGGCTGGCATGAGGCAGCTCCTTATCTACGCGGTCTTCCGCCCGTTGATGAGTTTCCTGAGCTCGTTCGCCGTGGCACTCGTCATCTGGTACGGGGGCTTTCGCGTCCTGCGCGGGGGCCTCTCCTTGGGTGCGTTGACCGCGTTCATCCAGTACGTGCGGATGCTCTTCCAGCCGATTCTCGAGCTCTCCGAGGGGTATAATGTTCTTCAGGGAGCGATGGCCGCTGCCGAGCGGATCTTCCTCCTGCTCGACGAAGCGGAAGAGGATCGCGGAGAGGGACGGACCTTGGATAGCTTCCGCGGGGAGATCGAATTCCGCGACGTCTGGTTCGCCTACAACGAGGGAGAGTGGATCCTGAAAGGGGTCTCGTTCAAGGCGGCTCCAGGTGAGAGGGTCGCTATCGTTGGGCCGACTGGGTCGGGGAAGACGACGATCATCCGCATCCTCCTCCGCATGTACCCGATTCAAAAGGGGACGATCCTCCTCGACGGCGTTCCGATCGACGAACTCGACCTCTCCTTCCTCCGCTCGCGAATGGCCGTCGTTCTGCAGGACGTCTTCCTCTTCGCCGGGGATATCATGGACAACATCCGGCTGCGTTCCGATATCCCGGAGGATGAG
>JAUWNS010000039.1 GCA_030612485.1 Candidatus Bipolaricaulota bacterium
GGCTCTTCACGATCCGTTGACCGGCTTGTTCAATCGACTGTACTTTGATGAAACAATCTGCACGGAATTGAAGCGTTCCCAGCGGTACAAGCGACCGTTCACCGTCATGATGACCGACCTTGCTGGGTTTAAGCAGGTGAATGACCGGCTCGGGCACCAGGATGGGGACACGGTCCTGCGGGAGGTGGCGCAGGTTATTCAACAACAGATTCGTGAAAGCGACTGGGCAGTCCGCTACGGTGGGGACGAGTTTCTCATCGTTCTTCCCGAAACAGGGGTTCGGGTCGAGGCCCTCGTTCAACGGTTGCACACTGCAGTCGAAGAATGGGGGAGGAGCCACCTCTCGGACCTTCCCTTGCAGATCGATATCGGATGGGCCACCTGGGATTCTGACGGCAACCAATCAATCCCCGATCTGATTCGTTTTGCCGATGTTAAGATGTACCAGGCGAAGACGGCACGGCGAGGTGCAGAAAAAAAGTAAGGTCTGTCGCAGAGTGAGGAACAAGCTGCGGCAGACCTTATGTGGTTTAGCCTTTCTTCTCTTCCCGGTTGAGATACTGAAGGATCGCATCGACAACCAGGTAGTTAATCGAACGGTCGCGCTTCTCGCTTAAGCGAATCAGGCGTTCGACTGGCTTTTCTTCCATCTTCTTCTGTGGTATGTAGATGGAAAGCTTATCAAGAATTTCTTTATTAGCCATGCTTTTCACCTCCTCATCAAGGAATTCGGTCCATCGTTTTCTTCTTAGTTCTTCACTACATCGGTGCTACTTACTAAGCCTAGCAAAATTTTCATCCCAGTCCATGCAAGCGAGAAGAAAATAACATGGAAAAAACATGGAAATTGCGCCGCGGAGAGAATCTTTTATCGTGAAGATATCGGCAAGAGGCGAGCATGACGGCAAGATTTGACGTCCTTCCTCGGATTGCTAGAATAGGAGTATCTCTTTAAGGAAGGAAGTGAGAGGATGACGGCAACCCGCAATATCGTGCTCTTTTCTGTGATGGTGGTTTTGGTCGGGATCTTTCTAGGCGGTTGTCTGCCTGGAGGTGGTCCGCAGGCCATCATTGAGGCGACCCCGCTATCTGGGGTCGTCCCGCTTGTGATTCACTTCGATGGAACAGGGTCAACTGGGCCCGATGGGATCAGTACTTATACCTGGAATTTTGGTACAGACGATCCCGTATCATACGAGGCGAGTGGAACCTACACCTACGTGCACGCAGGGACATTTTCGCTGACGTTGACCGTGCGCGCGGCCGACGGGTCGACCGATCAGGAGACGGTGATGGTGGAGGTCGAGCCTGCGGTCTGGGTCACCGATGAGAACCTGAACCGGGTCTATAAGCTGGATATGCAGGGAACTCAAATTGATTCCTTCCTCCTTCCGTTCACCGAGCCGCGGGGGATCACCGTCGCCGAGGTTGGGGGAAAGTCGTGGCTCTTTATTGCTTGCTACAACGGTGGGAACCAGCGTATCGCCCGGATCGATCCTATCACAGGGAACGTCAGCCAGAACTACAGCGCCCCGGCACAATCGCCGCTTCAGCTTACCTATGGGGCGACCGGGCAGAAGCAGATCTGGCACGTCGATGGGTTGAGCCGGAAGATCTATCGCCTCAATCCACCCGATCTTCAGGTCTACGATTCCTATGGCCAGACGTACTTCAAGGCGACCTCCCCTCAGATAGGGAGCCTCCCCTTCCTGTGGAAACCGCAAGGGCTCGATTGGATGCCGGAGACGAACGCCGCTGGCCACCTGTGGTACTTCGAAGGGGAGAACCGACTCCTGTACAAGATCAAGATCATCCCGGGCTACGACATCATGTCTAACACGCAGCTGCAGATCGTTGGCGACCCGGTCAATGTCCCGATCTTCTCAGCCTCGGCGATCGACATGTACGATGGGATGCTGTGGGTGATCGACGTGAACACCCATGCCATAATCGAGGTCGATCCAACAACAGGGATCCTGACTGGGACCAAGATTACGGGGTTCCCCGGGGCGGCACCGGCCGGTTTGGAGATCCAGCACTGATCACCACCACGCTGGGATACAGGCCTCGATTCCAAGCGATGCATACGGAGAGAGGTCACTCCCTGCGACCCCGATTGCCAGGTCGATCGGGAGACCGAACAGGATGAAACCGACCCCAAGGCCGAGCCGGTCGATCCCTCCAGTGAGGAGGATCGCGGTCCCCCAGCGGATCTCGGCCGCCCAGACCTGTGCCGATCCTCCGATGGCGACCTTACTTTCGTCTGATGACAGGTCGAAGTTGATGGTGAGCGCGATCCCGGGAATGGTGGTAAGTGCTCCCCCAGCGTGGAGGGAGAGAGGAAGGTCCGCACCGAAGATCCCGGCTCCAAGGTGAGAGAGGCTTGCCCCGAATGCCCACTGGGGTCCACAGTGACGTAATCCTACGTGGAAGGAGATTCCTCCTGGTGAGTCGCTGAATCGGTAGGAGAGGCCGCATCCGAGCCTGGTCTGCGGGAACAGGGGGAAGGCGAAGGTCCCCAGGATCTCTCCCCCGCCTCCGCTCTGGACCATGTTCCAGATGACGGTCGGGCTGTTCGCAGCGGCGATCGACGCTCCCAGCAGGAGAATAGAGGTGCCATCGGAAGAGATGCCGGCGGCGAACGCGCCGTGCACCCCGGGTGAAGCCGTTCCTCCTCCCGGATTCCATAGTGGGGCGAGCGGTCCATCCGCTACAGCGGTGTAGGCCGTTCCTCTCCCCAAGGCGCGAGGGTCAATCTCGTAGGCTTGGAAGGCGGCGATGGCCCAAGAGAGGAGGATGACCGAGAGGAGAACGATAAGGGCAACGCGGTCGGTTCTTACCATGGGAAGACGGCGTTCTCCGTCGGATCCTTGTGAATCGTGGCGCAGGAGAGCGTTCTCTCCCTGATTCGAACACACTCTGACATTGGAACCTCCTTCTCAGTAACGATACCGCGCACCGCTTCGCGTGACAACCCGACTATTCTGTGTTGTCCTCGATCGTGTTTCGTACTAAGATTCCTGTTAAGGATGTCAGCGAGTAGGGTAGAGACGATCTTAACGCAGGGTGTATTCCCTACGGTTCCGGGTGTGGATTCGGTCGCCATGGGGCGTGGGAGGATCCTCACTGTTGGGACCGAGGAGGATGTTCTCTTTTCCTCTTGCGATACGACGCGGATCATCGATTTGGCAGGCCGGGCCGTCCTTCCGGGGTTTATCGATTCGCACACTCACTTCTTGCAGACCGGCCTTGCGAGGATCGGTCTTCACATCGATCTCTCCGGCCTATCGAGAGAAGAGGTCTTCGCCCAGCTCGCCGGGGCAGTGCGAGAACGCGGGAGTGGGGAGTGGGTCGTCGGCCGCGGCTGGGACGAGAGCACGTGGGGTGATCGCCATTTCTTGAGCCGGGAGGAACTCGACCGCCTTGCCCCGGATAGCCCGCTCGTCGCGGTCCGTCTGGATGGGCATCTCCTCGTTGCCAACACGGTCGCCCTGGAACGGATCCCTCCTTCGATAGATCGACGCGGGATCGATGAGGAATGCGGAATCGTGCGGGAAAAGGCTGCATTCGATCTCCTGCGGTCCATCTCTCCGGATGAGGAGACCCTGCATGCGGCGCTGCACGCGGCCGTGTCCTATGCCCATCGGCTCGGGATCACCTCGATTCACACCATGCTCCCCCTCGACTGGGTTCACGCGTACATGATCGAGAGGGGAAGGATCGGGCTGCGGGTCACCCTCTGCCCGGAGGTTCCCGCCCTCGATCCTTTGGAGGCACTCGGGATGACGAGCGGATTCGGAGACGAGTGGCTGCGGCTCGGGGGGGTGAAGCTCTTCGCCGACGGGTCGATCGGGGCAGGGAACGCCGCCCTCGATGCGCCGTACACCGATTCCGGGAAGAACGGTGCACTGAACTACCGCACACAGGATCTCGCTTCTTTCATCGAGCGAGCGGAGCGGGCCGGCCTGCAGACAGTGATCCATGCGATCGGCGGTCGGGCGATCGAGCAGGTCCTGGACGCACACGCAACTGTCGGAACCTCGCGCGAGTTGCGGCATCGCATCGAGCACTTCGAACTCCCCACGTGCACGCAGATCGAACGTGCCAGGGAGTTGGGGTTGAACATCTCCATGCAGCCGAATTTCGTGGGGAACTGGTCGGGTGAGGGAAAGATGTACCAGGAGAGGTTGGGTAAGGAGCGCGATTCTATGGTCGATCCCCACCACTTCGTTCTTGAAGTGGGACTCCCTCTCGCCTTTGGCTCGGACTCCATGCCGATCTCGCCCTTGTACGGCCTTCACTGGGCGGTTAACGCCCCCCACGAGAGCCAGCGGGTTAAGATTGAGGAGGGGATACGTTGCTATACGGAGGAGGGCGCGCGTCTCTCCTTCGAGGAGGAGGAGAAAGGCCGGATCGAGACGGGGATGCTCGCCGACCTTGTCGTCCTCGACAAGGACCCGCGCGAGGATCCAACGCAGATCGATCAATTGCGGGTGGATATGACCTTCCTCGCTGGGAAGATCGTCTACCAACGGGGAGGGAGATCATGCGGATAGGTCTTTTTTCGGACGCGTACCTTCCGGAGATCAGCGGCGTGACAACAACGGTCCATTGGTTAAAGGAGGATCTGGAGCGGCTCGGGCACGAGGTTTATGTCTACGTGCCGGCGTACAAAGGGGCGACTGATGATGACGAGCGTATTTTTCGCTTTCGCGCGGGGAAGTTTGCCTTCCACAAGGCGAGCCGCGTTGCCCTTCCCTACAGCCGGGTGGCGATGCGAAGCTTGAAGGACCTGGATATTCTTCACAGTCACACTCCATTCTCCATGGGGCTCGTCGCTGTCGGTGCAGCAACGCGCTATCACATCCCACACGTTCATACTTATCACACCCACCTTATGGATGATCGACACTATCTCCCTCGTCCGCTACGCCCTCCGGAGAGGGAAGCCGGGAAGATCATCGCTGCCTTCTGCAACCGTTGTACTGTGATTACCGCGCCGTCGACCCCAATCAAGGAGGAGCTTTTGAGCTACGGGGTGCACCGACCGATTCACGTCTTCCCCTTTGGGGTGAAGCTATCCCTCTTCCAGCAGGAGCCGGTTTGGGATCCGCGCCAGGAACTGTGGATCCCGGAAACGGCTCCCCTCTTTCTTTATGCAGGACGCCTGGCGATGGAGAAGAACCTCCCCTTCCTGTTGCGCGCCTTCGGGAGGATTCATGATGAGGATGAAAGGGCGATCTTCGTCCTGGCTGGAGATGGGCCGATAAGGGAGGAACTGAAGGAACAGGTGGAGGCAAGCGGCCTCTCCGGAGCGGTTCGATTCAGCGGTTTTCTCGATCATCCGCGACTTATCGACCTGTATAAGGCAGCGGATCTCTTCATCTTCTCCTCGAAGACCGAGACCCAAGGGCTCGTGCTGGTGGAATCGATGGCTGCGGGAACACCGGTAGTAGCGATTGGGAAGTTGGGCGTGCTTGATGTCGTGCGCGATGGGGTGAACGGTTTCTTCGCGCCGGAGGATGAAGAGGGATTCGCGCAGATCGCCCTCGACCTTGTGGACGACGAAGCACTCTATGCCCGTCTCAAGGTAGGTAGTTTAGAAACAGCCGAGGACCTGTCCACGAAACACTCGACCCTGCATCTCCTCGAGATCTTTGCGGGATGCCTCACCCCACCAGAGTGAGGACGCATCGGGTGGGAGAATATAGAGGAGGTTAGAGGGATGCGCGTTCTTTTCGTTTCTGCCGAGGTTTCAACGTTTGCGAAGGTGGGAGGGCTCGCCGATGTGGCCCTTGCCCTGCCACGTGCCCTTACTCGACTCGGAGTGGAGGTCGCGGTCGTCATGCCCAAGTACCCGTTGATCCAGAAGAACTGCTCCTGCATCCTCGCCCGCTCTTCAGGCGTTATGGCTCCGGGTTCGTGAATCAACTTCCAGACCCACTTCAGGTGGTTGTCCACCGCCCCGATGTATCCGTAGATCCCTCCTTGAGACCGCTCCTCAGGTGAGATCTCAACGTAGTCCAAGAGCTGCCAAAGGAGACTCGGTTGGAGGTTAAAAGTGACGTGGATCCCGGGGAACTCCTCCAGGACCATAGGGGAATCGATGTACTCCTGTACACCATGCACCCGAACCCACGGCAACTCGTACTCACCGGTCAACCTGTTCCAGTAGATAGGCTGGTGTTGATGCCAGACGATGGCCACGTTTAGCGGTTCCTTCTCTGCCCACACCACCCCGGAAAGAAGCATCATGAGTATCAGTACCGCCATCAACTTACGCATCGCTTTACCTCCTGAATACATGCAGATCACGCACCTGTTCTTCTACCTTGCATATCCACAGATCACCTCGGTGCGATAGTTCAAGGGGCACTCCCTTGTCCGTATGAACACTCACCGGCTGTTCCGAAAGGATGGCGAACTCGTCCTCGACACCGTCGAGCCTGATCCGCCACCCCTCCTCCCACTTCAGGTCGAGGATCCTCCCCGTCGGGGCGGGGACGAACCGCTTCCACAATCCCAAGGGAGCGATCCCCTCGTGCTGGGGGACGAGGACGAAGTAGGCGAGCCGTCCCGGAGCAAGTCGCCCCTCGATTGCCTTTCTGCCCTGATTCTCCAGTCCATCCCAGATCATGAACTCCTTGTCGGTCGGGGGGTCGAGCGAGAATGGGAGTTCCTCCGAGGCGGTGTTGAGGAGAAGGAGGTAGATCCAGCGGGCGGATCCGGCCTTCCGTTCTGTCCAGAAGGCTTCGATATCGTGATCGATCGTCTCTATTACAGGGAACGGAGGATGATCGGGCTGGGCAAGCGTACCATCGGAGAGGAGGAGGCGGTCGATCAGCTCCTCATCGACCATTCCCGGTCCATCTCCAATCCCCACGGGGCCGCAGGAGAGTGCCCGCAGGATTGCCTCTTCCTTTGGATAATCCCCGCCGAGATCGGGGGAGGGATGGGAGAGGAAGAGGTCGTGGAACGGCATCATTCCCAACGCGTAGAGGACCATCCCCATCCACAGGTTCTGCCGGTGTAGATCGCCGGGAGGAGTCCAGGCCTTGAGAAGGTCCCCGTGGCCTCTGGCGGCGGCGGCATCGAGTGCCTTCTTCTGTGCGAAGAGAAAGTAGGTGTGACTGCGGGCGACGGTGATGTTCTTCTGCACTGTTGAGGCGAGGTTCATCCCCATCGTTTGCATGCACAGGAGGACGCTGAGGCTCTGCCCGGCGAACGCCTCTGCCATCCCGGCGAACCAACGCTCGGCGACCGCGGGATCACGTCGTAAGACCGGGGTCAGGTGTTGTTGGGTCCGCAACCAGTCGTGCCAAGCGGTGATCCCATGCTGAGAAGCGATCTCCTTAGCCACTTCACGGTAGAAATGGGGATCGGCTCCGTCCGCATCGTAGGCGTTCTTCGGGCTCAGCGCCGAGAGGTGAAGGACCGTGGGAAGGTTCTCCCGATCGGCGATCTCGGCGAGCCCGTGGGGATACTTCTTCGGATCGGGGATGTATTGGATCGCCTGGCCGATCTCTTGGTACGGGTACCAGAGGTCGAGGCCGAGGTAACCAATTGGAATCTCCTGTTCCTTCAAGCTTTCAAGCTCTGCTTCGAGCTGTTGCTCGTTGAGAGAACGGATGAGCTCGGTGTAGTACCCCCCGTAGGCGTTCCACCATCCCAAAGAGGACGTGAGAGGAGTTTTTCCCGGTTGAGAGCGCTCTTTTCCTCCCCGTGCTAGGAGGAAGTCACCCAGGTGCATCAGTGCCGCGGAGAGATCCTCACCAAGGGCGAAAGCCGTCTCGATCTTCGTCCCTGCAGGGAGGGAATCGACCGCTCCGTGCAGCCCCCGTCCCACCCCGCCCTGGATACGAACCATAGGGCTCGTCAAGAAGTAGTTTGCCGGTGCGACCGCCACGGCTCCTCGTTCAGAGAAGCAGACCAGGGGAGCGAAGGCCTCTTCTGGAAGCTCGTCAGGGCCGCGGCCGGTCTGAACGGTAGGCCAATATCCACCGGGGTATCCGTTTCCCGACAGGCCTAGCCCGAAAGTGGCGAGGAAGAAGCGAAGCTCATCGCGGAAAGCGAAGGTCGGCGTGAGGAAGGTCGGGTCGTCGAAGGAGTCCGTCTGAGATAGACCGTTGATCTCCCTGTGGAGTTCAACCGTGACCAGGATTGCATCTCCGTATCCACGAAGGTGAAGGGTGAGTAGCGGTTCTTCCTTAAAGGAGTAGTCCTGCCGCCATCCACGGTATGTTCCGATCTCATCTTCGCCGCGTTCCTCGTTCCATGCTCCTCCTACGATCTCTCCATCGCGGTCGCTCCGCCAGCGTCCGTCGATCGGGATTCGTAGCCCGATCTCTTCGATCCATGGCTCGTCGTTCACTAACAGTACGGGACGTCTATCCTTTTCGATCTTGACGGTGATTGGCATCTTTAATCTACATCCTTTCTGTGGGCAGTCGGAAGAACTCCGCTGCTACCAGGGTGGCAGCGCCGATGAGGAACCCATCCGGTCCGAGTTCTGCCGGTATGATCTCCAATTGTTTGGCCTCTTCGGGGAATGAGTGGTGCCTTACCGCTTCCTCGAAACTCGGGAGGAAGAGGTCGGCGGCATCCATGCGTTCCCCGCCAAGGACAATTGCCTCTGGGTTCAACAGGTTGACCACATTTTTCGCTCCGATTCCTAGGGACCGACCCATCTGGGAGAAGACGTCTTGTGCGTAACTCTCTCCCGCACGAGCGGCGGCAGCCAGAGTTGGGATTCCCGGAAGATCCAGCCTCTTAGCTTCCTCTTCCAGGAACTTATCCGAGGCGTACACCTCGAGGCACCCGTGTTCGCCGCAACGGCAACGAGGGCCACTGGGATCGATTGTGATGTGCCCGACCTCGCCGGCACCGCCGAAGGCACCACGGTACAGTTCGCCCCCGATCACGACCCCAGCTCCGATCCCCTCCCCCACTGTGATGCACACAAAGTTGCGAAACCGATGTCCTGCGCCGTGCCAACACTCCGCCAGGGTGAGGGCGTTTACGTCGTTCTCCACCCATACAGGGAGTTCGAGCACTCTTGCAAGCGGCTCGCCGAGAGGTACGTCACGCCACTCCAAGAGGGGGGAGAAGAGGTCGATGCCGCGTGCGGCATCGACAAATCCAGAGACAGCGATTCCCGCACCGAGGGTACGTCCCTGCCGTACTGCCGCGACCGCCTCTGCGATTTGGTCTACAACCTCCTCTGGCTGCGGTGCCTCCTCCAGAGTGATAGTATGGCGGGCGCAGATTTGGCCGGCGAGATCGACCCGTGCTGCTAGCAGGCGAGAGCGCTCGACCTTGACGCCGATGGTGTAGGCGTAGTGCGGATTGAATGAGATGAGGATCGCGCGCCGGCCACCGTTGGACTCGGTCTTGCCGATTTCCTCGACTACTCCCTCAGCGAGGAACGTCCGTATGAGCCGGGTGAGAGCGGAGGGGGCGAGTCCGGTGTGGCGAGCGAGATCGGTGCGGGACATCGGACCGGAGGTGCGAAGGAGATTGATCACCAGACCACGATTATGGTTGCGAATCATCTTTTGATTCCCTTTTGGTGTTCGCATCCGCTTTACTTCCTTTTCAGAAGAAACTAACTCACTATACAGGCATCATCCGGTTCTGTCAAGGAACGGAAAGGGGTTAGAGCACACGTGTTCGAACGAGAGCAACAGATTGATACCCTTTTCTGCTGGTTCGTTGAGCGTGTTACGTGGAAAGATCTGTATCTCGTAAGTAACGGGCTGCCGCCTCGGGAGGGGTAGGGTTGATGAAGGCACCACTCCCCCACTCGAACCCGGCCATCGTGGTCAAGCGGGGGATGATCTCGATGTGCCAATGGTAGTAATCGGCCAGGGAAATCTGTGTGCACGGATACTCTTCTATTAGGACGAGGTTTGGCGCAGTTTGTAGGATGATGTTGTATGGTGGATCGTTGAGAAGGCCTTTTAACCGGGCCAGTGTTCGTTGGAGTAGCTGCGCCAAACCCTGTCTTTCATCTTTGCTGAGCATAGTGAAATCGTGCGCATGAACCCGGGGCGAGATTCGCAGCTCGAATGGGAAACGCGACGCGTACGGGGCGACTACCACATAGCCGTTGACCTCTTCGATGATCCGCTCCCCAACGCGGAGTTCCTCTGCGGTGAGATCACAGAGGAGGCAACGATTATGCTCTTTGTAGTGGACTTTTGATGACTGTAACCGTGTTTGGACCTCGCTTGGAATGAGCGGGGTAGCGATGATCTGTGAGTGCGGGTGAGCGAGCGATGCGCCGGCCGTCTTCCCGTGGTTCTTGAACAGGAGGACGTAACGATGGGCGCTCGTTGCCATGAGGTCTTTTAGCCGCAGGATGTAGGTATCGACGATCGCCTCGACCTGGTCGAGCGGGAGGTCGGGGATATCCCTTGTGTGTTCTGGAGAAGCGATCACCACTTCGTGGGCACCAACTCCGTTCATGCTCTCGAAGACCTTGCCTTGTGTGGTGTGGTCAAGCTGCGGGTAATCCTGCAACGCTGGGAACTTGTTCGGGACCACCCGCACCCGCCAGCGTCCGTCTTCTCCGTTTAGCCGGTAGATCTCGGGTGGGGTCATGTGCTCGTTGCCAGGGCAAAATGGACAGTTCTCAGGGATTCGTTCTTCGGTCCCCTCTTCTTTATCCAGGTAGTCTGACGGACGTTTGCCCCGTTCCGGGGCGATGACGGTCCACCGACCATTCATTGAATCCCGCCTCAGCTCTGGCACAATCGCTCCCTTTCTTCCACTGTCTTATCGCACCTGAGCGAGGACCTTCAACCAATCTTGGAGGAGACGGGGCATCAAGAAGTGCTTTCGTACTTGTTCCTTCCCTTCTCGGCCGAGACTGTCGCCGAGTTCCGGATCGTTCAGAACGCGTAGCACCCGCTCGGCGATCGTGCCGTAATCTGCGTAGTCGGCCAGGAACCCGGTACGGCCGTCCTCGATCTGCAACGAAATTCCACCCACCCGTGTTGCCACGACTGGGGTACCCTTCCAGAGCGCTTCGGAGACGGTCAGCCCAAATCCCTCCTTCCTGGAGAGCTGTACCACCACCGCTGCACTACGCTGGAGGGCGTTAACCAGAAGCGGGTCGGACTGGGTGACCAGTTGTACCCCATCGAGTTTTCCTGCCTGCGCTGCGACTTCAGCGTAGATCTGTGGTCCTTCTGGATCATCGGATGCCATGTTCCCCAACATTACGAGTCTACAATTGGTCTCCTTGCGTACCCGCCGGAAGACTTCGAGTACCCCCAGGGGATCCTTCCACTTATCGAATCGGGAGACCTGGACGATGAGCGGTTTATCCTGTGGGATATCGTATTCGGCGAGTTTTCCTTTGACTTCATCGGGTGAGAGATCAAGGTTGATCTGGGAAAAGGGATCGATAGCAGGCGGGATGATGTAAGTAGGTATCGAAAGCTCAGGCTTCTTGAACGATTCCGAGGAGACAACCATCGCATCATAACAAGATATGAGAGGCTTCAGGGTTTCCCAGACCTCTTTATTGGGGGTGGAGGGATCTATATGACAACGCCAGATCCATGGGCGGCTTTTCTTTCGGTACTGGAGCATAGGGAGTGGTTGAGGGTCATGAACGATTACCGTATCGTGAAAAATCGGGGTATAACGGGCGAACGTCTTATTCACAGAGTAATATGTTGCTAGATCGTCTTGCGTTAATTCCACCTTTTCGCCCTGTATCCCATTGTGAATCTTCTTAGTCATGTGAAAGAGTTCTGGTTCACCGTACAACAAGCTCCAATCTGCATCCAGACCCATCTCGTTCATCAATGGAACGATCGTTCGCAACATTTCCGCTACACCGCCCCCGTGATAGGTGGCATTTATATGTAGGACGCTCTGGTCACGAAGCGGTTGAGCCGCTGCATGTATCTGGACGATGGTTTCCTCTCCGATGATTTCGATGTAATCTTCTAGCCTCATTCACTCCTCCTGCCGTGTGTTTATGGGGGAAATCATACTCACATCCCTATGATGATCAAGGGAAGGCCTTGATCTCTCGTGGTTTTTCCGTTGCCAAGAAGGAGCGTTGCTCTTCCCTATCCATCGGTAGGTCTTATAGACCGATGGCTCATCCCCTATCCCCTCCCGGCAAGATCTGCGTTGGTTTTATCGGACCACGCATTCCCGGGGTGAGATCAAAGGAGAACCTTTGACCATGATAGTGTATAGAGAATCGCAAACGGTGCCAACTTTCGGGGAGCACAGGCCAGGCACGTGGTCCCTCTGGGGTGATCCGCAGGCCACCGAACCCGAGGGCCAGGGCCTGCCACACGCCCCCTGCCGAGGCGGCGTGGATCCCGTCCACAGTATTCCCGCGACTGTCCTCCAAATCAACGAGGGTCGCGCGAAGGAAATGCTCATAGGCGTTCTCGGTTTCTCCAACCTTGCATCCCAGAATGGCTTGAATACTTGGGCTGAGGGAGGAACCGTACGTATCATCAGTGCGGGATTCATAGTACTCCCAGTTGGCTCGTAGGGTTCGTTCGTCGAACTCCGTGGGGAGAAGACAGAGGAGCATGAGGACGTCCGGTTGTTTGATGGCCTGGGATGTTCGTATCTTTTCTGGACCAAAAATGTCATAGATAGAGCGTGTGCGTGGCTCCATGGCGTTGATGTCGATCTTCTCAAGCGAGAAGTAACCGTCGAATTGCTCGATGAGACCGGTCTCTTGATCATGATGGAATTCGATGCGGTCGGCGATGTCGTTCCATTCTTGAATTCTTTCTTCGGCTAGCTCGATCTTGGATTGTAGTTCTTCCGCTTTCTTCGGCGAGCGTTCCGCAAGCCATGTCCAGACCTTAAGGCCGGTTTTGAGGTTCCAGCAAGCCATCGCATTTGTAAAGGCATTATTGTCTACGTCGTCATGGTACTCGTCCGGGCCGATGACGTGGCGGATGAGATAGCTTTCCCGTTCGTTGTCGTATTCCACGCGGCTTGCCCAGAATCGGCCCGTGCTCAGGATAATCTCTGCTCCAAAATCCTGCATGAACTCATCATCTTCACTTGCTTGCCAGTATTGCCATACGGCGTGGGCGACGTCGGCACTGATGTGGTGTTCAAGCGTTCCGCAGAGGATCGGGATCGGGGAACCATCCTTATCCGGCACCCAGCGGGGGGTGACTTCGCGGCCATCCCTTGCGCTCTCCCATGCGAACATCGCCCCCTCGTATCCGGCCAGTTGCGCTTTCTCGCGCGCTCCTGCAAGGGTGTGGTAACGGTAGAGAAGGGCACGCCGGGCCACCTCGGGTTGGGTGAATGCAAAGAAAGGGAGGATAAAGGTGTCGGTATCCCAGAAGACGTGCCCCCGGTAGCCGAACCCGGAGAGGGTCTTAGCGGGGATGCTCGTTCGCTCGGTGCGCGGAGCGGCGATGAGGAGGTGATAGAGGTTGAAGCGTACCGCTCTCTGGGCCTGCTCGTCTCCCTCGATCCTCACGTCGCACTCCTCCCAGAGCCTGGCCCATGCCTCCCGGTGTTCTCTCATGATGGTGGCGTACCCGTTATCTCTGGCCTCTTCTAGTTTCAGCAAGGACGCCTTGACCGGGTTCTTCTCTTCGAGAGATGTAAAGACGGTGGTCAGTTTGACAGCCACGACGGTCTGTCCCCTGCGCAGATGACACGTTAAATCGAGGCCTGGACATGCTCCTTCATGTATGTGGATCTTCCCCTCTGGAACCCCCTCTAACACGAGTCCTGTAGCCATTCCTAGTTCGGTCTGGGAGGAGCGTGTGCGTGTCCCGAGGTAGATCGTTCGGGGATCTAGCGATCCCTGGGAAAGTCCTTCCCAGTGGAGGAGTCCCACCTCGGGGAAGGGAGGAATGCCTGGGTTCTCCGCCTTTCCGTCCAGCCATGTTTGGAGCTTCACCTCTCCATCGAAATCGAGTGCGGTGACCGCGTACAACTGGACGCAGAGGTGTGGATCGGCCATGGAGGTGAACCGCATTGTCTGAATCTCCACGGTCTGCTTCTGTGGGCTCCTCCATTGCACCCTCCGCCTCAATATTCCGTCGCGCAGATCCAGAGTCCGTTCATGCAGAAGGACTTTTCCTCGATGAAGCGAGAAGGGCTCTTCCTCGACGTGGAGGTGAACACAGGTCCAATCGGGAGCGTTTGCGAGCTCCGTATGGAAGATGGGGATCTCATCGTAGAGACCGCTCAACAGAGTAGCAGGGAGATTCTTAGGGTATCGCTCCTCCAGGCTCCCCCGTGTGCTCAGGTATCCATTTCCCACGGTGAAGACCGTTTCAGATTGATTCTGCCTGGTTGGCTCGAATCCTGTCTCCTTCACCAACCATGGGGTTGCATTATCTTGCTCTTCCTTCAGGAAGGAGAGGATCTCCTCGTAGGAGATCCCTTCCAGAGACGGGAGGATAAGATCGGGACGTACGTTGTAGAAACGATCCCTTGGGCCGAGGGCGACCGCCCACATACCGGCCGCCTGCGCCCCTTCAATACCTGCGGGGGCGTCCTCGATGACCAGGCACTCAGATGGAGGGATACCGAGTTGCGCGGCAGCATATAGGAAGAGATCGGGAGCGGGCTTGCTCCTCGCGTCACTGTTCCCACTCGCGAGGACATCGAGCTCGTCTAGAATACCCAGACTAGAAAGGACCGTCTCGGCATTGCGGGACACGGTGGCCACAGCGATCCCTATCCCTCTCTTGTCAAGATCATCGAGAATGGCGCGCACCCCTGGAAGGAGGTCGCTGGGGCCGATCGTGCAGATCATCTCGCGGTAGTAGCTGTCCTTGAGTGATGCAAGTCTTTCGGCTTCTTCCTCGGAGACAGCGTGCCCAGCAAGCACAATCTTAAGGGCATGAAAACGGGAGATGCCTCGTACTTCGTCCTTGCGCTCCAGAGGACATGGGATTCCCAATTCCTCTACCAACCGTTTCCATGCGTGGTAGTGGTGTTTTGCCGTATCGACGATCACCCCGTCCAGATCGAAGATCACCGCCTTAATCTCCACGTTACCTCCCGATATTTTGGTCATTATCTCCTTGATAAAACGACGAATCCTTCTTCATTCTCCGAGATCATCTCTTCCTTGTAGTACACCTCGCCATGGAGGGTGTAGTGGCCCGGCAAGGCACCTTGGGGAAGCGACCATAGGTGTTTTTCCAGCATTGGGGTGATGACGTGAACTCGCTCATGACGAGGGATATCAACGGTGTGGGTCTCGTCAATGAGTGACTTGCCCTTTTCATTATCGAGCCAGACGTGCACCACCGCGCAAGGGAAATCCCGATGGAGATCATTGACAATCTCTATCTTCTCAAGGAGAAAAGCATCGCGTGCGCCTTCGACAAACCGGTCCCGCCCGTGGAGTAAAGAGATCAGCACCGGTTGGAATCCAAGCTGAAGGGCTTTGTACCCCTTTTTGGGATTGCGCCAGTAGTCCACCACGCTCCAGGTGATAGCTGGCCAAGGGTCCATGAACATGAACTGGAAGATCCCCGTCATCCGGGGGGCACGCCTGTAGGATTCGACGGCAAGCTTCAGGAGCCTGTATTGGTATTCTTGACTGTTTTTCACGAACTCCTCTAACGAATCCCCTGTCCGGATTTCAGCAACGTTGAATGTCTGATCGTATTGGAAGTCGTGGTAGGTCCAGGCCTCCCAATCTGGAGGCCACAATTTCTCCGTGGGAAGCATCCGTTTCATCGTCTCGAGGTTCGGGAGAGCCTGTGCCCCAAACTCGTTGACGAACGGTGCCCCTGGCACGCTGGCGAAAAGGGTCCAGTGGCCGTAATACCAGCCCGGGTAGGGATGTTCACGGTAGTCGGAATGGTGCTCTATGTACCGGCTTCCGTCAGCCTCCTTTGCCACCTGGTAGAGGAAATTGTCAAGCGTTCCCGTATTCGTGCTTGGCTCGTTGTGGCAGCACCACACCCCGATACTGGGGTGATTGTAAAGAAGCGCGATCATCTCCCGGAGCTGCCTGGCCGCGTTATTGTAAAACCCCTCGCTTTCCTCATAGCTCCATTGGAGGGGGAAATCCTGCCACACGAGGATTCCGGCTTCGTCACACGCCTCATAGAACTCTGATCGCGTTACGTGGGCGTGAACGCGTACGGCGTTGACATTAGCGTCACGGAGAAGCGCGATATCCTTTGCGATCTTCGCCTCGTCATATTCCGCGAGCCATTGAGCGGGGATGACGTTCGTTCCCCGGGGGAAGAAGGGCTTCCCGTTTAACTTCCAACCGTGCTCCTTATCAATCGTCACCTCTCGGACGCCGAATCGCTCGATCCGCTCATCCTGGAGCTGCTGATCTTGATAGAGCCTAAGCTCTGCCCGATAGAGGTTCTGCTCACCGTGCTCCCATGTCCACCATAGGCTGGGATTCTTTATCTGCACCACACGATGGATCTCCGTCCTTCCCGGAGGAAGGAGCTCTTCCCACTTTCGAGTAAGTAGCTCACCCATGAAGTTATCGGGCTGGATCTTGAGGCTTGCCTCTACCATCCTCGGTCCCTTCCCATAGTTTTCGGCGCCAACGTCGAGGGTAAGCGCTGCGGTGCCGTCATCAAGCAGGAGAGAGACAATTCTCATAGACTCGATCCGGATATTGCCTGTCTCGTAGATCAGGACGCTGTTCCAGATGCCGCCTGTATTGCCATCCTGCCCCTGGTCCGGATCCCAGCTGCCGGGGCGGCAGTCATGATGATTGAACACTCCTTTGATCAAGTGTTTCTTGTCCGGCCATTCTTCGCCCGGAGTCTCTTTAGGGGAATCTACGCGGACTACGAGCTCATTTTCACCCGGCTTCACCACTTCGGTAATATCAAACTCAAACGGTTGAAAGCACCCCTCGTGAGCTCCCAGGTAGCGAGCGTTAAGCCAGACCTGTGCGAAATAATCGACCCCGAGGAAGCGCAGCCACACACGTTTTCCCGCGTTCGGAGAAAAGGAAAAACGCTGGCGGAACCAGGCAACGCCGTTGTAATTCTCCAAGCCAGCGAGCCGCCAGTTATTAGGAATTACCATCTCTTTCCAATGGTCACTA
>JAUWNS010000105.1 GCA_030612485.1 Candidatus Bipolaricaulota bacterium
TCCAAGACAACGGTTTGCTAAACCGTCGACGGGTTCATAGCTCGTCCGCGAGTTCGAATCTCGCCCCCTCCGCCACTTTCACGCGCCCGTAGCTCAGTGGATTAGAGCGTCGCACTCCGGATGCGAAGGTCGGAGGTTCGAATCCTCTCGGGCGTATATGTTTTTAATCCATCTTCTCTTGCGGCGACGGCTTGAACACGAGCAAGAATGCATCCTGCCCTCCAGCATATGTCTCACTTCCATCCGGCGTGGTCACGGTTCCAGTCGGCTCAGTCACGGTTCCATCTGGCGTAGTTTCAGTTCCATCTGGCTCAGTTAGGAAGCGAGCAAAAATAACTTCCATAGTTTGAGCGGATGTGGTATGATGACGCCATGGCACTCCCAAGGGAAGAAGTGATAGACGATATCAGAGCGAAGTATTGTGGTCTTTCGGGCTGTTTGAATGAAAAAAGCCGCAGGATGTGGGCCGCAACAGAAGCCAAGAGCTACGGGTGGGGCGGAATCACTGTGGTCTCACAGGCCACGGGCATTGACCCAAAGACAGTACGAAAAGGGCTCTTGGAACTGGGTGACAGCGGGTGGCCGCCGGATGATCGCATTCGGCGCAAGGGTGGCGGCAGGAAGAAACTGACGGACACTTACAAGGGCCTGCTTGATGATCTGGAGTCACTGCTCGAACCCATGAGTCGTGGCGATCCGCAATCCCCGTTACGGTGGACATCCAGGAGCACCTACAATCTGTCGGATGAGCTGAGGAAGAAAGGATACAATATCTGTCAGCGCAGCGTCTGCACTCTGCTTGCCGATCTGGACTACAGTCTGCAGTCCAACAAGAAGAGCAAGGAAGGCGCGAATCATCCTGATAGAGACGCGCAATTCCAGTACATCTACGAAAGCGTGAAGTGCTTCCAGTCCCGCAAAAGCCCGGTTATCTCAGTCGATACCAAGAAGAAGGAGAACATCGGAGAGTTCAAAAATGCGGGCAGGGAATACCACAAGAAAGGCGCCCCCACAGAGGTGAAAGTGCACGACTTTCCCGATAAGAGTCTGGGGAAGGTCTCACCGTATGGCGTATATGACTTGTCGAAGAATAAGGGATGGGTAAGTGTCGGCATCAGTGCGGACACCGCTGAGTTTGCGGTCCACAGTATTCGATCCTGGTGGTACATAATGGGTAAGGAAGCATATCCACATGCCCGAGAGCTGCTCATCACGGCTGACTGTGGCGGAAGCAACGGTCATAGAGTTCGACTCTGGAAGGTAAAGATGCAGGAACTGGCAACAGAACTCGACATGGAAATCAGTGTCAGCCATTTTCCTCCCGGAACAAGCAAGTGGAACAAGATTGAGCATAAGATGTTCAGCTACATCTCAAAGAACTGGCGGGGCAAACCTTTGATTACGCGAGAAACGGTCGTGAAACTCATCGCGAGCACCACAACAACGAAGGGCCTGGAGATACGAGCAGTGCTCGATGAAAACGTCTATGAAAAAGGGATCAAGGTCACTGATGAGGAAATAGCCGGAATAAACCTTGTCCGAGCAGACTTCCACGGTGAGTGGAACTACAAAATCCTGGCTGTCTGCCGGCCGGACAGGACGTAGGCACAAACGATGTTTTTAGGGAGGTTGTTTTTGCTCGCTTCCTTGGCCATCGTAGAACGTGGTTGGACAAAAGTCTAGCCCGAGGGCTTTGGAATCGCGGGTGAGCGTCCAAGTGGTGTTGCGGATCAGGACGTCGATCTGACCAGTCTGCAACGCAGTGAGGCGTTCCCCTGCGGTCAAGGGAATGAACTCAATATCCACACCGATCGCAGCCGCGATTGCTCTACCGTAATCCACATCGAACCCATCGAATTCACCGGTCGTTGCATCCAAGGCGCCAAAACCCGGCAGAGTCGCATTGACGCCGACGATCAACTTACCACGAGCCAGCACGGTTTCCAGGGTTTGCTGCCCCATCGCACAAACGGAAACAAACAACGCCAACAAAACAGCAACAACTAACATCCTCTTCAAGACTACCTCCTTGTAAACTTTGACAAACACCAAAACCAACGCGCCTTGACGAACTAGAAAAACCTAACTACTGCACCACCTCCTTCTCTTTCGAGTATCGACATAACCTGATAGGCTTTCCTTTCAGGGAGCGGGTGCTTTCCGCACACGCATGTCTCAACCATTTGTGATAACAACCATAATTCTACTTTGGCACATAAATATCATTTCTTATAATTGCCAAGGATTTCTAGGTTAAAATCCCCTATTTATTGTAACAGGAAACGATAGGAAAGTCAATAGTTTTTTAGCGTTTTTTTGCCATTCCACGCCAGAGGTTTCCTATCAGGAAGAAAGGCGTACAATAGATCGACAGCTGATCAGGGAGATGGTGGATTGAATAATACACGCACGAAGATCGTATGCACGATTGGCCCTTCCTCACGCGATGAGGAGACGCTACGGGCACTGGTCGATGCGGGGATGGATGTGGCGCGGATAAACTTCTCGCATGGAACAAATAACGAGCACGCAGAGGATATCACCACGATCCGTCGCATCGCCCAGGAAGAGGATGCGCCTATCGCGATCATGGCTGACTTGCAGGGCCCAAAACTCCGCGTCGGAACTATCAATCCTGAGCCACTCATCCTGAAAGCCGGTGATCGACTGGTCCTCACCACCCGTCCGGTAACGGGGAAAGAGAACGTAGTGAACCTCCCTCATCCGGATCTGATCAGCGATATTCGTGTGGGTGACCCCCTCCTTCTCGACGATGGGGCTCTCGAATTCGGCATCGAGGCGAAAGGAGCGGATGAGCTTGTCTGCCGGGTCATCGTGGGGGGCGAACTCCTATCTCACAAAGGGGTTGCCGCACCACGCAGCGCCTTGTGCGGTGAATCACACCTCTCATCACTCACACCGAAGGACCGGGTAGATGCCGCCTTCGCCATCAAACACGGGGTCGACTTCATCGCTCTTTCTTTCGTGCGTGGAAAGGACGATATCGATGCGCTACGCTTTCTGATCTACCACGAAGCCGGGGAAGAGAATGCTATTCCGATCGTGGCCAAGATCGAAAAACGTGAAGCGCTGAAGAATTTCGACGCTATCCTTGAGGCGACAGACGCGGTGATGGTGGCGCGCGGAGACCTGGGAGTAGAGGTCTCTGTACAGGAGGTCCCGCTTCATCAGAAGGAGATCATCCGCAAGTGCAATGCCGTGGGGAAGCCAGTGATTACGGCCACACAGATGCTGCAGTCGATGATCGCAAACCCTACTCCCACCCGCGCGGAGGCGAGCGACGTAGCGAACGCAATCCTCGACGGGACCGATGCGGTGATGCTCTCCGGGGAGACCGCAACCGGTCACTATCCCGTGCGCGCGGTGGAGATGATGACGAAGATTTCCTCTACAGTTGAGGAGAAGATGCTCCGTTGGGTGGATCCGGTGAGCTTCACGGATGTTGAACACACGCACCCGATAACCGATGCTATCAGCGATGCCACGGCAACGATCGCCAAGGAACTCGGTGCACGGTTGATCGTCACCTCCACATGGAGCGGTTACACGGCCCGCCAGGTCGCGCGAGAGCGCCCAAGAAAACCTATCATGGCCATCACTCCCAATGAGACTACCTATCGAAGGCTAGCTCTGACATGGGGCGTAAGACCGGTCCTTGTGCCACAGCACGAAGACACCGATGAGATGATCGAGACAATGGCACGCACCGTCCTTGACTTGCACCTCGCACAACCGGGAGAACTCGTTGTTATCACCGGTGGGATACCACTGGGCATCGGACGGACCAACTTCCTCAAGGTACACCGGTTATAACTGTAGACCCCGACCTTCTCTGAACCAGCCCTCTCTTGGACAGTTTTTCCCAGTCCGAGAAACGGGTACACTTACAACGCTTGTTTTAAGGCGAGAAAGGCTCTACAAGGACCATTCAAGAGAAGCGTCAGGCTTATCCTGACGACTCATTGATTTGAAAACGGAGGGAAAATCGGTATGGCAATGAAAGGCGTAACCCCACAAAGCGAAGACTACTCCCGGTGGTACACCGATGTAGTGCGAATGGCGGACCTGGCCGATAACGCACCGGTGCGTGGCTGCATGATCATCAAGCCCTACGGCTACGAGCTGTGGGAGGCGATTCAAGCCGGTCTCGATAAGCGATTCAAGGCAACCGGCCACAAGAACGCGTACTTTCCGCTGCTCATCCCGATGAGCTTCATCGAGAAGGAGGCTGAGCACGTCGAGGGGTTCGCCCCGGAGCTTGCGATCGTCACCCACGGGGGGGGGAAGGAGCTGGAAGAGCCGCTCGTCGTGCGTCCAACCTCGGAGACGGTGATTGGCCACGCCTACGCTCAGTGGATCCAGTCCTACCGTGATCTTCCTCTCCTGATCAACCAATGGGCGAACGTCGTCCGTTGGGAGATGCGCCCGCGCCTCTTCCTACGCACAACGGAGTTTCTCTGGCAGGAGGGACACACAGCGCACGCCACCGCACAGGAGGCGCAGGAAGAGACGATGCGCATGCTCGATATCTACGCCGACTTCGCGATCAATGAGGCGGCGATCCCCGTGATCAAGGGGAGGAAGAGTACGCAAGAGAAGTTCGCCGGGGCAGAGAGATCCTACACCATTGAGGCAATGATGGGAAATAAGTGGGCGCTTCAGTCGGGGACATCGCACAACTTGGGGCAGAACTTTGCGAAGGCATTCGACATCAAGTTCCTCGATGAGAATAACGATCTGCAGTACTGCTACACGACCTCATGGGGAGTGAGCACCCGCATGGTCGGGGGAATCGTCATGGCCCACGGCGACGACACCGGACTTCGCCTCCCTCCCCGCCTGGCGCCGATCCAGGTGGTTGTGGTCCCGATCTGGAAGACCGACGAGCAGAAAACTCTTGTGATGGAGGCAATCGCACAGATCCGTGAGAAGCTCACCGCCGCTGCGGTACGCGTCCACATCGATTCACGCGAGGGACTGACCCCGGGGTTCAAGTTCAACGACTGGGAGATGCGCGGGGTTCCTCTCCGGATGGAGGTTGGCCCAAAGGACATCGAAAAAGGGAGTGTGCTCCTCGCCCGCCGCGATATTCCAGGAAGGGAGGGGAAGGGATCGATCCCCATGGATCAACTCGTCCCAGCGGTGACGAGCATTCTCGATGAGATACAAGAGAACTTGCTCGCTCAGGCAACTGCCTTTCGCGATGCCAACCTGCACGAGGCGAGCTCCTACGACGAGCTGAAGGAGATCGTCAAGGAGGGCTGGGCCTTGATCCCTCACTGTGGCACTGCTGAATGTGAGGGAAAGATCAAGGAGGAAACCAAGGCTTCCTCTCGCTGCTTCCCTCTAGAAGAGAACAAGGGCTGGAACGCCAACGGCGCGACCTGCCCTGTCTGCGGAAAGCCAGCGATCGGGCTCGCCTACTTCGCCCGGGCCTACTGATCATCGAGAAAGGAGCAATTTTGTCCCAACACTACTTACCTGAGCTTGAGGAGCGCTTTTTGCGCTACGTTAAAATCGACACCCAGAGCGATGAAACCTCCAACGAAGCTCCATCTACCGAAAGGCAACTCGACCTTCTGCGCCTCCTCAAGCAAGAACTCGACGAGATGGGCGCATCCGACGCCCGGATCACCGATTACGGGTGCCTCCTCGCGACGATACCATCGACAGCCCCCAACGCACAGACACCGACGGTGGCGCTCCTGGCACATGCCGATACCGCCCCCGCCCTCAGTGGGGCCAACGTAAAGCCGATCGTCCACCGAAACCACGACGGCTCACCAATCACCCTTCCCGACGATCCGAGCAAGATCTTGAACGAAGAGACAGCGCCGGGTCTTTCAGAGAAGCGTGGCGAAGATATCGTGACTGCGGGCGGGACCACCCTCCTCGGGGCGGATGACAAAGCGGGTGTCGCCGTCATTATGACCCTCGCCTCCCACCTTCTCTCACATCCGGAGATTCCACACGGCCCACTTCGCCTCTGTTTCACCCCGGATGAGGAGATCGGCCGCGGGGTCGACCACCTCACACTCGAGGACCTCGCCGCCGATGTGGCCTACACAATCGATGGGGGAGCACTCGGCGAGGTGATCTACGAGAGTTTCTCCGCCGACAAGGCAGTGGTCGAGATCACCGGGGTCTCCATCCACCCGGGAACGGCAAAGGGCAAGATGGTGAACGCCCTCAAGCTCGCCGCCAGGTTTGTCGAGGCCCTTCCAGAACAGACCCGCACTCCAGAGACGACGGACGAACGCGAGGGATTCATCCATCCCTACCGGGTAAGCGGGACGGCGGCATATGCCAGACTTTACTTCATCCTCCGCGACTTCGAGCTTGACGGACTGAAGTCACATGGAGATCTGATCCGTTCGGTGGCAGAGAGGTTGGCCCTTGCCGAGCCGCGGGCGAAGATCGAATGCACTATCACCCCTCAGTATCGCAACATGCGCTACTGGATCGAGAACGAGATGCGCCCGGTCGAACTCGCGATCGAGGCGATCAAGAAAGAAAAGATCGAGCCGATCATCACCCCTATCCGCGGGGGAACGGACGGAGCCCGCCTGACCGAGATGGGCCTCATGACACCGAACCTTTTCTGCGGGATGCACAACGTCCACGGACCGCTCGAATGGGTCAGCCTGCAGGACATGGCCAAGGCGACGCAGGTCTGCCTGAATCTGGTCTGCTTATGGGCGCAAGAAACGCAAATACCAGACTGACGACAACACGGAAGGAGGGACAATGGAGGGAACGTCAGGCAAGAAGGAGATCCTCCGGGCGAGGGTATTCCAGGTCTATCAGTTCATCGTCGCTACTCTGTGTTCCCTGTGGCTATTGAGCAATGACCGTGTAGTGGGAATAATCGGGGGGCTCCTGCTAGCAATTCTGGCAGCGATCATGATATCGGAACCCGAGTTCTTGCCCACACAGAAGAGATCAGCAGCAGCCGGTGATCTACCGGGATTCGCACACTGGCCGACACGCCTATGGGGGGCGATCCTTCTCGGTGCAGCGATCTTCATCACAGCAAACTACCGCATCACCACATCCGCGGAGTTAGGGATCGCGATGCTCGTTTTGGGGATTGCCAGCATTGTTTACACCTCTATCCGCCAGAGAACAAGAATGATCATCCGTATCCTGGGCTCCCTATTGTTATGCGGAGGAGGAGCGTTCTT
This sequence comes from Candidatus Bipolaricaulota bacterium, assembly GCA_030612485.1. The sequence continues at coordinate 7,206 of JAUWNS010000105.1, forward strand.
GATCTACCTCAAGGCCCCGATAACCCTGCACGCGGAATCCCTGTGGGTGGCGCTTGGGAGCATCGCAGGGGGGATAATCTGGTCTTCCATCGTATGGTTGGTAAACAGGTTCGGCGAACGCGGTGAGACGGCGAGGCTTGCTGAACACCACGGGGTAATGGAATTATCGCTCCCATTTGCATCCCTTCCCCGGCACACGAGGTATCCTCGTTCCAAGCGTCGACCACCTCTCAATCGCTAGTTTGCACGGGCCAGAACGACAAGCGACCGTGGCGAGCGATACGTAATTCAAGGAGGAATAGATAGATGCCAGATCCACGGGTTGAGAAATTAGCGGACGTATTGGTCAACTACTCGGTGGCGATTCGACCGGGGGACAGGGTGTTGATCCAAGGAGGCCCCATTGCAGAGCCGCTGCTGAAGGAGATCCTCGTCAAGGTTCTGCAGGCGGGAGGGTATCCTCTCTCTTTCGTGCGGCTCCCTGGGATGAACGCACTGACCTTCCGGCACAGTTCGGATGAACAACTGAAGCACGTGCCCGAGCCGCTTAAGCTCGCTGTCGAGACGTACGATGCGAGCATCTCCCTCATGAGCTCGGAGAACACTAAGGCGCTGACTAACGTCCCACCGGAGAAGATGGTCCTCTCCAGTCAGGCGCAACGCGACATCATGAAGACCGTGATGCAGCGCTCGGCAAGGGGCGAGTTCCGCTGGGTGGGGACCCTCTACCCAACGAATGCCTACGCGCAGGATGCCGAGATGGGCTTATCCGAGTACGAGGACTTCGTCTACAGCGCGTGCCTCCCGGATATGGATGACCCCGTCGGTTACTGGAAGAGCTTCTCTTTGTGGCAACAAAAGA
>JAUWNS010000073.1 GCA_030612485.1 Candidatus Bipolaricaulota bacterium
CTGAAACTTGTACGAGTGGTTGGGTGTAGATTGCGCGAGGTGATAGAGATGAAGATTCGACTTAGCTTAATCCTAACCATCCTCCTCATCGGACTTATCGGAGGATCGATACTGGTCAGTGCACAAGAAACGCCAACCCCACTCGGGATTATCCCCTCGCCAAATCCGGGGTCGCTCACGGTGAACGTGTGGACGAATAAATCGACCTACATGGTCGGCGAGACCGCGCAGATCTACTTTACGGTGAACCAGCAAGCGTACATCTACCTGTACGATCTGCAACCGGACGGGATCGTGCGCCTGGTCTTCCCAAACGCCTACTCGCAAAACAATTTTGTCACCGCGGGAACGCACGTCCTCCCAGATGCAAACTACCAGTTCGTGATTGCTCCCCCTATCGGGTTGGAACAGCTGCAGATCTTTGCCAGCTTAACCCCGCTCAACCTCACGCCTACTGCATACGGTGAGCCATATCCCCAGGTCGCCCCGCAGGGTATCCAGGGACAGATCATGGGGATCACTCCCCAGTCGACATGGGTGACCGCATGGACCTCGTTCACCATCGTCGCGGGTTACGGGTACACTCCACCGACCGGTTACACCCCGCCTCCACCAAGCTACACTCCTCCCCCACCAAGCTACGCCCCTCCCTCTTGGTGCTGCCCGTACCCGCCGTTCTTCGGCTGGGGTTCGGGAGGAACATGGTACTGGGAGAATGGGCAATGGCAGTACGGGATACCGTCGAGCGGATGGTACTGGTACTTCGGGCCAGACGGGAAGTGGCACTTCAAGATCCATATTCATATCGGCGGAAGTTAATACCAGCACTACCTCCCGCATAGAGAGGGCCCGGACCACTGCCGGGCCCTTCCTCTGTTTCTTTTCCCGGACTTCTAAGGCTCTTTGTCGTTTCGAGCGGGTAACTAAAGAGAAAGGGTGAAGCACCAAGACTCTCGCAGAGGTACAGAAAAAGCTTGTGCCTCTCGCAAAGGCACAGAATTGGGTAATGGATTCATTTCACCACGAAGGACACGAAGAGCACGAAGGGTTCAGAGGACAAGCGCAACGTCGGAGGTAAGCTCCCGACGCTACCCCAAAGCCTGTTCTTGTGTAGCGTGAGCAGCTTGTTTGCCACGTTGAGCTCTGGACTTCATTCACGATTTTTTCCGCTTTTGCACTCGATCGATTGCGGATGTACGCTTGAACCGAATGCCATTCTTCGTGCTCTTCGTGGTGAATTCTTTCTGACCTCCGGTCTTGCTTCGCAACCGGCATCCGTCCCGCGCGAACCGAAATTAGAAGTAGGGGCGGTTCGCGAACCGCCCCTACACTCGAAACGAGAAGGAACCACAAAGGCAGCCTTCCCTTCCAATTTTCGGTAGAATAGGGCACCTTCATGTTGAAAAGGACGGCGCGTGACACTTCGGTGGGCGATCGAACAAGCACGGATATATCAGCTCTGGTCGGTAGGGCTGCACGGATCATCATACGAACAGGGGAAGGCCGGGGTCCGCACTTGCTTCCGGGACCTCGGAGGAATTCAGCTCGATCCCCTTCCCATTCTCGGTCGTAACCACGACCTCGTGATCCAGGCCCGCGTCGATGGAACCCATCCTGGCGAGACCCTCGACCTGATTCACGAGGAGCGGCTCGGGTTCGAGTACTGGGACAAAGTCCTCTGTGTGCTCCCGATCGAGACGTTCTCCTGGTTCCGCACGCTGATGGCTGCCGGTGGCAATGAGTGGGAGCGGTCCCGTGAGCAAAGACTGAACCAGGAATATCCAGGGGCGATAGGTGCCGTCTACGCGAGCATCAAGAGGCACGGTTCCCTCTCCAGCCGTGAGATGAAGGACCTTGATATCGCTCAAGGGGATCACCGTGGTTGGAAGTCAACCACGGCGGCAAATGCCGCTCTGGAGGTGTTGTGGAATCGGGGAGAGTTATCCGTTTGCAGCCGCAACAACTATCGGCGCTACTTCGACCTCACTGAGCGGGTGATTCCAAGGGAATCTTACGATGGTTCAGCCCCATCGAGCGAAGCCTTCTCCGAATACCTCCTCATGAAGCGCGTGCGTGCGGTTGGCCTTCTCCCTGCGCGTGGGGACGCCGAAGCGTGGGCCTCCCTGCGCACAGCGCGCGCCGAGAAGATCCCCGAAAAGCTCGTCACCGCAGGGAAGATTACTGTCGTAGAGGTGGATGGGATCAAAACCCCGTTCTATGCGTCCGCTCGGGCCGAAGACGAGCTTGCTCTCGCCGAGAAGGAGCCCCTCAATACCACCGCCCGATTCATCGCTCCGCTCGATCAACTACTCTGGGCGAGGCGTGCCCTCTCCCGCTTGTGGAGTCTTGATTATGTGTGGGAAGTCTATAAGCCCGTGGTTAAACGCATCTTCGGGTACTACGTTCTCCCCATACTCTATGGGGACTGCTTCGTCGCTCGTTTCGATGGGCGCTACAATCGCAAGGAGAAGACTCTGCAAGTTCTGGCTTACTACGAGGAACCGAACGGATTAGCACTGTCGCACCCGGTGATCCACGCTGCGTTCCAACGCTTCCTTTCCTACCTCGACGGAGAAAGAATTACCCTTCCGAGCGGTGAGGTATGGGATAGGGATTGAGTGAGTGAGTGATTAAATTTTACCTTCTAAATCTCTTAATCCACTGATGATTCAATCTGTCAATCATACGATCTCCCGATCAATCAACAACCCCGCCGCAAGCAGCGGGGTATGAATGGGTCGAAAAGCTCTATTTCTTATCGCGGCAAGCCGCGGGGAATGCACCCACAAAGGATTCAATCTTCCAGCGCCATCTCGTAGATGCGCCACGTCTTGTATCGCCGCCCTCCCATCGCCCCTGCGGCCCGCAGAACGAGATCGTTATCCTCGAGGAGCATAGAGGGCTCGCAGGAACGATAACCGTGTTTGAGCGCGTAGGCGAGAATCTCGTAGAATAGGACGGCGTCGACCCCCAGCCTGCGGAACTTGGGACGGATCCCGAAGAACATCAGACGGGTGCGTGGGATGTGGCGCCGGGTACGCAACAACCGCGCGACACGAACGATATCTTTATCGCGGAACCGATTCCAATGAGGTTGGAACGGGACGTTCGGGTCGGGAAGCATTCCCAGGACCGCGGCGAGTTCACCATCCACGTACGCGAAACGCATAAGTCCAGGATCGGCAACTAGCTTCAGGCTGTCCGCCATCGTCTCTGCCTCGGCGTCGGTGAGAGGGAGGAATCCCCAGTTTCTCGCCCAGGCCTCGTTGTAGAGCGCGACGATCCGATCGACCTCCTCCCGTGTATGGGAGAGGTCGATCTTTCGCGTTTTGATCTGCCGCCGTGCCCGGATACCGGCGACGAGCCGCTCCAGCCTTTCGTTTGGTTTGTTCGATATATCGATCCAGTAAGCGTGATAATCCTTCGCCTTCGTCAGCCCGTAGCGCGTAAGGAACTCCCCGTAGTAAGGGGGATTATGCGTAAGCTCCACCGTCGGAGGGGAGTCGAATCCGTCCACGAGGATCCCTTGGTGCGACTCGTGGGTCGCGGTGGAGTAGCCACCCGGTCCACGCATCAGATCCATCCCCTTCTCCTTCAACCAATCGCGGGCGTGGTCGAGGAGATCCTTCGCTACCGCGAAGTCCTCGATCGCCTCGAAGAACCCAAAGAACCCGATATTGGCGTTGTAGTAATCGTTGTAGCGATGGTTGACCGCGGCGGAGACGCGCCCGAGGAGCCGCTTCCCATCGTGTGCGAGGAAGTGCGTTACCTCGGCCTCCTGGTGATAGGGATGAGCCGAGGTGAGAAGACCGGTGATCCGCAAGGTGCGGCTCCCGAGGAGATCGGCACGAAGTGGCGGGGTCCAGTTTGGGTCCCCCCGATAGAGTTGCCACGGAACCGCGACGAACGCGCGTAATCGTCTGTCTCCTAAAGAAATCTGGTCGATCAAAAAACGCATCTCTCCCCTTCCTGACAAAAGGTCTTCCTATTATGCGCGAGGAGACGGAGAATTGAAACATTTCGCTCGACCGAGGCCGCAAACGAGGCCGTTCGGGTTGACCCCGCCTCCAAATACGTGTATTCCTTATCGACATGGAGAGAGAAGGAATAGTGAAACTATGGCGCGTGGTGCAGGAGCAGGCAGGCCTCTCGCGGCGCAAAGCACAGGAGGTGATCGCCGCTGGCGAGGTTGAGGTGAACGGCCGCCTCGTCGAGGATCCTTTCTTCGCGATCGAGAAGAGAACCCTTGAAGATCTCCATTTGCGCGGACACCCGTTGAGTCTACTGGAGTCGGAGCACCGAGTCTATCGGTACTACAAACCGATCGGCGTCTTGTGCAGCCACGACGATCCGCACTGCGGGAACACTGTCGGTCGTATCCTCCGCAGCGAGGGGTTCATCGGATATTCCTGGGCCGGCCGCCTCGATCAAGACTCCGAGGGGCTCGTCCTCTTGACGAATTACGGAGACCTGGTCGAACACCTAACCCATCCTCGCTACCAGGTGAAGAAGGTCTACCACGTCTTCGTTCGGCGCTTCCCCCCGTCGCGCGAGATGAAGAGGATCTTCCACGAGATGCAGCGCGGAGTGGAGGAAGGCGGGGAGACCCTGCGCATCAGTAACGGGGAGATGAGTAACAGTCGTGCGTATGCAGTCCTCGCGCTGGCGGAGGGGAAGAAGCACGAAGTCAAACGCCTCTTTGCCCACTTCGACCTTAAGGTCGTCCGGCTGCGCCGAGTAGCGATCGGTCCGGTGAAGCTCGCCGGGCTTGCGCCAGGGGAGATTGCACGCCTCGATCCCAAGGGGATGGAGAACCTCGGACGGCTCATCGAAAGCCATCCCCGCGATCGGGAAAGTGGAACCGCAATCAGGAGCGATCTATAATCCAGCCATGCACCTTGGACTCGTTCAGATCAACCCTTACCTCGGAGCGATCGACCGGAACCTGCGGATGATTCTCTCCCATATCGAGGCGGCTCGCCAGGCGGGCTGCGACCTCGTCGTCTTCCCCGAATTCGCCATCTGCGGGTACCCCCCGCTCGACCTCCTCTGGCGGTCAGGATTTGTCGAGAAGATGGAAGGCGCACTTAGCGAGATCGCGCGCGCCTCAAAGAGGATCGGCGTCATTGTTGGTGGCGTTTCCTCCCGGGCGAAGAAAGGGCGAGCAAACCTAGCCGATCGTTCCTCCCTGAGCGACGGTGCTGGGATCGACCTATTCAACAGTGCGTTCCTCTTCGTCGATGGAGTCCTGGTTGGGGAGGAAGCGAAGCTCATGCTCCCCACGTTCGACGTGTACAGCGAGGAGCGCTACTTCACCCCCGCCCCCGGCGCGCAGGTCTTCGAGTTCCGAGGGATGCGCCTCGGGATCAATGTGTGCGAGGATCTGTGGATCGATGATGGCCCGACCGACACCCAGGCGAGCCTGGGCGCGGACTGGGTGATCAACATCTCCGCCTCTCCGTTTTTCGCCGGGAAAGGGGCCATCCGTCGCCGATTAGCTTCCCGTCGCGCGGTGGAGAACGGAGTAACGCTTGTCTATGTCAACCTCGTCGGCGCACAGGACGAGCTCGTCTACGACGGAGGGAGCTTCATCATGGGGCCGAGCGGAGACCTTCTCTATCAAGCCCCATACTTTGACGAGGGGCTATTCATCCTCGATACGGAAAAGCTTGCCCCGATCGTGCCCCAACCCGAGATCGAGTCGATCCGGCGTGCTATCGTCGTTGGGATCCACGACTATCTTGATAAGAATAGATTTTCGCGTGTTATCATCGGTCTTTCCGGCGGAATCGACTCTGCCCTGGTCGCTGCCCTGGCCGTCGAGGCCCTTGGAAAGGAGAAGGTAACCGCGGTCTTCCTCCCGAGCGAGATCACCTCGCAGGAGAGCAGGGATGATGCGACAACGCTCGCTCATCGCCTTGGAATCGAGTTTCTGGATGTTGGGATCGCCGAAGTGATCGACGCGTGCCACAGTGCCCTACTGCAGCCCCTGACCGGTCTCCCCGCGGAGAACCTGCAAGCCCGCGTCCGCGGGACGCTCCTCATGGCGCTCGCCAACGAGCGAAACGCCCTCGTCCTCGCCACCGGCAACAAGTCCGAGATTGCAGTGGGGTACAACACCCTGTACGGAGATACAGTTGGAGCCATCGCCCCAATCGCCGACCTTTACAAGACGCAAGTCTACCAGCTCGCCAAAGCGCTGGGGGAGACGATCCCTCCAAACATTATGGAGAAAGCCCCCACCGCCGAACTCCGGGCGGGCCAACGCGACGAAGACGACCTCCCTCCCTACGCGCTCCTCGATGCCATCCTACTCGACCTAATCGAAAAGAACGCCTCGCGTAAGGATCTGATCGCCAGCGAATTCCCTGAGAAGATCGTGGACGAGATCCTCTCCCGTTACTACAAGAGTGAATACAAACGCCGTCAACTTCCCCTGGGAATCAAAGTCTCCCCCAAAGCGTTCGGGATGGGACGGCGGATGCCAATCACCCACGCCTACCGCGCATAGCGCTGAGGAATTGAGAGATCTGGAGGGAGGGGAAACGCGGAACGGGAAACGCGGGGAGAGCAAAGATGGGAAGACTTGGAGGTTCAATCGCTCAATCTTACTCCCTCTCTCTGCATACTCCGCGTTCTCGGCGGTAAAAGCTTCTGTTTTGCAAGGGGGAGAGGTCTGAGTTGTGTAGACGAAATCGTAACGCATGTGTATACTATACCGTAGCAAATCGATAGAGGGATGCTCATGCCAACTACAACCGTGAGGATCAAGCGTGAAACAAAGCGAGCTTTGGACCAAATTGCGAATCAGACGGGGCAAAAGACTCAGGATATCCTGGATAACGCTATCGACGCTTACAGGCGGCGTATTTTCCTTGACCAAGCGAACCGAGCGTACGCAACGCTGAGGCAGGACGGTGCCCGATGGGCCGAGGAAATCGCCGAGCGTAAGGCCTGGGATACCACGTCTGGCGATGATCTGAAGGACGTCTGATGCCCCACCCAGCGTGCGGAGAGATCTGGGGTGTAGACCTAAGCCCAGTCCTGGGGCACGAGCAGGGTGGACAACGCCCGGCTCTCGTGGTCTCGGTGGATGCATTCAACGCAGGGCCAGCGGAACTGGTGGTAGTCCTTCCGCTGACCAGCAAAGCCAAGGGCATCCCGTTTCACATTGAGATCCAGCCTCCCGAGGGAGGCTTGAAACAAGTGAGCTATGTCAAGTGCGAGGATGTCCGTTCGATATCCAGGGAGCGACTTAGAGAACGCTGGGGCACCGTGGACGGCACGACGCTCCTGCAAATCGAAGACCGGTTGAGAATCCTGCTTAACCTCTAGAAACTCCCGCCGCCAACTTCCTCTGGGAATCAAAGTCTCCCCCAAAGCGTTCGGGATGGGACGGCGAATGCCGATCACCCACGCCTACCGCACATAGCGTTAAGTCAAGGCTCTATTCATGTTAGCTGTTGGTTGTCATGCATCAAGAGGATCCTACTGCGGTTAGGAACCAAGCTTGAGGGGTTAGGGCATTAGTATTACCGTCTAACCAACGATACCAGCCGAGATAGTTAGGCAGGTACTTCGTTGCAACACCGTTGAACCGTCGCAGCCATGTCTTGAAACGACTGTGATAGGCATTGACATTCTGGATGTGAAAGACCTTCTCTACAACGCGAATACCAGCGCTGAGATTCACTACTTTGTGGACCACGCCTGCGCTAGCGGTAAATGCTTTGTATACTGAATGACCATCAGAGCACAGCAACGTATCTTCAGCCAGTACAGGCTGGAGCACGTTCACTAATGTGTCCTTGGAGAACTCTGGCATGACACGATTTATCGTCGCTCCAGCACGGTCACGTGCAACTAGAACGCATACTTGTTCACTACTGCGACCAAGTTTGGCAGCTTTCCCTCCGCGTTTGCGCCCTCAGCGTTGAAGGCCTCGCTCTCCCTTCTGGGAGCGCAACAAGAAAGTCTCATCTGCTTCGGCAATCCCTTGCAAGACCTGCGCTTGCTTCTCCTCCGGCAGACGGAGAAATCGGTGTCGCCAGCGGAACGTAGTGGTGTAGTGTACTCCGCATGCTTGTGCACTCGCACGAACGCTCTTCCCCTCGATCATCGTCTTGGCAAAAACAGGCCACTGTTCCTTGTGCCGTAGACGAGCCAAGGGTGTGTCGGTAAGAGCGTTGAATGTGCGTTTGCAGTTGCGACAACGAAAGCGAGACAAACCATGACTCCTACCCCACCGGATCGGATCTTCGGTCTTGCAGTAAGGACAGGCCGGACGTTTGCCCTGTTTGGGCTCGATCCATTCCACAATTTCCTGCTGGTGCTCCGCTTCCTCTAATCTCTTCAACAAAAGACGACGTTGCCCTAGTGTCAGCTGATCACTGGCCTCTATTAGCTTGGAGAATTTGTCAGCGCGCATTGCACCCTCCTCTTCCACTAGTTGCCGACATTATATGACAACAGCTAACGTTAATAAAGCCTTTCTTGAAGCCCAGCGGCTTATGGCTAAGCATGCAGAGGAAGAAGCGTCGCGAAGGATCGAAGAGGCAGAATTGGTGCAAGATACAGTGCAGAGATTCGCTGCGCAATGCGTGATCAACTTTGCGAAGTCTTCGGTGCTCCTGAACCTCTTCATCAAGTTAGGTCCTGATCGTCTTCAGAAGTCCAGCGAGTCGGGTCCAGATAAGGCGATCTCTGGTTCCGTTCCTAAAGAGCCTTTCACGCGTTCTGAAGAGCCTTTAATGTTCGGTGTGGGTGAAACCTGGGCTGAATGGAATGATGTGCTGTGTTTACAAAGCATCTCTTCCAAGCCCAGCGGGCCAATTGAGGACGTGGAAGCTATAGCTGCACAGATGAGTGATGACGGTACACTTGCGGAAGCTGTTTTAGCGGCCCCCATGATGCGGAAGTACTATACTGGCTTGAGTAGGTTTCGACCAGCAACTGCCGAAGAGAGGGATCGATTTCGAGAGCGGTTGAACCTGGCCGGTTGGTGGATGGGCATACCCGTTTTCAGGATGCATCTTGTGCCCGAACATGAGATCTGGTTGATGAACCTCAGTGGTGCTTTCCGGCTTATCGAATATCTCAATGCCAAAGTACAAGTAGGACCCGTGCCAGACAGGCCTTCGGAAGTCCTGCTGAAGTTTTCGCAAAGAACTCGACTAGTCGTTGACTGTTCTACCGGATTGGCACGCCTGAAAAGTGAGGACATATCTTGATTCTTGACTCAAATTCCACTACATGCTTTCACGTACTATGGGAAAAAGGGAGAGCACGGTATGAGGTTCTTTTTTCAGCCTTTCCGCTTGGCCAACGCTATCTCGATGCTGTATTCTAAAATGCGTGAAGAGAGACACCTGTGTGGCGTGATGATCTTGAGGTGAGCGATGACCGAGCTAGGAACGAGAGAGACGCGGCAAGAAGAGATACAGAAGATGGTTGAACTCATCGTTGAGCGGTTTCATCCGGAAAAGGTCATCTTATTCGGATCTCACGCTCGCGGGGAGGCTGACCCTGATAGCGATGTTGATCTGTTGGTTGTGATGAACGTACAGGGTTCCAAGAGAGAGGCTCAACTGAATGTTCGCAGATCTCTGCATGACGTTCGCGTGCCGAAAGATGTTGTTGTAAGCACACCGGAAGAATTTGCCTGGCGAAAGGATGTCATCGGTACGATCGAGCGGCCAGCGGATCGTGAAGGGATGGTGTTGTATGCTCGTCAATGAGCACGTATTGACTGTTGTCCGCGGCTGGATCGAGAAAGCGGAGAGCGACCTGAAAATTGCTGTTATCGCTTTGAAAGCAGGGAAAGACTGCCCGGCTGATGCGGTCGCCTTCCCACGCCCATCAGTGCGTGGAAAAATACCTGAAGGCATTTCTCGTCTCGTCGGGCACCGATTTTCCTAAGACTCACAACATTGAAGAGCTGATGGCACGCATTCCCGAGGGATTCCGGCCCAACCTCGCAGATGAGGAGCAGGACAGGCTGACTGAGTACGCAACGGTGACACGCTATCCGGGTGATTATGAACCGATCTCTCTAACTGAGGCACGCGGAGCAGTAGAGATTGCTCAACGAATACGGGATTAAACTCGAAATCTATTACCCAAAGAGGCACTCGTGTCTTAGGGAGACATACTTCCTGAGCAAGTGGGAATCCGGGCATGCCACACCTTCGATCACTTGACGCATCGTGTGATAATAATAAAATATTAACGTATTAACCGCTCAGAGCAGGCGTCAAGGAGGGGAAAAGATGCCAATAGTGAAGATCCGCACCAACCGCCAGGTAACTGTTCCCAAGGCCATCTTTGATGATCTCGGTCTTAAAGAGGGGGACTTTGTCGAGGTCCGCCTTAAGGGAACCGATATTGTGATCAGGCCAAAACGGCTTGTCGATATGGAGGACTCCCTGAGCCCAGAAGAGGAGAAGCTGGTTGAGGTGGGATTCGAGCAACTCAAGAATGGCGAGTACGTTGCGTGGAATGAGTTAAAGCATGAGCTGGACCTGTAGGCTCTCGAACCAAGCGGCCAAACATCTCAGTTGCTTGCCTCAAGATCGCCGCAAACAGATCGCACAGGCCATCGAAGAGATGGAAAGAGATCCCACAAGCGGCGATGTTCGCCCAATCAAGAGCGGAA
>JAUWNS010000114.1 GCA_030612485.1 Candidatus Bipolaricaulota bacterium
CTTTCATGAGGACTTTCCCGGTATCCATCCCTTTGTCGATTAAGAAGGTGGTGATCCCAGTCTCCTGTTCACCGTTGATGATCGCCCAGTTGATCGGCGTTGCGCCACGGTAACGGGGGAGGAGCGAAGCGTGGATGTTGATCGTCCCCAATGGAGGGAGGGAGAAGACAGCCTTCCTGAGAAGCTGGCCGTAGGAGGCGACGACGATAGAATCGGGGGCGGCATTCCCCAGGATGTCAAGGCCATCAGGGCTGTTGATTCGCTCCGGCTGAGCGACCTTGAGCCCGAGCTCGCTCGCTGCCACCTTGATCGCAGGCGGGCACAACCGACGCTTACGCCCGGCGGGGCGATCTGGTTGGGTGATCACGAGCGCGACATCGTAGGCTTCAGCAAGGGCACAAAGGGCCGGACAGGCAAAGGCTGAGGTGCCAAGGAAGACGAGCCTCATGCGTCTTTCTCCTTCTGCTTACGGCGATATTCTTTAAGCAGGCTGCGCCGCCGCGCCGGGCTTAGGTAGTCGATGAATAAGACGCCGTTCAGGTGATCAATCTCGTGTTGGATCGCCCGTGCCATCAGTCCCTCGCCCTCGATGTCGATCGTCTTCTCATCGAGGGTGACCCCCCGAAGGTGCGTTCGCAGCTTGCGAGTGATCTCGGCGTCGACTCCAGGTATGCTCAGGCACCCCTCTAAGATCTCCTCGGATTCTTGCGAGGCTTCGATGATCTCCGGGTTGATCAGAACATGAAACTTCCCGTCGAGGTCAAGGACGATGATCCGTTTGGAGACACCGATCTGTGGAGCGGCGATCCCGATGCCGTTGGCACGGAGCATCGCTTCCACCATTTTCTCCGCTATTTGTTTCGTCTCTGAGTCGATCTCTGTGATTGGATCGGCTGTACGACGGAGGACAGAATCCCCGTAGGTCCTGATTTCTATCGACATTCCCCTTGCCTCCCGCAGCATATAATTATATAGTAACCCTCGATATGCCACAAGAGAACGAGGATATGACGCTCCGAATCGAGAAGGTCTTGAAGCTCGAAGGCGCGCGCGGGTACAACGACGACGCGGTCACGTGTGGGTTGGAGGCGTTCATCCAGCAAAACCTCCCCGATGCCCTCTCGCGCGTCGTTGGCTATGCGCAGAGCGGCCCCTTCGATCGCCAGAAGGCCGTCTCCCTCCTCCACGACCACCTCGCCGGTGTTGATAGTGGGGAAGAACCTGTTGACGGTGGGAATCCCGCCGGGACGAGTCCCTCCGGGGCGAGCCCCACTGGGGAGAGCTCTGCTGGGGTGAACCCCATCGAGGTGAACCTCGCCGACCTCCTCCTCCCGGTCCGCTATGCGAAGGGGGTGGGGGAGAAGCGAGCTGCACGCCTGCACAAACTCGGGATCGACACTATTGAGGATCTTCTCACCTACCTCCCGCGCCGCATTGAGGATCGCTCTCATTTTGCTTCTATTGGGACGCTACGGCGCGGTCAGGAAGTTGCCGTGCGAGCGGAGATCCTCGCCATCGACCAGATCCGTACGAGCGCGCGCACTACCCTTGTCAAGGCGGCGGTAGGGGACGGGACCGGCTTTCTCTATGCAACCTGGTTTAACCAACCCTGGCTCGCCAAGCAGCTCCCCCGCGGGGAGACGATCGATCTCTTCGGCAAGGTGGAGATGAGCTACGGGAAGCTTCAGATGACCTCGCCGGTGTGGGAGCCGGCCAAGGAGGGGATGGAGATAGGGAGGCTGGTTCCGATCTACCCAGCCACGGAAGGGGTGAGCGACCGCTCCCTTCGTGCACTGATCGCGCGCAATTTCACTCTCTACAAGGAGGTGCTCTGTGATACCCTCCCCGACCCAATGCGCGAGCGGCACCACCTGCTCGCAAAGTCTGACGCCATCGGTTCGCTCCACTCTCCCTCAAGCCCGGAGGCGTTCGAGAGGGCCCGCCGCAGCCTCGCCTTCGAGGAGCTCTTCCTCCTCCAGCTTGGCATAGCGCCGCAGGGGGCATGCGGAAACCCGGGGCCGTCCCACGCGGACTCTGGCAGGATCGTCGATTCGTTCCTAGCGCAGCTCCCGTTTCGTCTGACAGTCTCCCAGCAGGGGGCGATGCGGGAGATCCTCGCCGATCTGCGCGCGCCGACGCGGATGATGCGTCTGTTACAGGGGGATGTCGGGTCTGGAAAGACGATCGTCGCTCTGGTCGTTGCCCTCTCCGCGATCGAGGCGGGATATCAGGTAGCGCTGATGGTTCCAACGGAGATCCTTGCCGAGCAGCATTCCGGGAGGATCTCGCAATTGCTCGCCGGCCTTCCCATACGCGTCGCTCTCCTCACCGGGGGAAAGAAGGACAAGGAGGCGGTGAAGGAGGAGGTTGCCGCGGGGAGTATCGATCTCCTTGTGGGGACGCACGCCCTCATCCAGGAGGATGTCTCTTTTCACGCGTTGGGCCTGGTAATCATCGATGAGCAACACCGCTTTGGTGTGGTGCAACGCTCGTTAATCGAGGAGAAGGGGGAGATGGTCGACCTCCTCGTAATGAGCGCGACCCCCATCCCCCGCACGATTGCCCTCACTCTATACGGAGAGTTCGACGTTTCGCTGATCGATGAGATGCCGTTGGGAAAGAAGAATATCCGCACCATCTGGGTGTCGGAGAGCCGGCGCTCCGAAGTCTACACCGAGGTCGGTCGACTCCTAGAAGCAGGAGAGAAGGGGTACGTCATCCTCCCGTTGGTCGATGAATCGGAGAAGATTGACCTGAAGGCCGCTATTCAGGTCGCTCAGGAGCTCACCGCAGCCTTTCCATCCTTTGGGGTCGGCCTGATCCATGGGCGACTCTCCCCAGCGGAGAAGAATGGGGTGATGGAGGGATTCCAGGATGGAAGGATTCACCTTCTTGTTGCAACCACCGTGGTCGAGGTAGGTATCGATGTCCTCGATGCGAGCTTCATGGTGATCGAGCACGCAGAGCGGTTCGGCCTCTCTCAGCTCCAGCAGCTACGCGGCCGGATCGGCCGTTCCGGGCAGAAGGCGCCCTGCTTCGCGATCGCGCAGGCAAAGACCGATGAGGCAAAGAGACGCCTTTCCGCATTTGCAGCTCACCTAGACGGGTTCAGAATCGCCGAGGAAGATCTCCTGATTCGGGGACCGGGGGATCTTCTGGGAACGCGGCAGCACGGCTTCTTAAGCCAACTTCGCGCGGTCGATCTGATTCGCGATATCGATATCATGGGGGAGGCACGGAAGGAGGCAAGGGCCCTCGCGGGGAATACCCTCCCTCCCGCTCTGGAGGACGAGATCGAGCGGCGCTTCGGCGAGGTCCTCAAGTGGCTGCACGTCTGATAAGGGTCCCTCATGATCGAGGCAAGGCAGGGGAACAAGAGATTAGCTATCAGCGGTCAGCTTTCAGTCATCAGCTATCGCCCTTCCTTCATCAATGGTTCTTCCGATATGAAGGGACCAATGTTCGTAACTCCGCAATAATCCTGGTTTTTTCAGACGCTGTCGCTCCTTGTTGCAATTGCTTCAGGGCAAACGCGTGTTTCTCTCGTCCCAAGGTCGCTCCCATCTTCGCAACGAATATTCGCTGATGTGATGTGGCGTCCGTCCCCTCCTCCGCGGTGAGGAGCTCCTCATAGAGCTTTTCGCCCGGCCGGATCCCTGTAAACACGATCGGGATGTCCCGATCCGGCTCAAGGCCGTGGAACCGGATCAGATCCTTCGCCAAGCTCAAGATCTCTACAGGTTTTCCCATATCGAGAACGAACACCTCTCCGCCCCGCCCCATCGCCCCAGCCTGAAGGACCAGAAGAACCGCCTCGGCAGTGATCATGAAGTAGCGCCGCATCCCTGGGTCGGTCACCGTAACCGGTCCCCCACTCTTGATCTGCTCCATGAATGTGGGAATAACGCTTCCGCGGCTTCCAAGCACGTTCCCGAATCGCACTGCCATGCAGCGTGCCTCACTCTCTTTCCCCGCAGCAAGGACCTCCATCTCCGCTACGCGCTTGGTTGCCCCCATCACAGAAGTGGGATTAACCGCCTTGTCGGTGGAGATCATGACAAATGCCTCCACACCGGATCGGCACGCCTCCTGCACCACCGTACGGGTCCCAAAGACGTTCGTCTTAACCGCTTCTTCAGGGAAGGATTCCATTAAAGGAACGTGCTTGTACGCCGCGGCATGGAAGACCACTCGCGGTTGATATTGCTGGAAGGTTCTCGCTACTTTCTTCTGCTCGCGGATATCACCCACAATCACTTGAATGTTCCCCTTTGGGAAACGGCTCTCCAGGTCTTTTTCTAGGTTGAACAGGCCGGTCTCATCGATATCGAACGCGATCAATCGCTCCGATCCAAAACGCAGAATCTGTCGGCAGAGTTCGGACCCAATCGACCCCGCTGCCCCTGTCACCAGCCCCGTTTTCCCGCTTAGAAATCGTCCTATTGCCTGTGTGTCAATATGGACTGGTTCGCGGTTTAGCAGGTCTTCAGGTTGCACCTCACGCACTGCAGAGACCCTCACTTCCCCACTGTAGAGTTCACTCAAGAATGGAAGAATCTTAATCTCCTCGACTCCTCCCTTGCGCGCTAGATCCACTGTCTCCCGAATCACACGGGATGAGACTGACGGCATGGCGATGATGACTGCTTCAGCCTGTCCTGAGCGGATGAGCCCCGGAAGACGGTTTCTAGCACCAAGTACGCTCACTCCGTGAATCGACAGCCCACGCTTTCGCGGGTCATCGTCGATGAATCCAATCGGGTAAAACCCTGACTTCTGCTCCTCCAGAATCGCTCTCACAAGTTGCGACCCTGCACCTCCTGCCCCCACAATGAGAGCTCTCTTGCCCTCCCTTTTGCGTGTGCGTTTGAGGGCGTGTTGTAGCACCCTTTTAGAAAGGCGAATCCCACCGATGCCAAGTAGAGTGAAAGCGAAATCGATTCCCAATATGGATCGAGGTATCCCAACTGCAACGGGCCAATGCCGAAGAAGGAAGAGCGCTGTAGCAAAGGCTAAAGATCCCCCGACACAGCCCATGCTCGTCATGTAAAGCTCGTTCAACCCCACATAATCCCAACTGAAGCGGTAGGTGCGAAAGAGAATGAGCAGAGGGATCTTGACCCCCAGCACCAATGGGAGTGTCCATAAGAACATGGAAAAGTACCGTGGGGGAATGACCCCATCGAAGCGAAGTAAGAACGCTAGATACAGGGAAAGAGAAAGCACAACCGCGTCAGCCAGGAGGAATCCAATTCTTCCCTTGTTGATCAAGTCAGTAAACCCCCTTTCCCTTCTCTTGATTTTCATATATGCTCTATTTTATCCGTAATAAACTCGAAGGAATTCATTCCTAGAGATGCTTGCCTGTACAAGAACAGTCCCGAGCGTACTGCTCTTGTACTGCCGGTTTGATATTCTTTAGCCCCTTTTCGAAAGCACGGCAATCACTTACAACAACACCCCTTAACCCAGGAGGATACGCAGCATATCCTTCTGCGTTCTTCTGAACGACGCTCTTGAATAGCCTTTTCATGGGCGCCCCCTTCACGCAACCGCTCTTAGGGCATGAACCAGGCTCCCCACAACATACTCTACTTCCCTTTTGCTCAGCCTGTTGTGAAACGGCAAAGCAATCGTGCGTGCAGCGATGGATTCTGTCACCGGGAAGTCGCCCTCTTTCGTTCCCAGAATCTCCCGGTAGAAAGGTTGCAGGTGGATCGGGAAAAAGTAGTTACGGCATCCAACCCCCTTCTCTTGCAGCCCCTGCAAGATACGATCGCGGTCCTTTTGTGTGAACGCCTCGCTCAGTCGCACAACGTACACGAACCAGCTCATCCTTACATTAGGAGCAACATAAGGAGCCTCGACCCCCTCAATCTCATTAAGCACCTCTTCATACCAGTTAGCCACACGAGCACGAGCGGCGACGATCTCCTCGATCCGGGAGAGTTGGCCAAGTCCCAACGCCGCAGACATCTCATCCATCCGGTAGTTATAACCAAGACGTACATGCTGTAGCCACTCTCCGCCATCTCCTCGTCCCTGGTTCGCCATGCTGCGGCAGGTATTAGCAAGCTCGGCATCGCTGGTGAGGATCACCCCCCCCTCGCCGGTCGTGATCTGCTTGTTCGGATAGAACGCGAAGACCCCGACCTGCCCAAAGGAGCCGCAACAACGCCCGTCGATCTCCGACCCCAATGCCTCGGCAGAGTCTTCGATGAGCAGCAAATCGCGCTCCTCGGCAATCTCCTCAAGCCTCGCCCAATCGGCTGGGTGACCAAACACATCCACTGCCAAAACCGCCTTTGTCCTGGGCGTAATTGCCGCTTCAATTTGTTCGGGATCGATGTTGAGGGTCTTCGGCTCAATGTCAACAAAGACCGGGCGGGCGCGCTCGTAGAGGATACAGTTGGAGGAGGAGATGAAGCTGAACGGGGTAGTGATCACCTCATCGCCCTCGCCGATCCCCAGCGCGCGGATGATCAGGTGTAGCGCACTTGTACCACTGTTCACGGCAACGGCATAACGAACGCCAGCGTACTCGGCAATCGCACCCTCGAATTCTTTCAGCTTAGGGCCAAGCGCAAGATAAGAGGTCTTAAGAACCCCGACGACCGCCTCGATCTCAGCTTCAGTTATATCAGGCCTAGCTAGCGGAATCTTCACCTCGGCTCCTTCGACAAAAAACCTCGCTTTGCAGTAACACTCTTTATTTCCGAGAATATCTCTTCTAGAGCTGGTTCCTCTATGATCTCATGTTGCTTAACTCTGCCAAGGGGATGACGATGCCACCCGTTAAGGTTAGGGGATGTCCAGTCAGTTCTTAACCCTGACGTTCACATGGCCTCCGTTCATCACGTATCCGATCCTACCTCAAAGCTGCCTGTGCTGTCAACATTGGTGTGCACGAAACGCGGGACGTAGCAGGCTCTAAACCCTGTTCATCGCGACAATCCTTTGATCTACTCACACTCGGGCAACAGCCACTCCGGTAGGTTCTCCTTATCCCTCCGTGTTGTTAAATGCGCAACCAGCACGGGCAAGCCCCTGTAATGAGGAGAACCTGAGAGCCTTACGGAAGAGACTGCCGGAATGGCTCTTGAAGAAGATGTTTCAGGAGGAAGATAATGCGTACAAAACGGCGTCTGTGGACATCAGTGCTGATATCGTAGACAGGACCACGGTAGGGTTAGGATTGTGAACGCCCGATGCTGTCGCGACGTCAGGTTCAAGAACGCACGGGACATTCTCTCTCAAAAAGAAAAACCAGGCAACGACCTACTCTCCCAACCCCTCGCAAGGTTAGTACCATCGGCGCGGGAGGGCTTAACTACCGTGTTCGGTATGGGAACGGGTGTTTCCCCTCCGCCATCTGTCACCTGGAATCTCTACAATCTTTCTTGACAAATGAACAGAGTGTGTACCATACAAGCATTCGGCCAATTAGTACCACTCGGCTGAACGCATTGCTGCGCTTACACCTGTGGCCTATCAACCTCCTAGTCTCGGAGGGGCCTGATATGGAGACCTCGTCTTGAGGACGGCTTCGTGCTTAGATGCCTTCAGCGCTTATCCAAACCAAACTTAGCTACCCAGCGATGCCCCTGGCGGGACAACTGGTGCACCATAGGTTTAGCTATCTCGGTCCTCTCGTACTAG
>JAUWNS010000193.1 GCA_030612485.1 Candidatus Bipolaricaulota bacterium
TCCCGCAGCTTCGGTACCAAACTTAGCCCCGTTAAATTTTCGGCGCATCGCCGTTAGACTGGTGAGCTATTACGCACTCTTTAAAGGGTGGCTGCTTCTAAGCCAACCTTCCAGCTGTTTCGACAACAACACTTCCTTTCCCACTTAGTTTGGATTTGGGGACCTTAGCTGGCGGTCTGGGTTGTTTCCCTCTTGAGCGCGGAGGTTATCCCCCGCGTTCTGACTCCCGTGAAACGATCTGCTGGTATTCGGAGTTTGCTTAGGGTCGAGAGTTACCCCCCTTCCCCGATCAGTGCTCTACCCCCAACAGTCTATCACACGAGGCTAGCCCTAAAGCTATTTCGGGGAGAGCCAGATATCACCAAGTTCGATTGGTTTTTCGCCCCTAACCACAGGTCATCCCCTAGCTTTTCAACGCTAGTGGGTTCGGTCCTTCATGTACGGTCAAGTACACTTCAACCTGCCCATGGCTAGTTCACTTGGCTTCGGGTCTACATCATGTGACTTGCGCCCTATTCAGACTCGCTTTCGCTGCGGCTACACCTCATTCGGCTTAACCTTGCCACATAACGTAACTCGCCGGCTCATACTACAATAGGCATGCGGTCAGGAAATCAGTTAGTAGTTTCTTAGTTCGTAGTCCGTGGTTTTAGTTCAGGAAATCCCAAACATCGAACTTTGAACCTTGAACCAAGAAACTGCGATCTCCCTCCCACTGTCTGTAAGCAAATGGTTTCAAGTTCTATTTCACTCCCCTCCCGGGGTGCTTTTCACCTTTCCCTCGCGGTACTAGTTCACTATCGGTCAGTTGAGAATATTTAGCCTTGGAAGGTGGTCCTCCCAGCTTCACGTCGGATTTCACGTGTCCGGCGTTACTTAAGTCAACACACCAGAGTAGCTTGGCCTTTCGTCTACGGGACTATCACCCTCTGCGGTCGTCCTTTCCAGAGACTTTGCGGACTGTTCGACTAGACCTTACTTGTAACTCTGCCCACCTCTGCATCGGTGAGATGACATTGACTTACAACCCCGAACGAACAACGAATGCAGTCTTACACTCGCTCGGTTTAGGCTGTTCCCGTTTCGCTCGCCGCTACTCAGGGAATCTCGTTTGATTTCTCTTCCTCCGGCTACTGAGATGTTTCACTTCGCCGGGTTCGCTGAGCGCACCTACTTAAGGTTTCAGTACGCTCTACTATGGTTTCACCATAGTGGGCACTCCCATTCAGAAATCTCCGGATCAAAGCCTGCTTAGCGGCTCCCCGAAGCTTATCGCAGCTAGCCACGTCCTTCATCGCTTTCAACTGCCAAGGTGTCCACCATTTGCCCTTACTGCGCTTGTATGATACACACTCTATTCACTTGTCAAAGATCCTCTGCGCGCTTTCGCACGCAAGCAAACATTGTAACATCCCCCGTGTAGTCTGTCAACTCTACGGGAGACGCGACAGAGGAAACTTTATCCAATAAAGCCTCGCTTGTCAAATCAGCGAAAACGGCTGAATTAAGGGGACTCCCTCGATCAACCCCCTCTTTCTAACAGTAGAAGCCGCTCCTTCAAGCGTAATCCGCCACCGAATCCCACGAGAGAGCCATTCTTCCCAATCACGCGATGGCAAGGGACGATAATAGGAAGCGGGTTCGCTCCGACTGCCGCCCCAACAGCACGTGCCGCCCGGGGCCTCCCTACAGCGGCAGCGATCTCACCGTAAGAGCGCGTCTCACCGTAGGGGATGTTCAGGAGCTCGTTCCAAACCTCTATTTGAAAGGGAGTGCCCCGCATGTCCAGGGGAGAAGAGAAGGACTTCCGGCCTCCATTCAGGTACTCCTCGACTTCCTGGCGTGCCAGATCCTGGTTTACCGCAGCAGTCTTCGTTCCACCTTGGACGATCTCCACGCCGAGTCGTTCACCAAGCTCGGAGAGAGAAGCCCCGTGAAGATCGATCAGGCGAATGCCTCGCTCTGAGGAGAGAAGGACGAAACACCACTCCTCCCAGAGGATCTTCGAGGCATACAGTAGCTCGTTCTTTGCCATCTTTTTCCTCCTGGCAGTCTAAATTGTCTTCTTGTCCTGAAAAATGCTAGAATCACTGAACTATGAGGAAACCAGGAATCCAGGAAATATCCGGGTTAGAGAAACCGATCTCCATTGCAATTCGTCTTGTTCCTGGCCTCCTGGCTTCCTCATAGTATTTTGATCGCATGGTTTCACGTGATTTCATGGTTTCTAATAAGTTCTCGGGCCTCAATCCGACGATCCCCCTTCCGTAAAGTGGAAAACATGATAGATCTCGACCTGAACGGACGGATCGCTTCGCCAACAATCGACAGGAGCCCCCTGTTTCTCGCACAGGCGCGAGAGGAACACCGCTGGATCGGGTAAAGCCTCCCACACCTGTGGGAGGTAGGTCGAAAGACCGTGGTTGGTCTTCAAGATCACCCCATCCTTTCCAGGATTGAGTTTGGCAAGGAGGTCATCCGGGCTATCGAAGAGGAGCGGTTGTGGAGCGTCGAGCACGCTAATCTCGATCCGTATTGCATCGATCTCATCCATGCTAACAGGGAGAAACCGGGGATCCTTCGTGGCAGCAAGTACGACGTTTCGCATAACGTTCTTGTAAAGTGGTTCGTGGGGGATGAAGTTGTCGATGATGCACCCGCGCAACGCCCCCTCCTTTGTCAGGGTGACAAAGCAGGCCGCTTCGCGCATCAACGCAGGAGATAGATCCGTTCGCTCAACCTCTATCTCTCCCTTTCCAGCGAGGACCGCCTCCAATTGACGGTGTGCAAGCCGAATGATGAGCCGCTGCTCATCAAGGGACAGAGGGGCATCTACGCTCTTCCTATTCATCCTTACCGCGATGATCCCGGTGGCGATGACCACAACCAGGAGCGAAATCGTCCATACCATCCGCCATCCATCGTTCATCCTCCCCTCCATCTACATCACCATATCACCTGCTCGCCGCCTCGTCAACCTTGGACCCAAGGGGCGTACGCTCTATACTCAAGCCTAATGACCAGCTAAGGCCGTGGACCCAATAGGAAGGGAGAAAGAGAAGCATGGATAATCCATTAGTAACGACATTCTGCAAGATGGTGAGGATCGATAGTGAGTCGGGCGAAGAGGGACCGTTCATCGAGTACTTACGAGATCTATTCACCAGTGAACTGGGCGCGGCCTGCACGCTCGATAGCTACGGGAACCTGACCGCACGCATCCCCAGCGTGGGAACGGACAAGAGAGAGCCGATCCTCCTTGCCGCTCACGCCGACACGGTAAAACCGGGGCAAGGGATAGAACCGGTCGTCGAGGATGGGGCGATCCACTCCGCCGGCGAGACGATCCTCGGTGCCGACGACAAAGCAGGAATTGCCGAGATCTTCGAGGCCGTCCGCACTGCACAACGACGCCCCCCGGTAGAGATCGTCATTACCCGGGAGGAAGAGATCGGCCTCCACGGGGCGAAGCACCTCGATCTCTCGCTGATCACCGCGAAGATGGGATTCATCGTCGATGGAGAGGAACCGAACACGATCATCATCGGCGGCCCGTCGCACGTCTCGCTCGACATCGAGATCACGGGCCGAGCGGCGCACGCCGGGATGGAGCCCGAGAAAGGGATCTCCGCAATCCGCGTAGCAGCGAAAGCGATCTCCGGAATGCCCGAAGGGAGGATCGACGAGGAGACGACCGCCAACGTAGGAACGATCCACGGCGGTCTGATCAGGAACGGTATCCCTGACAGGGTCACGATAAAGGCCGAGTGCCGTAGCCTGAATCACGATAAGTGTATGCGCCAGGCCGACACGATGCGCCGTGCGTTCGAGGATGCAGCGCAAGAGATGGGAGCTACGGTCGACATCAAGGTCGATCTAGAATACAAGGCCTCGCGCGTCTCCGAAGACGGCCCCGCGGTGAAGCTCGCCAAGAAGGCGATCCATGCCGCCGGCCTCACCCCAAAGACGGAAGTGATCACCGGAGGAACGGATGCCCTCGTCCTTGCCGACAGAGGGATCGACGCCGTTGTCCTTGGCTATGGCGGAGAAGCCGCGCACGCCACAAAGGAGCGGATCAATATCTCTACGATGGAACAAGTAGTGGAGATCATCCGGCAGATCCTTTACGCCTCCGCATAAGTGAGGTTGACGAGTCTCCCCTCCACCGCTAAAATAGGCTCATATTCCTCGGTAGCTCAATTGGTAGAGCGCTCGGCTGTTAACCGAATGGTTGGAGGTTCGAGTCCTCCCCGGGGAGCCAGCTCAAAACGTTACTCGCACGG
>JAUWNS010000061.1 GCA_030612485.1 Candidatus Bipolaricaulota bacterium
GCCGCGATCTCCTTGAGGATCTCCTCGACGTGTGTGTAGGCGGCTTTGCTGCCGCCGGCCATGATAGCCGGGCCGTGCAACGCACCCGCTTCCCCTCCGGAGATTCCCACGCCAAGGTAGAAAATGCCCTGTTCCTCAACAGTGACGAGACGCCTCTCGGTCTCTTCGTAGTGGGCGTTTCCTCCGTCCATTACGGTGTCTCCTTCTTCAAGCAAGGGAAGGAGAGCCTCTAGTACCATGTCGGTACCCGCTCCTGCCTTGACCATCAGCAGGATCTTGCGGGGACGCGATAGCGTTCCTACAAACTCCTCCAGAGAGTAGGAAGGAATGACCTTCTTCCCCGCGCCGTGTTCCTCGATAAATTCTCGCGTTCGTTCCGTAGTGCGATTGAAAACCGCAACCGTGAACCCGCAACTCTCTACATTCCGCGCGAGGTTCTGGCCCATCACCGCAAGACCGATAATCCCAAAGTCGGCACTGTTCATGTTATTACCTCCCAAGGCGGTAAATCAGGGAGAGCTTGCTCGAATCGCTCACTTAGTTCCGCCTCGTATCGTCCAGCATAGCCTTCCGAGAAAAACCGTTCCATCGCCTCATCGATGAAGCTCTTCCAGGAACTCTCTTCCTTGCCGGGAATGATCGGATAGAACAGGACATCGTTTGATTTGGCTGCTCTGCGGTCTCCTGGTGCGTCACCGATCATCAGGACGTGGTTCTCCGCGTACTCTCCAGCCATGTAAGTTATGTGCTCTGTCTTTGTCCCCATTTCCTGGCCACAGATGAGTGCTGTGTAGCGCGCTACATCATGCTCTTGCCACTCTCGTTCGAGTGCTTCAAGAGGGGTCGCCGAAACCACGACCACATCTGCCTTATCCTGCAACTTCACGAGCGACTCCCGCACATAGGGAAACGGAGGGATCCCTTGAACGATCTCCTTAATGGCCAAGTTGACCCGCTCTGACCACGCGAGGATATGCTCTAATTCCCACCGTACTTCTTCGTTTGCGGCACCTTCGATCGCTTCTTTCAATCCGTCGTTCGACAAGAGACTTCGGGGACCATCCACCCAGGCAAAGTAATGCGGGAACTCCGGCACATCGAACCTACGGGCTCGCACTTGCGGGTGAGAGGGAAGGAGTTCGGTGAGGATTCGCTTGATCGTGACATGTCGGTTCGCTCCCCGGGTCTTCGAGAAGAGATCGGCGAACTCTTTACACTCCCGCGCGGCCTGTGCCACAGGCTGAAGCCCGAAGTAGGCGATCATCCACGGGCAGAAGCATTCCCGCTGCTTGATCCCCATCGTATCGAACGCACAGCCATCGGAATCGATACAAACGAGGAAGTCCTTCTTTGGACGAAAACCATCAAGTTGTTTACGATAATCCATCTATCCTCACTTTTAACGTCGGACACAAGCCCTGCAGAGCAAGGTCCGACGCCACATTCTTGTGTAGTGTCGCAGCTTGTCTGCGACGTTTCGACCTCACCGATGCTCCGAAGGGATGTACGCCGGACATTTCTTCTCGGCGAAGAGCGGCTTCAAATAGGCGAAGCGCTGCAGCCCCCCGACAAGAGGAACACTCGGGCCGGTCTCACCGATGAGCGGACGGGCATAGCGCAGGAACTCATCGGTAACGTCGATTCCGTTTGGCGCAATCCACTCCTTGGGGAAGACCCGCTCAGAGTTAGCCATCTCTGTAAGGGGAGCCTTGTCATAGGAGACCCTGTAGTCCGATTCCGGCTCACGCACGATCGTCGCCATATACCCGGTACCCCCGGTAACGCCGATCCTCACCGCCTGCCATCCAACATTATAGGCCTCTTCCAGGTCAACTGTTGAGGCATAGATGATCGCATCGCGCTGATCCGTCCCCGGGATCTGCCCGCGTGCTGCTCCACGAACGGCCAACCCATTTCGATTCAGGTAGTTGACGACAACATGGGCCACCGACATCTCACTCGCACTGAATTGCGTGTGCCCAAATGAGTCTCTACTCTCTCCGAGATCTCCCACGTTGAACCCCTCGCTCACTACGACGATTGCACGTCCAGAGCGCCGCAGTTCCTGGTTCACGTTCTCTGCGAGCTCTGGCAGGGTAGATTCAGCTTCGGGAAGGTAAATCTGTAGCGGCATCTCCCGCCTTGGATCGGCGAGGCGTGCTGCTGCCGGGATGAAGCCGATCCGCCGTCCCATCGCCTGAACAACCAACACCGGATCAGAGCGACAGGAACCACGATTCTCCTCATTCAGGTTCTGGATCATGTGGGCCCAGTACCGCGCGGTCGACCCATACCCCGGCGTATGGTCGATCAGCCTGAATTTCTGATCGCCCAGGTCGTTGTCGATCGTCTTCGGAACGCCCACGCAGACGAGGTCCAACTCGCTCTTTTGCGCGAGTTCGCTCACTTGCTGCGCCGTATCCATCGAGTCATTTCCGCCGATATAGAAGAAAAACCCGATCTCATGGGCACGGAAAACCTCGACGATTCGCTCAAGATCCTCTGTCTGCTCTGGCTTGATCTTGTAGCGACAGGTCCCGATCGCCCCCGCCGCTGGTGTGGTACGCAACAACTTGAGTTCCTGTTCGGGCTGTGCCGACAGATCGAGAAGCTCCTCTTTGAGAACACCTTCGATACCGTGATAAGCAGCGTAGACTCGACCGAAGCGCTCTGGAAAATTCCGACAGGCTTCCACCACGCCAAGAAGGGATGAATTGATCACTGCGGTCGGGCCACCCGACTGGGCTATGACGACGTTTTTCATCTCTCTTTTCCTACACCCCGGAGTACGCGGAGAAGCCACCATCGATCGGTACGATGATCCCGTTGACAAACTCCGCATCCTTTGACAGAAGCCAGCGCACGGTTCCGACCAAATCCTCTGGGGCTCCGAACCTCGCCATCGGCGTGTGGTCGATGATCTGACGACCACGGGGGGTCAATTCCTCGTTATCCTCCTTCAGCAAGAAGCGGTTCTGCGCAGTGAGAAAAAATCCCGGGGCGATCGCGTTCACCCGGATCCGCGGCGAGTACTCCTGCGCCATGTGCACCGCCAACCACTGGGTGAAGTTCGCCACCGCCGCCTTCGCCGCGGAATATGCCGGGATGCGGGTGAGCGGCCTGATCGCGTTCATCGATGCGATGTTCAAGATCACTCCCTCTTTCTGGTCGGCCATCACTTTGCCGAAGGCTTGGCTAGCGAGGAATGTTCCCATGAAGTTGAGGTCGAAGGTGAACCTGATCGCATCTTCGGGAAGGTCGAAGAACGAGACTTCCGCGCTTGTCGTAGCCTTGGGGTGGTTCCCACCGGCACCATTTATAAGAAAGTCGATACGCCCGAACGTTTCAGCCGTGTGTCTTGCCGCATCGTTTAACTCATCACGGGAAAGGACGCTCGTCTTGATGAATAGTCCATCACTCCCCGCCGCGCGCACGCTGGCCAACGTTTCTTGTGCCCTTGTCTCATCTATATCGAGGAGAACAATTCTTGCTCGCTCTCGCGCCAACCCTTCGGTGATCGCCGAGCAGAGGACGCCTGCGCCGCCGGTGATGACGGCAATTTTGCCTTCAAACTCGTTCATTGTTCACCTCCAGTCCCTGCAGGTGTCGCCCGAGATGGCGCGCTAGACCAGCGTAGTGCTCCTGTTCGTGAGAAGCAAGGAACTCCTTCAGCCTGTCTCCGAATTGACTAAGAACAGAGCCGAATCCAACGTGCAGTACCTGCCGACTATCATGCTTTGCCACCAGTTGTGCAAACTCATCATCTGAAACAGTATCAAGTTGTGGGATACGCGCCGGGTCGGCAGAGATGTGGTAGCTTTGTTTGTCTGCGGCAAATGCAGACAGGGACAGTTGCACGATCTCGCGGAAGAAGGACGGATCATCTCGGGCTACCACCTCCAGGGCGACAAGGTAGCTCGTCCCAGCGGTCTTTACGTGCCAGCGGCCGTGTGTTTGCTCATGAAGGAGCGGATAAAGGGTGAACTTGTCCGAGCCGGAGTGGAGACTCAATCGGTACGAGCCCATATCGCGAGCGATGGCGGCGTGGGCGTGAAGCTCCCGCTTGAACTGATCAAGGTCGCCCCGCCAGTCCACCCCCTTCTCCATCGCTCCAACGAAGCGCGGGGCGAGGCTCACAAACTCCACTCCACACCGTCGAAGCTCGTGGGCCACAAATAAGTGTTCGAGTGGGCTCGTCGGGAAATCAGTTTCATCCACTGAGACCTCGTAGTCGAACCCATTAGGAAGGCGCTCGCTGAGTGCACGATACATCTTGGCGGCAAATTCGACTGCGGCGCCATACTTGACCGCGGCACGGAGGAGCGTATCCTCGGTGAACCGGAGCTTTCCCAATTCCTCGATCGGAAACGGCCGGTCGAGATACTCGCGTCTCCACTCATCGGCATGGTTCAAGGCGGAGAAGCGTTGCCGCAGTTCGTCGTCTCCCAGTTTCTCCACGCCAACCACGTGCTCTGATGGATCGCAGGTGAAGAACGTGTATCCGATATCCGCCGCCTCAAGTGCGTCCTCAACACGCTTCAGGTGATCGGCATCCGCGCCGAATCCGCCGTTGTATCCCTCCTGGAACGCGCCGAAGATCGCACTTGCCAGAACCTCGGCAAACGTTCGCCCAGTACGACTATTCTCCCGCACAGATTGCTGAGCAAGGATTGGAAATACATTCGTCTTGCCGAGCGCTCTGATGTGACCTGGCGTGGCTAGGCCCAACCGGTCACCGAATCCGAAGCTCGGCCTATCGGCAGGGATACGTTGGGGGGTCAACCACGGAAATACTTGCGTCAGATCGTGCACCACCTGCGGAGTGAAACGATAGAAAGTTCCATCGGCAAAGGGTTTACCTCCGGAGAAGGGGGATTCTCCCTGGACATAGAGTCCCTTCTCCCCGTCCGATCGCTTCACCACGCAGAATGTGGTGTCTCCTCTCTTCTGGAGCGAGCCTTCATAGAGTTGCCACCCTGCAGGAAGATTACAGATCGTCATTTCCATTCTCCTCTCAGTCTTACTGGTGCATTGAGAAGAGCCTCTACACTAGGTTTAGGAAAAGGTTCGAATACTAGCGCCTGTTGATAGCCTATTGCGTCAAGCGCGTCCCACACCTCCTCGAAATCGAGGTGCCCGTAGCCGGGGACGAAGCGGTTGGAATCGGCGAGGTGGACGTGGAACAGGCGATTGCCAGCATCCCGGAAGGCTTGTCCAATGTTCCTTTCTTCGATATTTGCATGGAAGGTGTCGAGGAGAAGTCCCAGGTTCTGCGCACCCACGCGTTCCACGACCGTTAACGCCTCCGCTGCTGTATTTACCAGGTGGGACTCATAGCGGTTCAGTGGTTCGAGGGCAATTTTTACTTCGGCGTCATAGGCCGTGCACTCGCGCAGTGATTCGATGAGTAGTCCCATATCGCCATCTGCTCCGCGCAACGACCCCACGATTACGATTGCACCAAAGGACTTGGCGAACTGCATGTGTACTTGAATACGCTCCACCGCCCGTTGGCGAATCTTCTCATCGGGAGAGGAAAGGGAAAGCCCTTCTTTCGCTGCGGCCTGGCCAGTGGTTATAGAAAGGAGGCGGAGGCCCTCAGATTCGAGGGCCTCCTTAACCACAGCAGTGTTGAGCCGGTTTGGGTCGATGATCGCTAGCTCAACTCCATCGTATCCTTCAGCCTTGACCCGTCTCAGCGCCTGTCTCCAATTTTCTGGGGCAAACGGAGAGAACGGGGTGGAGTCCTGCAAGGGAACGATCAACCCCAGTGGCCAATTGTGCATCTAGAACCCTCGTCGGGGTAATGCATAGACCGGCTTCCAACCCGGAGAGCCAGGCTCTTTCAGGTAGGGTTCCATCTCCTCTTTCGTGCGCGTGGTAACCTCGTCTACCGGCGGGACTGTCCCTGGAGGGAACGCCTGTAGGATCTCGTCGTGGACAAGGGTTAGATAACGAAGGATCGCGGCTACCGGTCGCTTTGCCTTCTTAGGGTCAGCCAGTTCGGGTTTCCCCACCGCGCCGTGCGGCACAGCGGCAAGCTCGATCGCCATCTGACCCTCTCCTTCAGACCAGCGGTGCGGACGATTGTACGGGTCTACCGAGGTATCGAAGTGCCCGCCAGGCAGGTAATTCTTCCCCTCATCGCCGATTGCGTGATCCATATCGATCATCCCTTCAGGGAAGAGGAACAGCCCGAGTGATGTCTCCGCTTCGGCAGAATGGATAAAGTCCGTCTCCCAACCGGTTCGCTCGCAGGGGACGAAGAACTCACGTATGCAGCGGTGCCAGTCGAAAATCTGGTAGATCCCGGGAAGCTGGTAGCGGTACATGAACTCATGCAACGCCGATTCGAGCATCCACAGTTGCCCGTGGTTGTTGATGATCAGCTGCTTGCGGAAGCCGTCGTTCCACAGTCCGAGCATCGTGTTAATCAGCGTCTCCCGCACGACTTCCTCGGGCATGATCACCGTCCCCGGCATTCCCACATGGTGATAGGGGTGCCCACCGTAGTTGAGGGGCGAGTAGACCAGGTTCACCGGATTTCCTTTCCTCTCCGTGTACCTCCTTACCCCCTCGATGAGCTGCGTCACCTGAAAAAGGTCATGCCCGGAGCAGGAGTGATCACCATGCCGCTCGGTAGAGGCAACGGGAATGATCACAATATCGTTCTTGTGCCGGTTCTCCACGACCTGTGCTCGGGGGGTTGTCTGGATGTAGGATCCGGGTTTTACCATCTCCGAGGGTGCGGGAATCTTATATTCCGCCAAGATCCGATCGATCTGTTCCTCCGAAGCGTCCCAGATTTCCTTCTTCAACCGCCCGACTTGGGAATCCTCAAATACGACCTGAGGAAGTTCTGTTGTAAGCCACTTGGCCATTTCTCCTCCTTACGGCTTGATGATGATCTTTCCGTCTTCGCGTTTGGTCGCCTTTCCCAGAGCGTTGAGAGCCTGGTCAAGCGGGAAGGTAGAGGTAATGATCTTCGAGTTGTCGATCAGCCCCGATCCCATCATTCGAATGACTGAGGGGAAGATGGCATGACCGGAGTGCCCTTGTGCGCCGAACAGCTGGCCGCGCCTGATCTGGAAGCTTTCTAGGTACATCGGTACTCGTGTCGCCGCACGACCTATCTGTGTGATTTTTCCGTTGATTGCCAGGGTCTTCTCCATTTCGGGGATCGTTTTATTAGGTGCTCCGGCCGCCTCGACCGACATATCGGCTCCTGCGCCTTGGGTGGCATCCATCACCACCTCGGAAGGAGTGACCTCACGAGGGTCGTAGACCGCATCCGCCCCCACATCCTTGGCAAGCTTTCTGCGGACATCCGAGACTTCGAACGCGATGACCCTGGCCGCACCGGCCGCTTTGGAGAGCTGAATCGCACCTAGTCCAATCGGACCGGCTCCATAGACGACCACGTAGGCCCCAGGACGGAACCCTCCCGCTCGTTCGAAAATGCCGTTATAGGCGACACAGGTAGGCTCGGTCGTCGCGGCGACATTCCATGCCGTCTCTTCGTCGGAATAGCGTTCAAAGATGGAATCGATGCTCCAACACAGTTTCGCTTGGACGACTATGTACTCCGCCATCGCTCCGTCGATCGTAAATCCGATCTCTTCTAAGTTCGCGCAGTGATTGGGGAATCCATCCCGGCAGGCGCGGCAGTGGCCGCACCAAACCATCTCTTCGGCTGTCACTCGATCCCCAACCTTGAACTGTTTCCCTTCCGGTCCGGGGCCGATCTCCACAATCTCACCAGAGAACTCGTGCCCGATGATCGCTGGGAACTTAGTGAGTCCGGGATAAAGAATGTAATCGTCGGAGTCATGCTCGTAAAAGTGGATATCCGAACCGCATATCCCGCAGGCGTGAATCTTCAACAAGACTTCACCCGGGCCAGGCTTGGGGTTCGGGACCTCAGTAATTTCGAGCTTGGGATGTCTCCATACGTTGAATCCCTCCACTGCCTTGCCTGTCCTCTTCTCAAACTCCGAGACCTGATAAGTCGATCGTGGTTCCCACTGAGCAGAAAGCACTAGCCCCTTCATTACTCCTCCTTTGCAAACGTTTGTTATCGTCGAATTCGCATTATACTCCATGTTCGATTACTAGCAAACCGACTGTAGTGGCCCTACCAAACAAGGTTGGGATCGATCTCTGTTAGACGAACTGGGCGATGTTCTCCGTAGGAGAGTTTGGCCGCATGGCCCATTACGACAGGGATCTTCCCATCACGGCCAGTGACAAGAGGGATCTTTCTACCCTCTATGGCAGCGATGAATGCCGCCATTTCTGCAATGTAGGCTTCCGTGTATCTGTCGGTAAAGAAGTGGTAAAGAGAGGAACCGGAATCTCCGCTGGAATCGCTCAAGACAGCGGTGTCAGGCTTCGGATTAGAGACGATGATCGTCCCTTTCTCCCCGAATACCTCAGCACGCTGATCGTAGCCATAGACAGCGCGGCGGGAGTTATCGATCACTCCGATCGCACCACTTCTAAAGTGCAGGGTCACCACCGCTGTATCAACATCGCCAAGGTCCCCGATCCACGGGTCCACAAGGACCGCCCCCGCCGCATAGACTTCCTCCACCTCATCCTGCATCAGATAGCGAGCCATATCAAAATCGTGAATCATCATATCGAGAAAGATCCCCCCCGAGACCTTGACGTATTCCGGTGGGGGAGGCTCGGGATCACGACTGGTGATGCGCAGGACGTGCGGCTGTCCGATCTTGCCTTCCGCTACCAAATCGTGCGCGCGTCGGAAGTTGGGATCGAAGCGGCGGTTGAACCCGATCTGCATGAGAACACCCGTTCGTTCGACTGCGGCAAGGGAGCGATCGATCGTTGCGATATCGAGGGCAATTGGCTTTTCACAGAAGATGTGCTTTCCGGCCTCCGCAGCCTGCTCGATCAGAGAAGCGTGCGTATCTGTGCTCGAACAGATGAGTATCGCCTCAACATCCGGGTCCTCAAAGATCCGGGAGGGTTCCTTGAAAGCTTTCGGAATCCTTAATTCCTCCGCGCACCGTTCCGCGGCTTCTTGAAACACATCAGCAATGGATACGACCGCGGCATTTGGGACACGGTGAGCCAAATTCTCCGCGTGTAACCGTCCGATTCGCCCCGCACCGATGATTCCGATTCTTATTGGTTTCATACTCTATTCCTCCTCCTCACATGTAGACCGAGAGGTTGGGGAATCAGTTGGGGCCCCCGCGGCCTGCAAGACTGTTCGAGCTTGTTGATAGCTTCCCGTGCAACTTCTCTTGAGTCATGATTACCATATTTGGGGTGAAATCCCTCAACCAATGCCGCACCCTTATATAGCTGTCAGCAGGTCGGCAAGAGAAAGTCCTCCGTTGTCTGGAAGGACGCGATCAGCATCCTGTACTACCCCGGGAGTTTTGTCCCCGGTCAGGGCCATCCGACAGATGAATCAGGCCGATCGTCTCTGGGGGGAAGCGAGGCGACCTCTTGAGGGCCCTGCTTCGCTTGTGAGACAGATCCTGGTCTCCAGGTCCGCATTCACAACCGTGGCGCCGTTCAACCCCAGGGGAACAACCAACGGTGGGTCTCCTTTTCAAGTATCTCCTTTTGGCGGTACAAGCAAGTTATCTAAACTTCCTCCCCAATATGCCTTAGGCTAGCGGTCACGAAGCAGGCGGGGCAGTGCTGCGACGCACGACAAGGTGAGGATTCAGCACACAGTGCAAGGGGTGTCTCTTGTGCTCCTCAATAGTGGAGAGAAGCCATTCGCTGGCGATCTGTCCCATCTCGAAGGTGGGCTGGGCCACGGTGGTGAGTTGAATTCGAGGTAAAGACGCATAAGTGATGTCATCGTACCCCACCAGGGATAGATCATCCGGAATCTTGAACCCGAGATCCTCAGCCACCTCCAATACGCCGAGGGCGGTCACGTCGTTGGCGGCGAAGATGGCGGATGGCTGCTCGGGGTGGGAGAGGATCCGTCGGCCTGCCGTTCGTCCGGCGGTTTGGGTGAAATCCGCGTAGCACATCCACTCTTCCTTCCCAGCTAGACCATGTTCACGCAGTACCTCTCGGTAGGTAGCCATCCGATCTTGGCTCGACTGAACATCCGCTGGCCCCCCAATGAACCCGATGCGCTTGTGGCCCAGCTCTACCAGGTGCTCCACGGCGAGCCGTGCTCCTGCACGGTCGTTGACCACCACATAGGGGGCATCTACGCTACGACACAAGCGAGAAACCAAGATGAACGGCGTCTTACTCTGGGCTAGGTCCTTTAGGTATGGGTCATCCATGGTCGCCGAAGTGAGGATGAGCCCGTCTACACGTTTTCGTCGCAGCAAGCGAACGTAACTCGATTCCCGGTCGGCCTTTCCGGCGGTGCTGCATAGGATAACTCCGTAGCTGAACCGGTGGGCCACTTCGCCAACACCCTGGACAATATCGGCAAAGAATGGATTGGTAATGTCGGCAACAATTAAACCTATTGCCCCTGATGATCCCTTCACCAAGCCGCGTGCAAGCTCGTTTCGCTCATAACCGAGTTTCTGGGCGACCTCTTTCACGTTCTGTTTTGTCTTCTCGCTAATGAGAGAGCTATCGCTCAAAGCCCGGGAGACGGTCGAGGGAGACACCCCCACCTCACGTGCGATGTCCTTTATGGTGACCATCCCCTGTCCCTTGCCCCCTTATAATTCATCTCCTGCAGCCGTGTAAGTTAGATGCCCCCTTCCGTCATCAGGGCAGTAATATTTGGTCAAAGTAAGAATGCTTGAAATCTAATGCTATACATAGATTAAAAACTGCGGAACCCTCGCCGGTTTGCGAGTAGACAGGGGTCTTCTCAATCGTCTACTTGACCTGCCGATTCTCCCTTCTCTGCCTCCACCCGTTCCAGCACATCCCTTAGGTCTTGAAGTGCCTCCTTGAGCATGCTGTAGCCGTTCTCGAAGAATCTCTCCTGCAGCTCAAGAATATAGATGCCGTCATACCCCGCCATGATCCTGAAGACATCTTTGTACGGGATGCTCCCCCATCCGATGGGGAGGTGCAGGTCCCCTATCCCCATCGGCATTGCCTCGATATACGGTGGCGCCGATTCAGGTTTTCCTTTCCCGAAATTATCGTTTACATGCGCATGCCGGATGTACGGCTTAGCGGCCTGGATCGATCTTAGAAAATCATACCCAAGTTTCTTAGAATTTATATAGGAATGAGCAAAATCGTAACACATCTTAACACTCTCTTCCCCAACGCTCTCCAATAACTTTATCAGGTGTGTAATGCTCGAGTGAATATTCTCGACGCAGACCGTCACCCCTTCCCTCTGCGCCAGTTTGCTAAGGTCGGCCAGCTCGTCTATTTCTATCTCGCGTGCCTCTTCCTCACTGACATCGCTGCCGTTGCTCTTCAGTCTTCCTTGATGATAGACGAGCGTCTTGGCCCCAATTGCAGCGGTGAACTGAATGCTGGCCGCGAAGACCTTCCGTTGAACATCGGGGTATTGAAAGTCCCTCAGATTCAGCCTGTCCGGCGCGTGTACGGTGTAATCTAAGTCGAATCCATCCAGGATCTTCTTTACCTGTTTCGCTCTTCCCACACGCAGATGCCCGTTCACCACCGCATCGACACCGTGCACCGGTATCTCCGCCACATCGAAGTCCGCCTCCGCAATGGCACGGATGTCTCGTTTCAACAGTTCGAGATCACCATTGATTCTCCCCGAGTGGATGTTAAGCCCTATTTTGTTTTGCATGCTGTCCTCTCCTTAGACAGACCGGATTTTTACGGCCCGCACTATACCACTTTTCGGGCCTGTAAAACAAGGGATTCTGTTCTACGGGCGAGTGCCCCATTTCCATCGCGAAACACACCTTGATACCATCTTGCGCTATGAACTCCCACCATTACCGGTTCTTAGGACAGAGACCTCTGTCTCCGGGTTGAACAGGTGCGCCCTCTCTTTGTCCAACTTAAGGCAGATCGTCTCGCCGATCTGCCCGTCGAAGGGAGCCGGGACCAGTGTACGAATCTCCTCGTCGTCAAACCTGAAGGTAACCAA
>JAUWNS010000094.1 GCA_030612485.1 Candidatus Bipolaricaulota bacterium
GGGGAGGGTGATCTCAGCGCGGTAGTCGGCCGTGGGAAAGACGAGTGGGATCGGCCTATCTGAACTCATCTTGAGGATCCCATCCTCCTCACGCCAGTCCTCATCCTGAGGGAGGAGGATCGGGGCCCAGCCAAAACGCCAGGTGAGCACTCCACTATCGATCCCTTGATCGCCTGTCGTGCGGTAGGGGACGTTGGTGATGAAGTGGAGGCGCAGGGTCGTCGGACCATCTGGGAGATCGACGGTGAGGATCGTGTCGCTCAGGGAATAGGTCTGGAAGGCGGGTGGAAGATCGAGGAGACGGAAGGAGAGATCGACCGTTCCCT
Organism: Candidatus Bipolaricaulota bacterium; assembly: GCA_030612485.1. The sequence continues at coordinate 327 of JAUWNS010000094.1, forward strand.
CGCTCTGCACCGCCTCGACACGGGTGATTATGGTCGAAGCAGGATCGAACCCGTGCGGGTAGGTTTCGTCGATCGCCCGCTCGCTCAAGAACGGGTTCTCTTCCCGATCGAAGTTGGCGAGGAGGAGGAAGATGGCCTGCGATCCCCCCTCGTCGAGCATCACCTCTTCGACCCCAGTGATCGTCCCTTCCTCCAGGTTGAGCTCGATTCTCAGGTCGTAGCTCGTCGCGCTGCCGTGGATGGATAACGCCGACAACAGGATACCCACCCCAACGAGGACAAAAACGCCCCTTATTACCTTGTTCATACTTCCCTCCTCAAGCTGATACTGCAATTGAGTGATTGAGTAATTTAGCGATTGAGCGATTTAACTTCCCAATCTCTCAATCATCCGATCTCCCGATCATTCAATCTCCCGATCATTCAACCTTCCTCTTCCTCCTCGCTTTCCACGGTGCGATCGACAACCACCCTCACCGAGGTGATCTCCGTCTCCGTAGCCCCCTCCACGGCGAGGAAAGCAGGGCCAACCGTAACGCTGTCGTTGATCTTCGGCATCGCTTCCAGGCGGTGGATGATCAGGCCGCTCACGGTGACGCCCTCATCCTCCGGGAGTTCGAGGCCCATCGTGCGGTTCAACTCATGCACAGAGGTGTCCCCATCGACCAGGGCCTCATCAGAGGAGATTCTCTTAATCAGTGCGGTTGGGCGATCGTACTCGTCCTCGATCTCACCCACGATCTCCTCCATGATGTCCTCCAGGGTCACGATTCCGGCCATCCCCCCGTATTCGTCGATCACCACGGCCATGTGTACCTGCTCCTTCTGGAACTCACGCAGGAGGACGTTGATCGGCTTGGTCGTCGGGGTGTAGTAGACCGGGCGGAGGAGTCCGTGCAGGGTTGGACGCGGGGTATCCACCTGGGCGAGGAGATCCTTCGCATAGAGGGTCCCCACCACGTTGTCGGGAACACGGTCATAGACAGGGAACCGCGAGTGCCCATCCGTGGCTACGATCTCCCGCGCCTTGGCCGGAGAGGTCCGCACCTCGATCGCCTGCACATCGGTGCGCGAGACCATCACCTGCTCGGCGGTCATCTCGTCGAAGTCGAGGATGCGGCGTATCATCTCTCCGTCCTCAGCGTCGATCAAGCCGCTCTCCTCGCTCGCGTCGATCAGCGTCTCGATCTGTTCATCGCTCACGGCGAGGGGTTCCTCCTTGGAAAGATCCTCCCCGAAGACCCGCATGATCCCATGAGCGATCCCGCGGAAGATCACGATGAACGGCTTCAAGAGACGGGTGAAGAAGTAGATCTGGTTGATCGTCGCCAGCGTGAACCGCTCGGCGTTATTCTTGGCGAAGTTCTTCGGCGTGATCTCCCCGAAGATGAGGAGCGAGACCGTCATCACCCCGGTTGCGATCAACCCGGCCTGATAGATCGGGAGTCCCTGCGCGAGGACTTGCACCGCAACGAGGGTCATCAAGGAACTCGCCGCGACGTTCGTCAGGTTGTTCAGGATCAAGAGTGCGGTGATGAGATCGTTAGGCTCATCAATGAGGCGCGAAAGGCCGCGCCGCTTCTTCTTGTGCGCGTTGACAAGGTAACGCAACCGCCCCTCATCGAGCGACGTGATGGCAGTCTCCGCGCTGGAGAAATAAGCAGAACATCCGATAAGAAAGAACAGTAGCGCAATCTGTGCGCCAATTGACACGGTAAGGTTCACCTCACACAGTACATAAACTGAAGATTATATGAACCGCCCCCTTTTTGCAAGGAGAAGGAGAGAGGAGAACGCGGAAGGGGGGGAGCGTGGGGTCTGACGTTGTTTCTTGCGTGGAGACCGGCACGATTCCTTTTCTGGGGAGAATTGAGCCATGCAAGAAACAAGGTCTGAACCCCAAGCTCTGCGGGGACACGGAAAGGCTAGAGAGACGGGAAGAAGGGGAAGGCAGGAAAACGCGGAACGCGGAGAAAGCTAAAGACGTGGAAACGCAGAGACACGGAGCCGTGGGGATTTTAATTCTCCCCGCATCTTTGCTTTTCCCTTGTTTCCCCGTTCCGCCTTTTTTCCCCCGTTGTCCGATGCCTTCGTTTTCAGCTAAAATACAGTTTAAGGAGGCGGTTGGTGGTGCAGATCGAGGAACTGAAACGAATCATCGAATTACTCAAAGAGGAAAGGTTAAGCGAGATCACCGTTTGGGAGGGGGAGAGAAGGATCACCGTTCGCCAAGGAGGTGTCTCTCCGTCTGTTTCGGCACCACAGCCCAAGACAGAAGAAGAGATCCGCGAGGAAGAGGAGGCGTTCACCGTCACTGCTCCACTCCTCGGGACGTTCTACTCCCGTCCCGTCCCAGAGGAGGAGCCATTCGTCCACCCCGGGGCCACGGTAAAGGTCGGGGATACCCTGTGCATCATCGAGGCGATGAAGGTGATGAACGAGATCAATGCCGAGGTCCCAGGACGAGTGAAGGAGATCTTGGTAAAGGACGGGGAGGGGGTGGAGTACGGCCGGCCTCTCTTCACATTCGAGAGGGTATGAGCTTTCACAAGGTACTCATCGCCAACCGTGGGGAGATCGCGCTGCGCGTGATCGAGGCCTGCCGCGAGCTATCGCTCGATTCGGTCGCTGTCTTCTCGCAGGCCGATTCTGGTATGCCTTACCTGAAGCTCGCCAGCGAGTCGCTCTGCATTGGCCCGCCCGACCCGGCGAAGAGCTACCTCTCGATCCCGGCATTGATCAGCGCCGTTGAGTTGAGCGGGGCAGAGGCGATCCACCCTGGTTACGGCTTCCTCGCAGAGAACCCTCAATTCGTTGAGATCTGCGAGGAGCACGATATCACCTTCATCGGTCCCAATCACCGGGTGATGGAACTCCTTGGGAACAAGCTCACCGCGCGGGAGACGGTGGCAAGTGTAGGGGTCCCCGTTCTTCCGGGAGAAGCGGTCCCTGAGGGGGAGGAGGAAATCGAAGAGGCGGCCACGCGAGTTGGCTACCCCCTCTTCGTGAAGTCGGTCTTCGGAGGGGGCGGCCGCGGGATGCGCTTCGTGCCCGAACCTCAAGGGTTGAAGCAGGCTGTCCAAACCGCACAGGCCGAGGCAAAGGCCGCCTGCGGAAACAAGAACCTCTACCTGGAAAAGGCGGTGGTGAACCCCCGGCACATCGAGGTCCAGATCCTCGCTGACATGGACGGTCATACGGTCCACTTCGGCGAACGGGAGTGTTCGGTACAGCGCCGCCATCAGAAGCTGGTCGAAGAATCACCGGCTTCTCACCTCGATGAGCAGATGCGAAGAGACCTTCATCGCGCCGCCCTCAATGCAGCACACGCAGTCGGTTACCAGAACGCGGGGACAGTTGAGTTCATCCTCGACCACGCGGGTAATTTCTACTTTATCGAGATGAACGCCCGTATACAGGTCGAGCACACGGTGAGCGAGGTTGTCACCGGAGTTAATCTGATCAAGGAACAGGTCAAGATTGCAAGAGGGGACCCGCTCGATTTTAAGCAGGACGAGATCAAGATTCAGGGGCATGCGATCGAGTGTCGGATCAACGCCGAGGACCCCTCGCGAGGGTTCCTCCCCTCCTGCGGGCGGGTGACGATCGACGAATTACCGAGCGGAAACGGAATCCGTCTCGATACCCACCTCTACAATGGGATGGAGGTTCTCCCTTATTACGACTCGCTCCTCGCCAAGGTGATCGCGTGGGGACACGATCGGGAAGAGGTGCGAATTCGCATGTATACCGCGCTTGAGAGGTTCCGTATCCGCGGCATCGCTACCACCCGCGACCTGGCACAGGAGATCATCTCTCACCCCACCTTCCGGGAAGAACGCATCGGGACCGACTTTCTCGATAAGCTGCTCGGCTAGTTGATGCAACAGGAAGTACGGTTTACCATCTTTCTTACCGCAAAGGATGCTGGCAAATTGAGAGATTGAGACGCAGTGAATTAAGAACTGTACTATACAGGAGCAATGATGTTCGATTCCTTGACGAGTAAACTAAACGCGGCCTTCTCCCGCTTACGCGGGAAAGGGAAGCTCACAGAAGAGGACGTGGCCTTGGGTCTGCGTGAGATCCGTCTCGCTCTCCTCGAGGCCGATGTTAACTACAAGGTCGTCAAGGACTTGATGGGACAGATTCGTGAGCGCGCAACAGGGGAGGAGGTCCTAGAGAGCCTCACCCCAGGGCAACAGGTAGTGAAGATCGTGCGCGACGAGCTCACCGCCCTCATGGGAGAGGAGAACGCCGGACTAGTCCTCGATCACCGCCCCGCGGTGATCATGCTCGTCGGTTTACAGGGATCGGGAAAGACGACGAGCGCGGCGAAGTTGGCACTTAAACTCAAGAAAGAGGGACGTAAGCCCGTGTTGATAGCGGCCGATATCTATCGCCCCGCTGCAATAGATCAGCTGATGGCCCTGGGGAAGGATCTGGAGATCCCCGTCCGCTTCGAAGAAAGGCGTACTCCTCCGCAGATCGCCGCATCGGCTCTTGATTGGGCGAGGGAGAACCTATACGACGTAGCGATCATCGACACCGCCGGCCGCCTACAGATTGACGAGATGATGATGGAGGAGCTCCAGGAGATCAAAGCGGTCGTTTCTCCCGATGAGATTCTGCTCGTTGCCGATGCGATGACCGGGCAGGAAGCGGTAAACATCGCCTCGGTCTTCGACGAGAAGATCACCCTTTCCGGGGTGATTCTGACCAAACTCGACGGGGACGCGCGGGGCGGAGCGGCACTCTCTATTCGCCACATAACCGGCCGGCCGATCAAGTTTGTGGGGGTAGGGGAGAAGACGACTGAGCTCGAACCGTTCCACCCTGGGCGAATGGCGGATAGAATCCTCGGGATGGGAGACGTCCTCTCCTTAATCGAGCAGGCCGAGGCGACGCTCGATAAGAAGAAGGCCGAGGAACTAGCGAGCCACATTAAGAAGAACCAGTTCACCCTGCAAGATTTTCTGGAACAGCTGGAAGAGATGCGTAAACTGGGACCCCTTTCCCACATCCTGGATAAGATTCCTGGCGCAGGCAAGTTTAAAGGGGACGCAGCGGTCGACGAAACGGAGATGAACCACGCCCTAGCGATCCTCCGTTCGATGACCTTGGAAGAACGGTTAAAACCCTCTATAATTGGGGGGAGTCGCAAGAAGAGGATCGCCCGGGGAAGCGGAACCAAGGTGCGGGACGTAAACCGTATCCTGTCTCGTTTTAAGGAGTCAAAGAAGGCGATCAAACTTATGAGCAAGCAGCGGGGAAAGGGTCGCTCGCCGATGGATCTTCTCGGGATGTGAAAGGAAGCTATATAGCTGTCAGCTTTCAGCTACGAGCGAAATGGGGTAAGCTTCACGCACCGCAGAGTCGTTGAGGACGTAGAGGATCCTTATGAAATAAAGGGTTTCTTTGCGTGCTTTGCGATCTCCGCGGTGAAATGAAAAGCTGATCGCTGAAAGCTGACCGCTGAAGGCTAATACAAAACGAGGTGAGAGAATGGCAGCGAAGATTCGGTTGAAGAGAGTGGGACGAAGAGGGCAACCCTCGTACCGTGTGGTCGTCCTTGATGGACGCAAACCACGCGATGCAAAGGTGGTCGCCGACCTCGGACATTACGATCCGAAGACCAATCCGGCAACCTACGAGATCGATAATGAGACAGCGCTCAAATGGCTCCTTGACGGAGCAAAGGCGACGAAGACCGCACGGGACATCCTCTCTCGTGCCGGCGTAATGGCCGCCTGGGACGAGGCAAAACGCCAGAAGGCGTAAAAGGAGAATCGATGCTCTACCGCCTGTGCCTCTTCCTTGTCCAGGCGCTCGTCAATGCGCCGGATGCCGTGCGGATCGACCGCATCGAGACGGAGAAGGTGGATATCTTCTTCCTCCATGTGGGGAAAGATGACCGCGGGCGGGTCCTCGGCAAGGGTGGGCGAACGATCGGGGCGTTGCGCGTCTTCCTCGACGGTGTCGCCGCCCGCCTCGATCGGGAGGTCGTAGTCGAGATCATCGATTAGCGAGTGATGCACTTCGATATACTTTCGATCTTTCCGGAAGCATTCTCCGGCTTTTTCTCTGTGGGGGTACTCGCCCAGGCGGTGGAGAAGGGACTCATTGAGATCCATCTTCACGACCTGCGTGATTTCACCGATGATCCGCACCGAGTCGTCGACGATCGCCCTTACGGAGGCGGAGCAGGGATGGTGATGAAAGTCGATACATTCGTGCGCGCAATAGAGGGGGTCAGGTCTTCTTTCTTGACCTTCGATCCCGACGAAGACGTTCTACACGACAAGATAGGTCAAAAAACAAGGTCTGACCCCAAACGGCGGATGATCTTCCTCTCATCGCAAGGAAGGCTCTTCACGCAGGGTGACGCGATCCGTTGGGCAAAACTGGACGGTTTGATTCTCCTGTGCGGGCGTTACGAAGGGGTCGATGAGCGGCTGATCTCGTTCATCGACGAGGAGATCTCGATCGGCGGCTACGTCCTCACCGGGGGGGAAGTCGCAGCAGCAGCCGTCATCGAGGCGACCGCGCGGATGGTCCCCGGGGTCGTCGGGAAGTTCGAGTCGGTGGAGACCGATTCCTTCTACCGAAAGACGCGCCTCGGCCCGCCGCAGTACACGCGGCCGCCCGTCTTCCGTGGCCTTTCCGTCCCTGAAGTCCTCCTCTCGGGCGACCACGCGAAGATCGAGGCGTTCCGCGAGCGCCGCGCGTGGGAGAAGACGATGCGCAACCGCCCCGATCTCCTCGGAGTCCATCTTGACAGGGATTCGAGCGATGGGTAATCTGTACGTCGGTCTTCTGCACTTCCCGATGCGCAACCGCCGTGGCGAGATCGTGGCGACGGCGATGACCTCGATCGATGTGCACGATATCGCGCGCACGGCGCGCACCTATGGAGTGGTCCGTTACTTTGTGATCACGCCCCTCCCGTCGCAGCGAGAGATCGGGTGGAGGATCCGTGGGTTCTGGACCGAGGGAGAGCGTGCGATGGAAGAGAGCAACCGCGGCGAGGCCCTTGAGATCGTAGCGATGGCAGAGGACCTGGAAGAGACGATTGAGTGGATCCAAGAGGCGGAAGGTATCTCACCACTCCTCGTTGCGACATCGGCGCGGCGACAAGGGGACCGTATTGTTTCCCATGCGAAGCTACGAGAGCGTATCGAGCACGGGACTGAACCGGTCTATATCCTGTTTGGGACTGGCTGGGGGATGACCGACGAACTGATCGAGACATGCGATCTGATCCTTCCGCCGATCATGCCGGATAGCAATTTCAACCACCTGTCGGTCCGTGCGGCAGCAGCGATCACCATGGATCGGGTGGCAGGAGACGTAATAGATAAAGATGCTTAGATGGTAAAGGTCAAAAATAAAGACCTGACCCCAAGAAGGGAGGAAGGGAATGGATGACATACTGAGGGCTGTAGAGAAAGAATACTTGAAAGACCGAGGGGAGTTCTCCCCTGGGGATATCGTGAAGATCCACGAACGGATCTCCGAGGGGGCCAAGGAGAGGATCCAGGTCTTCGAGGGGATCGTTCTTAAGCGGAGCGGGTCGGGAACGCGTGAGATGGTCACCGTGAGGAAGATCTCCTCGGGAATTGGGGTCGAGAAGACCTATCCGGTGCACTCCCCCAAGATCGAGAAGATCGAGATCGTGAAGAAGAACCGATCGCGTCAGGCAAGGCCCTATTTCCTGCGACGGCTGCGCCGCATTCGCTAGATGATACGGCGCAAGAAAGAGAAGAGGCCGGCATGGATCCTGCGCCTGGCGCGGCATTTCGGGTGGAAGCCCGGGCGTGTGATGTCTGAGATTCTTGAATGGGTCGAGGTTCTCATCGTCGCAGGGTTCCTTGCTTTCCTCGTGATGAGCTTCATCACCGTGCGGATGCACGTCCCTACCGACTCAATGTTTCCCGCGATCGACGGAGACCCTAGCTGGCTAAAAGCCGATAGCTTCTTCGTCGATAGGATCTCCTACTACTTCCGCGCCCCTAACCCGGGTGATATAGTCGTCTTCTGGCACACCGACGCGGTCTTGGTAAAGGGCGTCGAGGAAGGATCTCTGGCCGACCGAGCACGGGTCCCGGATGGTGAGAGACTGAGCTATATCAACCGCGAGCCGGTTTTCAATATTGCAGGGGCCGATACGATCATCGCCGGCCTTCCTACGGGGACGATGGTCGTCCTCACACTCTCCGATTCTCCACTTGACTTGGGCGTCAAACAGGTCGGGATGGAGACCCTGGGTGACTTTGGGATCAGATTGCGCGAAAAGAGGGTACGCTACGTGAAGCGCCTGATCGCAGTCGGTGGGCAGACCGTGGAGATTAAAGCCGGAGATGCCTATATTGATGGGGTGAAGCTCGATGGAGAGCGGTTCGACCGCTACTACACCTCGAACGATCCCCGCATGCGCTATGGAATGAGCCCAACCCTCGTCCCCGAAGGTAAGTGGCTTGTCCTCGGCGACAACTCTGACAACTCGTGGGAT
>JAUWNS010000207.1 GCA_030612485.1 Candidatus Bipolaricaulota bacterium
GGTGCCGAGGGTCATGATCTTGCTCAATCGCTCGTTCTTGAACAGGAAGTCGGCCTCGCAAAAGTGGCCGAACGCCTCGTGGATGAAGACCCCGGCGAGATAGGGGTCGAGGATGACCGTGTACTGTCCCCCCTCGACAGGCTTTGCAGCGAGAAGATCGATTGCCCGTTGCGCGACACTGCGGGCCTCTTCTTCACGTCCGAGCACGAGGTCGAACCCGCTCGCCTCCCCGATCGACTCAAACCCCTGCTGGATGTTGCTTCCCCCGTCGCTGGCGACCGCGATGAGGAGGAGGGTGACATCCGGGATCTCCTGGGTAAGGAACGTCCCCTCGGAATTGGCGAAGGTCACCTCGCGGAAGGAATCGGTGTAGCGCGTATTCGTCGAGACGATTCGCTTGTCGTAGTCAAGCAGAATGCGGTTGTACTCCTCGACCAGTTTCTTCTTCTCTTTGAGAGGGATGGAGCGAAAATCGGTCTGCAGATCGGCGCGGACCGTCTCCTGCACGGACGGAACCTCGGCGAGTTCGACTGGTGCGTCGCTGTGTGTGGCGACGAGACTTGCCGCGCGTGTCGCCTCGCTCACCTTGTCTGATAACTGAGAAATAGCGTTGAAGACAGCGATTCCCCACCCTCCATCCTTCAATACTCGGACGATACCACCGACCTCGCTCGACGACTCCAGGTTCTCCAGTTTGTCCTTTTGGAAGAGGACTTGGCTGCGAAGCGCCCGTTCGAGGCGGATTTCGGTGTAGTCGGCGCTGCTCTTTGCAATGGCCTGTTTGATGTTTTGCTCCACGTTTGCTGACCTCCTTATAGCGATTCACCCAGCTTAACATCACACTGTTACGTTTTCAAACCCTATGAATAGCCTGCTTGCTTTTTACATTTTAGGTGTATAATGAATTATTATGTTGCGATTATCGACTTACAATACCTTCGTACTCAAGGAAGAAAGCATGCTATGAATCGTCGCATAATCGCGTTCTTAACCGGCCAAGCGATTAACGACGCCGGGGATACCTTCTCCCAGGTCGCCGTGTTCTGGACGGCGTTATCCATTACCGGATCGGCCATCTCGGTTGGTTTACTCGGCGGCGTGTGGACGTTCAGCATGGCCGTGATGAACCTGATCTCCGGTGCCATCGCCGATCGGTTCAACCGCAAGGCGTTGCTGATTATTCTCAGTGGTCTGCTCGGCGTTGTCAGCTTAACCGTGTTTGCCCTAGCTACGACCGGAATCCTGCAGATCTGGCACCTGTGGCTTTTCCTCATTGCGGAAGCGGTGTTTGGAATGCCATCTGCCTTGGCATATCGGACGCTCCTTCCTGACCTGATCGACAAGGAGAAGCTCCTGCGGGTGAACGGAGCAATGAGCTCGTGGGGAAAAGTGGACAACCTGGTGGAGGCAGCGCTTGCCGGGGTGATCCTCAAACTGTGGGGACCGGGGCCGATCTTCCTGATCAACGCGATAACGTACTTCCTCGGGGCGGTGAGCCCGCTCTTCATCTGGAAGCTCGCGACCCGCGCCCACAAGCCGTCTGAGCGCTGGCGCCCGTTCGCCGACCTGCGATTTACAACACGATACCTGTTGAAAGAGCGACTGCTCCGACGTTACGCTCTATTGAATCTGTCAACGGGGATGGTATTTGCCCCGCTCTTCTTCATGGCTCCGCTGGTGGCACGTGCTGTTGGGATGGGCTCTGAAGGGTACGGGTTCTTTCAGAGCCTCACAATAGGAGGGATGCTCGCCGGGAGCCTTCTTGCTACCACGATCGGCGCCCGCTGGCCCAAGGTTATCGTGTGGCTCGGTGGCGCCGCTCTGTACTCCCTTAGCTTCACCGTACTCGGGTTCTGGCTTTCTATACCGATTGCGTTTGCCGTCTTCTTCCTGTTCGGCTTGGGGTTAACCGGTGGGCGTGTGTACGTGCGAACTCTTGTTCAGCAGGTGCTCCCGAGCGCCCATCGCGGCCGGATCATGGGGATCACGAGCTTCCTCGGCGGCGTGTTAAAGCCGCTCTCCTTGAGCCTGGCGATGGTGTTCGTCGATCGTGCGGGCCTGGGAACCGTCCTCGTTGCCGTGGGGGCGTTGAATCTGATCGTGGTGCTACTGAGCGCCTGGCTCCTCCCGCTGCGGGAAGAGGCGTGGACCCTCTCTACCCCCGAAACGTGATGATCGACCGGAAGAACAACGCTATGGAAGGTGACCAAGCAATTCAAGCATTTTACAGCAGAGGACACTGAGGAATTGAGAGATCGGAAGATTGAATCATCGGGAGATTGGGAAGTTCAATCACTCAATCACTAACTCGTTCAATCACTCAATCCTGCCTCCCCTCTCTGCGTGCTCCACGTTCTCAGCGGTGAAAGCTTCTGCTCCGCATGGAGAAGCGAGCGCTCGGACGACGAGTTTTCCGTAGTGGCGTAGCTTGTCTGCGCCGGTGGGAGTGGGATCACGACGACGGGGATAAACCCCGCCGCTACATAGCCTGTTGCGTAAACCTTTTCTACTGTTCGTCTTTAAGCTCAAATCGTAGTTTCAAGCATTTTACCGCAGAGGGCACTGAGGAATTGAGAGATCGGAAGATTGAATCATCGGGAGATTGGGAGTTTAAATCACTCAATCACTAACTCGCTCAATCACTCAATCCTGCCCTCTCTGTGTGCTCCGCGTCCTCGGCTGTGAAAGCTTCTGTTTGGCCGGGGGAAGAGGTTTGTGCAACAGCTTGTTTAGTAGTTGGCGATGGCTGATGATTATAATGATCTCTTAGATGAAGGAGGAATGATGAATGACGTGTTGAAGGCGATCCAGATGCGGCGTTCCGTGCGTTGTTACACGGATGCTCCGGTCTCGCGCGAACAGATCGAAACGATCCTGGAGGCCGGGCGGTTCGCCCCGTCAGGGAAGAACACGCAGCCGTGGCGATTCGTGGTTGTCGAGGGCGAGGCCAAACGCAGCGAGCTCGCAATGCTCTTCCCCCAGCAGGGGTTGGTGGCGGCGGCCCCGGTCACCCTTGCCGTTCTACTCGACAGAGAGGCGGGGTACGATGAACTGAAGGACGTGCAGGGGATCGGGGCGGCGATCGAGAACATCCTGTTGGCTGTTCACTCCCTCGGTCTGGGTGCGTGCTGGATGGGAAAGGCGTGTGACAAGGAGATCGAACGATTCCTCGGAGCAAGAGAAGGTGAGGAGCTAATGGCGATCATCCCCATCGGCCATCCAGCGGAGGAGCCAACACCGGCGGCACGACTTTCCCTTTCGGATCTCGCTCGGTTCATCTGATGCCACCACTGGTCGGCGGAGCTTTCCGGGAAGGGATGGAGGCGGAAAAGCGATGATCCTCTTTGCCTGGATCGTACGCATGCTTCTGTTTCTCCTCTTGTTGCCGTTCCTCTTGCCGCTAGGGATCATCTTCACAGCGATCTTCGTCTCTCCGTTATCGTTTGCACTATTTGTGTTGGCGCTTGCTCTCCTCATCCTGGGGATCGTGCTGGGAGTAGCCCTTGGTGTAATCGGGAACCTGGTCGATCTGTTGATCGTGCTTGGGTTGATCGGCCTTCTGTGGAAGTGGCCGCGGGGAATCGAGGGGCGGTCTTCGGACAAGGTGCGTCTTGCCTATCGTAGGTTGCGCAACACGATCCGCGAACAGGCGCGAGCGTGCACCGCTGCCGATCTTGCTCTCTGTCTCGTCATCATTCTGATCGCGATCGTCTTGAGTCTCTCATCGGGTCTTATTCATTTTCTGTTTGCTGTTGGGGTTGTTCTGGCGGTGGTGGGGGTCGTGTGGAAGTGGCCGCGGTCGCCTCATCTTCGCTTCTTCGTCAAGCTAAGGATTGCCCTGCAGTCCCTGCGTGACGAGCTACGAAGGATCTTTCGCTAGCGCGCCATTTAGTTCCCCGACGTTCGCCAGCAGGCTTTGTCTTGGACCCCTCAAATGCATAGAATAGAGAATGTAGATCGGTGCTGGGTTGGCCAGCGCCAGATAGGAGGAATAAGGAGGCATCCGTGAAAAGAGTATTGACCATGCTACTGGTCGTGGT
>JAUWNS010000074.1 GCA_030612485.1 Candidatus Bipolaricaulota bacterium
CCAAGACCGTCCTTCAGATCGGCTTTCGCCTGTATCAGGTCGGAATCGAAGAAGGGATAGAAACCGGTTGTCTCTTGCAGGTGGGCACGGAAGGTCTCATCGTGTGCCTGATCGACAATGATCACCGTGGGGGTGATCGCCTCGATGCGGGTCTGTTCCGTGGCTGCGAAATGCCCCATCACCGCGAGGATGAGAGGGTAAAAGACCAGGGGGAAGAAGACGGTGAGGACCAACGTTCGTCGGTCCCGCACCGCTCCGGTGATCTCTTTTCTAAAGAGCAGGCGGACGTTCTTCCACATTGCGCGAACCCTAGCTCGCGTTATCCTGTGAGGTGGTCTGGACAGGGGTCTCTTCTGTTACTTCCACCACTGAATCCGGAGTCGCACTCCCCGTTCCGCCGGGGAGCGGCTGCGCCCCCCGCGTGGTAGGAGGCACGTCGTCCTTGAACACGGTGATTACCTTCACATCCTCGGCGTTTCCAGAGGCATTCTGGCTGTAATAGGCGATCACGTGTGGACCATCGGCCCCGGCCAGGGTGAACGAGCTGTTGTATCGCCGCCACCGACCACCGTCGATCGTGTAGTACGTCTTTGTCTCCCCGTAAGTTGATGAGGCAAGAAGATCGAGGGTAATCGGGGTCTTGGAGGTGATCCACTGTCCGACCTCGTTTAAGTAGTTCGGGTCACCGAACGAGATCGCCGTCTGCGGCGGCTGATTGTCGAGGAGGAAGGAGAGGGTAGTCACCGCCTCGGTATTCCCCAGGTGATCGACCCCATAGTAGAAGACCTTGTACGGCCCATCCGGCCCGGTGAGGTTGAATGGCGCGGTGTACTCCTGCCACGACTTTCCATCGAACGAATAGAGGATCTGAGCCAGCCCGCTCCCTGGGTCGCGCGACTCCAAGGCGATCGACGTCTCGGAGGTTACTACGAACATCCCATCGGGCGAGGTGTGCAGCCCAAAGAAGGGCGGGCCGCTCGGGGCCAGGTGGGTCCAAGCGACAGGCGGTGAGATAAGAGGATAGAGATCGCGTAAGGGCGCGTAGGAACGGTCCCCAATCCCATCGAGATCGAGGTCCACGCCGTTGTAGTCGCTCCAGTAGTTCCCTCTCGTCCCCTCGTACCACGCGTTCCTGTGTTGAGAATCGAGGCCGCTCAACCCGTTATCGATGAAGCTATTCCCGGTGATCGTATTCTCCCGCGACTGAATCGCCGTCACCACCCCGTAGTTGTTCTGCGCAAGCACGTTACCGAAGATGGTGTTCCTACTGGAGTTTAGAAGGCGCACCCCGATTTCATTTAGCGTGAGCTGGCAGCCCTCGATCCGACCGTTTTCGACCGAGTTCAGGTAAATCGCCGCCTCTGGGGCCCGCTCGATCACACAATGACGGATAACAAAATGCCGTGTGGTGTGGTCGATGTATATCCCGTACCCCCCTTCGGGGTGATCAACCTTCCACCCTTCGATGATGTACGGGTCCGCAGCGGTTCCACTCCCCGAGATCACCCCGTTCTCGTAGGTGAACGCACCGTCGCCAAAGATGTATATCGATTCATGGACCCCCCACCATAGGATCCTTTCGGCTGTCTCCCCCCCCATCAGGACGACCGATATGACGGCGAGAATTATCACCGCCACGATAGAAACGACCTTCCTGCCCATTTGATCTCCTCCTTAGAAGACGTCTTACTTGTGCTTGATTAGGATACCACGTTTGCACCGTAAAGGGAAGGGTTAGTCCGCCTGAGGGGCCCCCACAGCGGCGAAGAAGACCTCTTCGAGATCTTCTTCAGAGAACCGTTCCCGCAATTCATTGAGGGTTCCGAGTGTGCACAGACGCCCGTGGTAGAGGATTCCGATCCGGTCACATAGTTTCTCCGCCACCCGCATGATGTGGGTCGAGAGGAGGATCGTGTGCCCCTGCTCGCGGAAGAGGCGGATCGACTCAAGCACGGCGTGCGCGGCCATTACGTCGAGCCCAAACGTCGGCTCATCGAAGATGAGAACCGGCGGGTCGTGGATGATGCTGCGGGCAAGCGAGAGCTTCTGCTTCTCGCCTGTGGAGAAGGTCCCCACCCGCCGATCGGCAAGCTCCCCAAGGTCGAGTAGGGCAAAGATCTCACCCGTCCGCCGCTCGATCTCCTCATCGGTCATCCGATTGATCCGCCCGAAGAAACGCAGGGTCTCCCGCGCGGTGAACCGATCGTAGAGACCGGTCTCGGTAGCGAGAAAGCCGATCTTCTCCCGTACCTTCCCCGGGGATCTCTTCGTATCGAACCCGGCGATCGTCGCCGTGCCCGAGGTCGGGGTGAGGATCGTCGAGAGCATGCGCAGGGTCGTCGTCTTTCCCGCCCCGTTTGGCCCGAGGAGGCCGAAGATCTCCCCCGCGTCGCAGGAGAAAGAGAGGCGATCGACCGCACGCACCTCCCCACGTCGCGTCTTGAATACCTTCGTGAGGTCGCGTGCCTCGATCAGCGTGTCGGTCGTCACTTCGCTCATAGGAACTCTTCTCCCACCATCTCCTGTAACACCTCCGGAATGCGCACCCGTCCATCAGGGGTCTGGTTGTTCTCGAGGATCGCGGCCATCAATCGCGGTGTGGCCACGCCCGATCCGTTCAGCGTGTGCAGGTATTCCGGCTTTTCTCCTTCACCGGGCCGATAGCGCATGTTCCCCCGCCTTGCCTGAAAGTCCTCGCAATTGCTGCACGAGGAGACCTCGTAGTAGCGTCCCTGCCCCGGGAGGTAGACCTCCAGGTCGACCGTCTTCGTCGCCTGTTGTGCCAGGTCTTGCGTCGGAAGGAGGGCGACCCGATAGTGAATCCCAAGCACCTGCAGGACCCCTTCCGCATCTACGATCAGTCCCTCCAGTTCGGCGTAGGAGGATTCTTGGGCGGTGAACTTGAACATCTCCACCTTGTTGAACTGGTGCACGCGGATCAGGCCACGCTCCTCCTCCCCGTACGTCCCGGCCTCGCGCCGAAAACAGGGGGTGTAGGCGACGTACCTCTTTGGCAGGTCATCGGACGAGAGGATCTCCCCCCGGTGAAGGTTCGCAAGTAGGGTCTCCGCAGTCGGGGTCAGGTAGAGGTCATCCTTCTCACAGTAGTAGTCCTCATCGGCAAACTTGGGAAGCTGCGAGGAGACGTAGAAGCTCTCGGAGTTTGCGAGGAACGGAGGAAAGATGGGGATGTAATCGTTCTTCGCGTGATGGAAGAACATGAACTGGATAAGGGCCATCTCCAGACGCGCTCCCAGACCCACGTACATCGGGAACCGTGCCCCAGCGATCATTGCGGCACGGCGGAAGTCGAGGATTCCCTTCTCCTCGCCAAGTTCTAGGTGGTTCTTCACCTGGAAATCCGGCTCCGGCTTCTCTCCAACGCTCCTCAGGATGACCTTCTCCTCCTTCACCCCCCCAGGGACGGAAGAGTGCGGCACATTCGGAAGGAGGGCGAGGAGGTGCTCGATCCGTGCGGCAGCCTCCTTCAATTCATCGTCGAGCGAAGCGATCCTCCGACCGATATCCGAGAGAGAATCGATGAGCTTGGAGGCATCCTTCCCCTCCTTCTTGAGACGCCCTACCTCCTGCGAACCCTCGTTGCGTTCTGCCTTGAGGGCCTCTACCTTCTGAATCAGTTCGAGTCGGTTCTTGTCTAGTTTCAGGATCTCAGAAAGGTCGATCGAGGAATCCCTCGTCTGAAGCCGCTCTTCGATTCCCTTCGGATCTTCTCGTAACTTGTGAATATCGAGCATCGATTCTCGCCTCCCTCACAGTCGATTCTAGAGGAAGGGGGCGGCGAGGGCAACATGAACCGCACGCACGCAACGGCTATAATCATCCGTGCCTATGAAGATACTGACCTATTCCAAAGCACTTTATTCAAGTTGGCTTTACTACAGCGCCGATCGCATCCTGTTCGATTGCGGAGAGGGAGCGAGCTCCATCCTCGGTAACAAGACATTCGCGATCAAGCGGGTCTTCCTCTCCCACGGGCACGCCGATCACATCGCCGGGCTCGTGTCGCTCATCAACATCCGCAACAACGCGATGGGAGACAAGGAGAAGGAGCTCACGGTCTACTACCCGAAGGGGAACTACCTCATCAGTGAGATGATCGCGTTCATCGAACGGACGAACCGCCACCTGAACTACGACCTCGAGTGGATTCCCCTCGAAGCCGGAGAGAAGGTAGAACTCCTCTCCGGGCAGATGCCGCGTTACATCGAGACCTTCCCCACCGTACACACCCACAACGAGGCCTCGCTCGGCTACTCGATTGTTGAGGTGCGTCACCGCCTGCCCGCAGAGCTTGCCAACGCCTCGCAAGAGGAGATCATCAAGCTGGTCAGAGAGAAGGGACGAGAGGCGGTCAATGAGGCCTACCACCAGCGTCTCTTCTCCTACGGAGGAGATTCGGTCCCGATAAAGCCGGCCTATATTGCGGGGACAGAGATCCTCTGCCACGACACGACCTTCCTCGATGAGGAGGACCGCAAGGAGTACAAGCACGCCACCCTCGCCGAGGCGATCGAAGTGGCGCGTGCCGCCGGGGTGAAGAAGGAACTGATCTGCTTTCACATCTCCAGCCGCTATAAGGCCAAAGTGAAGGAGATCACCGCCGCGAGTGGCCACTACGAGGGGCTCGACTTCAAGGTGACCCTCGTCCCCCCAGGGCGGATCTTCGTAATCGATTGACATGTGTATGGTCTCACCATCCACACTAATTGCACGCACATCTGATGGTGTTCCTTGCTCAATCTACCGCAGGAATGCTGGCTGCTCATAACCAGGCACATGTGAGCAACGCCGGCAAACCGAAGCGATGATCCTCACCAAGGAAAACCGTCAATATCGCATCACCAATCGCTTATTTATCACTTGGGTCAAGGAGCTTTGATTCGTCGGTGGTGCCCTTCTGAGACGGGCTGAGCAAAGGCGTGGAGCGCTACGTTTGACACCGTGCGGATAGCGGGGGGCGCAAAACGAGAGTCATGTTTGCTCGTTACACGAATAGGCGATTGCGCTAAGGGCTCGTTAGATGTAGTATTAAGCGTACTGTAGGAGGTGCGTGAAGAATGAAAATTCCTGATATCATCCCTGTGACAGATCTACGGCAAGATGCGGCATCCATTCTTAAGAGGCTTCAAGACTCCGTGGATCCGCTTGTCATCACTCAGCGCGGAAGGGCGATCGCTGTGATTCAAAGCATCGATACCTATGAAAAATCTGAGCATGAGCGAGAGTTGTTGCGGCTCCTAGCCGTCGGAGAAAAGGAAATTACTGATGGCGAGGGGCATACTCTAACAAGTGTATTCAAGGAGGCTGATGCTCTTCTGAGGGGCGGCAATTCGTGAAACTGAAGTTTACCCCGTCTGCTCGCGCCCAGTTTCTTGACGGGTTGGAGTATATTCGTCAAGACAACCCATTGGCTGCCCACAAGTTTCGCGTGAAGGCCGAAGAAGTACTTCGGAGACTCGAGAAGTTTCCCGATTCGGGTCGGTCGATACCGGAATTTCCTGATCTGCCGCATCGGGAAGTCATTGTTAGGCCATATCGGTTCTTTTATCGAGTGAGCGGAAAGACGGTATGGGTCGTAGCGGTCTGGCATGGCGCTCAGATGCCTGATGGTCCAAGCGACTGAGGCTGGCATGGCAAGGGATTGGACCGAATAATCGCACCTAATACGCCTACAGGTGAAGCCAATATTGGCCGGATTCGTCTACGATAATCATGGATAGGCAACATACGGCCAAGTACCGGATGACATATAGACCGACCGACGATTTTGTCCCGGGAACGCCGGCGGAACGGATCGGTCTTGTTTGGCCGCTGACGCTGGAAGTTATATCCTTGAGCAAACGTTACGATGCTAAACGAAGACTACAGAGACACGTAACCCGCATTGTACGACGAAAAGGTTAGATTTCTCGTTGGAGCATATGCGATGGCTGCCCACGGCTATCCACGCGCCACAATGGACATTGATATCCGGGTCATGCCCTCGCCGGAAAATGCTGACGCAGTGCTTCGGGCGTTGCGTCGTTCCGGTGCCCCTCTACAGAATCTAAGCGTTATGTTAATCGATGGACTGATGCCTATTAAGCCTTTTCTTCGGTTTCTTCTTGACATTACAGCTATGGACTCATAGAATGCGTAGCATTGGGAGAATGATCGGCTGGCAAGAGGGAGATTTTGGGTAGGATAACAAGTTAGGCTGCCAAGGAGTGTACTGCGTTGACACACTGTAAGCGCTGCGGCGGAAGCGGCACTGTCAAGTGCCCGGTCTGCTCGGGAACCGGCGAGGTCGGCGATTTGAAGTTTCAAGTGCAGGGTCGTGACGCTGCTGGCGTCGAGCGCGTAGCAACGCGTTTCATCGATAAGGGATTCGAGCATTTGGCGTCCAAGCGCAAGTCAGAGGCAGTTCTTGCGGGCTACCAGTTCGAACGTGAAGTGGCCGCGATCTACCGTGCCCTCGGAGCACAAGTAGAGGTGGACGTGGGACTTGCTGGCAGTCAGATCGATGTTCTCGTTCGCGAGCGAACATCTTCTGGCTCGGAAGTTGCGATTGCCGTTGAGTGTAAGTCTTTCCAACGACCGGTGGGCATCAAGCCGGTAGTTTCGTTTGCCTCAGTGGCCCTCCTTCTGAAGCAGCGTGGACTCATTGACCGCGCGTCGATTGTCGCCCGATCGGGATTCACGCGACAAGCGAGGGACGCAGCGTCGGAGTATTCACTTGAACTACTGGAGCTTGCGGACCTCGAGCAACGAGCCAAAGGGAAGCAAGCTGCCATTGAGGTGGCTGAGCAACAGTTTGCAGAGGAGCAGATCGCTCCAGATCGTGAGCGACCGAAGCGGGTGTTTGTCGTGATGCCTTTCGCCAAAGAGTTCGAGGATGTCTACATGCTTGGCATCCGCAACGTGGCTGAAGACTTGGGATTCATCGTGGAACGCGCTGATGGCATCGAACATACCCAGAGTATCCTTAATGTGATTCGCGCGCGAATTCGCGCTGCTGACGCAGTGGTTGGAGACACGACCGGCTCGAACCCGAACGTCCTCTACGAGATTGGCTACGCACACGCATCGGACTCGCCCACAATCCTTATTGCTCGCAAGGGGTCACAGGTTCCTTTCGATCTGAGTTCCGTGAACCACATCATGTACGAGACGATTGTGGAGCTGCGTGAGCGATTGAAGAAGCGGCTATCCGCTGTGCTCATTGGCGGGGAAGCCTAACAACAGCATGCAGCGGACGGCACTCCGCGCCACCGCTGATGCGCACCGTTAGGCAAACGAAATGAGGAGGCTCTGGGGTGAACTTTCTGCACTATGACCTCTCGCTGGGAGTCGGCGACGTTGTTGAGGTAACTTTGGACAAGCAGGCCAACGTGCGCTTGCTTGACTCGATCAATTTCAGCAACTATAAGCGTGGCCAGAAACACAAATACTATGGAGGGTTGGCAAAAAAGTCACCGGTGCGCATACAAGCACCCCATGCGGGCAGCTGGCATTTGGTCGTAGATTTGGGGGGCTATTCTGGAAGAGTCAATGCGTCTGTCCGTACTATTAAGGGGGCATCATGACAGACCATACTACTCGCGATGGCTTCGAGCAGAACTTCTCACCGGAAATTAGACGCGCTCGCATGCAGACTTTGACAATCTATGAGGTTTCGGAATCAGAACTTGAGACGTTGGAGCGGGGAGCTCCGGATTCCATATTCCTTAACATTTCGCTTTTCCTGTTTTCCTGTGCAATGACATCTCTCGTCGCGTTGCTAACTTGCAAATTCACCTCAAGTGTTACAAACAATGGCTTTCTCTTAGCAGCCATCATTGGGTTCTCTATAGGCTCAGTATTGTTTGTACTGTGGTGCCGAAATCGCAAGACGTCTGCTAGTGTCATCGCTGGAATTCGAGATCGGTTGCCGCCACAGGGAGAGTCGAAAACAGTATAGTTGCGGCTCTGGTCTACTGTATCACATAGCTCCGGTCCGTTAGGCAGATTAATCTACGATGCGGTCAGACGCTGAGGATTCAACCATCACGGGCAACTATCATCAGCCTGCCTATTGCATGCTCGCTCTCTTCCCGGCAACGGCTTGCAGCTTCCTTGAGCACGTGCGAACAGGGGCGCCATCGAGTGAGATGCAACGTCCGCGAATCCCCAATGTGAAATGCAATGCTGCGCTGTTCTCTTGCGCCAGATGCTGCCTTTCCGGTACCATTCCGGCGCATTCACTGTCTATCACAGGAGGGACAATGATCGTACGCCGTTTTACCCGCATAGAGACTAAACTCCCTGGCCCCAAGTCGGCCGCTGTCCTCGCCACGAAGGAGCAGTACGTCGCCGCTCCCCTTGCCACCTACGCCCCATTCATCATCAAGGAGAGCCAGGGGGCGCTGATCGAAGACCTCGATGGAAACCGGTTCATCGACTTCTCCGGTGGCTGGGGCTGCTTGAACGTCGGGCAGAGGAACGAGCGGGTCGTCGCTGCACTGAAAGATCAGATTGACCACTATCTGCACACCGACTTCACCGCCGTCCCGTACGAACCGTTCATCGAGTTGGCGCAACGGCTCTGCGAACATGTCCCCGGCCCGGGACCGTACAAGGCCGCTTTCTTCAACAGCGGGGCCGAGGCGGTGGAGAACGCGGTCAAGATCGCTAAGGCCTACACCGGCCGCAAAGCTGTCCTCGTCTTCGAGAATGCCTTCCACGGACGCACACTCCTCACGATGACGATGACCCACAAGGCCATGCCGTACAAAGCAGGATTTGGCCCGTTCGCCTCCGATGTCTACCGTCTCCCCTACCCCTACACGTACAGGAAGGATCTCACGCCGGATGAGATTGAGCAGACCCTCCTCTCACTCGTCGACCCGTCCGAGGTCGCGGTGATGGTCGTCGAGCCGGTGATCGGTGAGGGGGGGTTCCTCGTCCCACCGGACTGGTTCTTGCCTGCGATGCGCAAACTGGCAGACCGTTACGGGTTTGTCCTCGCCGTGGACGAGATTCAGGCGGGGATCGGACGAACCGGCAGGTTCTTCGCCTACGAACACTTCGGGATCACCCCCGATCTCATCTGTGTCGCCAAGTCGCTCGCTGCCGGCCTCCCTCTCTCCGGGGTCGTCGGAAAAGCAAAGATCATGGATGCGCCTGTGTCGGGCGGGATCGGTGGAACATATGCTGGGAACCCGCTCGGCTGCCGTGCCGCGATCGAGGTGTTGAAGGCGATCGACGCGGATAACCTGATGGAGAGGGCCACTCACGTCGGAGAACGGATCAAGGCCCGTTTCAACGTCCTCAAGGAGAGGTTCGATATCGTAGGTGACGTGCGCGGCCTGGGGGCGATGGTCGGAATGGAGCTCGTCAAGGATCGCGCCACCAAGGAACCGGCGGGCGAGGAGACCTCCAGGATCGCGAACGAGGCACTTCGAAACGGAGCGATCTTCCCCATGGCTGGACTGCGGGGGAACGTACTTCGCGTGCTGGTCTCGCTCGTGATCACCGATGAGCAGATCGACGAGGGGATGGACATCCTAGAACAGGCGTTCGAGAAGGTGCTCGGTTAACCGGCCCGTTCACAGCACCGGCCACTCATACTGAATCCGATCGCCGCGTCGAGACCGATCGCGGCAATCGGTCCCCACAGAAGAAGGGGGGTTCCACCGTAGGCATCGAGGAGCAGGCCACCGATGAACGGTCCGGTCGACCACCCGAGCGCCTCGGCAAGGCCGAAGAACCCCATGTAACGCCCCATCTTCTCGGACGGAGCCATGTTCGCCACCGCAGTAGTCGCACTGGGGGAGAAGACCGCCTCGCCTAACGTGATCACGACCATCGATCCCATGAGAAACGCGAAAGAGGGGACAACTCCTACAGAGAAGTAGCCGATTGCGAATAGAATCGCCCCCAGCGTCAGCGCTCGCCTCGTCCCCATCCGTCCGCCGAGGAGTGCCGCCGGCCACTGAAAGAGGACGATGATCACTCCATTCAGCGTGTACAAGAAGCCGAGTTCCACATCGCTGATCCCCAAGAACTCGGTTGAGAAGACCGAGAGGGTGCTCGCGAACTGCCCCATCACGAGAAAGAGTACGAGACTGAACGCGCAGAAGACGAGGAATTCACGGTCACGCCCTACGGCGAGAAGTTCCTTCGGTTCGAAGCGTTCCTTCTCGCGTGCGCGGATCGACTCCGAGGTGAAGAGAACGATGATCAAGAAACCGATCAGGCTTGCTGCAGCTGTGACGAGGAAGAGCGACGAGTAGGAGATGGCGATCAGGAAGCCGCCGATCGCCGGGCCGAGGGCCCAGCCGGCATTCCCTCCGATCCGCAAGATCCCGAACGCCTCCACCCGCCGTTTCGGGGAGACTATATCCGCCACCATCGCGCTGATTCCCGGCTGAGTCAGCGCCCCGACAAAGCGGATCGCGAGGAAGACGAGTGCGACCAGGAGATACGAGGCGCGGATATGGATCACGTACGCCATTAGGAGGAAGACCACCGTGCGCACCGCCATCGTGACCGAGATGAGCGGCTTGCGTCCGATTCGATCGGCGAGTTCCCCGCCGAGAATCCTTCCCGCCGCGCTGGTCAGAGCGGAGATGAGCATGATCGTGCCCACTCCCTTCAT
>JAUWNS010000163.1 GCA_030612485.1 Candidatus Bipolaricaulota bacterium
GATCTGCACCTCTATCTCGCGGGCGAGCCCGGCGGCTACGATGTTCTTGGCGACGTAACGTGCCATATATGAGCCGGAGCGGTCAACCTTTGTCGGATCCTTCCCGGAGAAGGCTCCACCACCGTGTGAGCCGTACCCCCCATAGGTGTCGACGATGATCTTGCGGCCGGTCACCCCGGTGTCCGAGGCCGGCCCACCGATGACGAACCTCCCGGAAGAGTTGACGAGAAGCTCCGTCTGATCGTCGATCCAGTCCGACATGATCGGGTGGATCACCTGTTCGATGATCTCCTGCTCCAAGGTTGCTTGCTCGACCTCGGGGTCGTGTTGAGCCGCGATGAGGACCGCGGCGGCGCGAGCCGGCCGGCCATTCTCGTACTCGATCGTCACCTGCGACTTCCCATCCGGTCGCAGGTAGGGAAGAGTCCCATCCTTGCGCAGCGCTGCCAGGCGCTTGGTCAGGTGGTGGGAGAGGACGATCGGAAGGGGCATCAGCTCGTCGGTCCCGACGCAGGCGTAGCCATACATGATCCCCTGATCCCCGGCACCGATCGTGTCGTAGGGATCATGAGTAACGCCGTTGCGCGCCTCTTTAGCCGTTGCGATGGCGGCGGCGATATCCGCGGACTGTTCCTTGATCGTCGAGAGGACAGCGCAGTCGTGGTAGTTGAACCCGTAGGCGGCCTTATCGTAGCCGACCTCCTCCACCACTCGGCGCGCGATACGATCGATATCGGCGTAGATTTCGGTCGAGATCTCGCCCCCGACGAGGACGAGCCCGGTGGTGAGAAAGGTCTCGCAGGCGACGTGAGCCTTCCGATCCTTAGCTAAGACAGCGTCCAAGACGGCATCAGAGATCCGATCGGCGATCTTATCCGGGTGTCCCTCCGTTACCGACTCCGATGTGAGAAAGCCTCTTCCCATAGTTCCCTCCTTCATCTCAATGCAGGAATCCTAGCCGCCCCTCCAGGCGAGCGCAAGGTTTGAGAACCTTCTCTGTGAATGGCCTTGCATAGTGAAGCAATACGGATACAAGACCTCAAGTCTAACTCGGGCTTCACCCCGCGGGGGAGAATCCTGTACAATAGGAGAGCAACCGGGAGAGGATGAGGAAATACTTTGCGGAAAAGTGACCTGGATATTACAGAGGAAAGGCGGAAACGTGCATTTGGTGGTACAAGAAGGCTTCTCGATAGGTTTTGCAGCCCTGAGGCGGGATACCCGTGGGGCGCTTTGTTTTTGTCTTCCCGGACTTAAACGGAGGGGTGATGGCGCGTAGGAAGGCGAGTAACGGTGCGACGCTCGGTTTTGAGCAGACCCTGTGGCAAGCGGCGGATAAGATGCGCGGGCACATGGACCCATCGGAGTACAAACATGTGGTCCTGGGCCTCATCTTCCTCAAGTACATCTCCGATGCGTTCGAGGAACGCCGCCGCGAGATCGAACACGAAGCTGGGGCACCGGAAAGTGAGTGGTACGTCAAAGAACCACTGATCCGCTACGAAGTCCTGGAAGACCGCGACATGTACACGATGAAAAGCGTCTTTTGGGTCCCGAAGGCAGCGCGCTGGAACTATCTCCAAGAGCGGGCGAAACAGCCCGAGATTGGCAAGCTCATCGACGATGCGATGGTCTCCATAGAGCGGGAGAACCCGTCGCTCAAAGGCGTTTTACCTAAAGACTACGCGCGTCCAGCACTCGACAAGCAACGGCTGGGCGAGCTGGTCGACCTCATCGGCACCATCGGCCTGGGAGACGCGGAGAACCGCTCCAAGGATATTCTCGGCCGGGTATACGAGTACTTCCTCAGTCAGTTCGCAAGCAGGGAAGGAAAGAAAGGCGGTGAGTTCTACACGCCCCGCTGCATCGTCAAGCTACTCGTCGAGATGATCGAGCCGTACGAGGGCCGCGTCTACGACCCCTGCTGCGGATCGAGCGGAATGTTCGTGCAGAGCGAACAGTTCATCCGAGCCCACGGCGGACGTGTCGGAAAGCTGTCGATCTACGGCCAGGAATCGAACCCGACAACCTGGAAGCTTGCCAAGATGAACCTCGCCATCCGCGGCATCGAAGCCAATCTCGGCGGACAGAACGCCGATAGCTTCCACAACGACCTGCACAAGACGCTGAAGACCGACTTCCTCCTGGCCAATCCGCCGTTCAACGACTCCGACTGGGGCGGCGAGCGCCTACGCGACGACGTCCGCTGGAAGCACGGCGTCCCGCCGACCGGGAATGCGAACTTCGCCTGGGTGCAGCACTTCATCCATCACCTTGCGCCAACCGGGATCGCCGGGTTCGTCCTCGCCAACGGCTCGATGAGCTCGAACCAGTCCGGCGAGGGCGAGATCCGGAAGAACATCATCGAGGCCGATTTCGTCGACTGCATGATTGCGCTTCCCGGACAGCTCTTTTACGGGACCCAGATCCCGGCGTGCCTATGGTTTATCGTCCGGGACTAATCCAGACGACCCTCACCCCCAGCCCCTCTCCCAGTGGGAGAAGGTGGCCGAAGGCCGGGTGAGGGATGTTTCCGTGACAGAAGAGGGGGGACATTATTCATCGATGCACGCCAGATGGGCACGATGGTCGATCGCACCCACCGCGAGCTGACCGATGACGACATTGCCAATATCGCTACTACGTACCATTCTTGGAGAGGTGAATCCCCTCTCCCGCTGGGAGAGGGAAAAGATCAGGGCGACAACGCAGTCTTGCTTAGCTCCTCTCCCTCTGGGAGAGGCAGGGGTGAGGGTGATGTCTATCAGGACATCTTAGGCTATTGCAAGAGCGCGACGATCGACGACATCCGCGAACACGGCCACGTCCTCACCCCCGGCCGCTACGTTGGTGCACCACCAGTCAAGGACGACGGCGAACCGTTCGAAGAGAAGATGGCGCGGCTCACCTCGGAGCTCTCCGAGCAGTTCGCCAAATCGCGGAAGTTGGAAGACGAGATCCGAAAGAACCTGAAGGGGTTGGGATTCGATGTGTAGCGCACGTGACTCGCAGCTTCCGGAAGAGCAGCAAGAGGGAATTGTGCAACAGGCTGTTTCACAATTCGGTCCTCTCCCACATACCGATACTGAGCAGGAGGTGAATCATGCCATTTGATAGGAATTCTCCATACAACGCGCTTCCGCTACTTCCACCAAGTGTGGATCTTGAGACGAAGCCAATCCTGCGACGCTGCATCGCGGCCAACAAGGCTCTTGCTGAACTCAAAGGAGCAGGTGATGTCATCCCCAATCAGGCAATGCTGATCAATGCGATTCCTCTGCAAGAGGCGAAGTTGAGTTCAGAGATCGAGAATATCGTGACAACGCAGGATGAGCTTTTCCGGGCTGCACTTGATGAGAGCAGTTCTGCAGACCCGAAGACGAAGGAAGTGCTCCGCTATCGTACAGCACTCCGCCGTGGCGTGGAACTTCTGCATTCCGATGGCCTCTCATTGGGCCTCCTGGAAGAGGTGTGTAGCGTGCTCCGCGACGAGAGTGTCGCGTTTCGAACTGACCAGTTTGTCCGAATCGGCAATCCGGACACCGGCGTCATTGCGTACACACCCCCATTTGGTGCAGGGGGCATTCGAGAGAAGCTTGAGAACCTGCTAGATTTCCTGTTGAGCCCGAGCGAGCTGGACCCACTCATCCGGCTGGCCGTCGTGCACTACCAATTCGAGGCGATCCACCCGTTTGACGACGGGAACGGTCGCACAGGACGCATACTGAGCATCCTTCACCTTCTACATGAAGGCCTGCTCAAGATCCCAGTTCTGTACCTCAGCCGGTACATCATTCAGAGGAAGCCAGAGTACTACCGTCGCTTGCGAGAGGTCACAGAGAAGGGAGCTTGGGAGGACTGGATTCTCTACAAGCTTGAAGGGATTGCAGAGACAGCGTCGTGGACAACGAATCGGATCTTCGCGATTCGGGATCTGTTCAATGAGACACTCGATTGCTGCCGAAGGGACCTCCCAGGAAGGGTGTATTCGAAGGAACTGATCGAACTCGTGTTCACGCAGCCGTACTGCAAGATCCAGTTCCTGGTCGATGCGGGCATCGCCGCACGCCAGACTGCATCGGAATACCTCAAGGAGCTTGAGAAGGTCGGGGTCCTCTCTGGAGAGCAGCGGGGGCGCGAGATGATCTACAAACATCCGGGGCTTCTGGAGGTATTGGCCGCGTGAGCCATCCAAGGATGATGTGTCGAATTACGGACAGTATTTCGACACGAACGGAGAACGTGTCGATGATCTCGACATGTGAATGGCCACTTGTCGAGAGCACGAGAAGAAATCGACACATCGATGGCTTCGACATGTCCTGGCGACATGTCGATGAATGGAATCCACATCGACACGTTCGCCGTGACCAAGCCAGGTCGTGAGGGACTCGGGAGATGAAACGATGGCATTGCCAGACGTGATGTCAAGCCAGAATCCTGATGACGGGGCATGACGGGAGTCATACGGATTGATATGACAACACATAACAGGTCTCGAAGGATGAGAACGATGAACGAATCGACCGACATTCGACCGACGGATCTCGCGAATCGACCGATTGGCAATACGCCGATCACTACAACCACGATCACGATCCGGAAGAACCTGAAGGGGCTGGGACTTGATGTGTAGCTCAAACGATCCCCACCTTCCGGAAGAACGTGGCTGCCAAATTGTGAAACAGCCTGTTTCACAATCCCCGTCGCATGACCGCCGAAAGGTGACAGCGGAGCTTGACAACTATGATTCTCCCCGCTATAGTGTAGTTAGCACACCCGCCGGGCCTCTGTCGCAAGACATGCTATCTCTCGGCGGGTTTTTCATTGGGGGTAAGGCATGAAGTACGCCAAGCCTCCCCTCGCAATAGACGACCAGGTCAAACTCCTATTCCAGCGTGGGATGGATGGCGACCCTGAGCTGATGGCACGGCAGCTCACCGCTGTCAACTACTACCGCCTCAGTGGGTATTGGCACACGTTTCGCAAACCAGATGACTCTTTCAAGCCCGGCACTTCTTTCGATGAAGTCTGGACCACGTATGTATTTGACCGCCACCTTCGCTTGCTTGTGATGGATGCGATCGAGCGGATCGAGATCGCCGTCCGGTCCCTTATGGCTTATCACCACGGACACGAGGACGGAGCATTCGCCTATGCGGAGGATTCGTCATCTCTTCCCAAGATGAGCCCAGACGATCACGACGAGTTTCTTGCCCGGATAGCCGAAGAAACTGAGCGCAGCAAAGAGACGTTCGTGGAGCATTTCCAAGCCAAGTATGGCGACTCTCACCGGTATCTCCCC
>JAUWNS010000041.1 GCA_030612485.1 Candidatus Bipolaricaulota bacterium
TCGCTCGGCTTGTACTGGTGGGTCGCGGAGTAGATCCCCAGTGGGATGGCGATGAGCCATGTCAACAGCATCGTGGTCGATGCGATGATTAGCGTCCACATCAACCGGTCGCCCATGAACAGGGTCCAGTAGACCGGCCGCATCGTCGCAAACGACGTACCAAAGTCACCCTTGGTGATTATCTGTTTGAACCATAGCCAGTACTGAACGACAAATGGCTTATCGAGCCCGTAGTTGGCCTTCATCCGGTTCAATGTCTCCTGCGTGACCTGTGGGTTCATCCTCGCCCGGCTCAGGTAATCGCCTGGCATGACTTGAATGAGACCGAACGAAATCACCGAGACAAGGATCAACAGCGGGAGCATGTAGAGAGTCCGCCGAACGATATATGTAAGCAAGTGAAATTCCCTTTACGAAGATAAGGTGGGGCACAGTAGATCCAGTGCCCCACCTCAATTAGCCGCTTACTTGCGGAAGGCCAGGTCCATCGTCAGTCCGTTCGAGCCACTCGGTGTGGCGGACGGGCTAGCGATATTCGCGTTCCCCAGCGTGTTGGAGTAGGCGTAGGTGAACGCCGAGTTGACGGTGTATACAAGGCCCAGGTCATCATCAGCCAGCGTGATCTGGTACTCCTTGTAGATCTCAAACGCCTCGTCGTTGTCGAGCGTCGCTACACCGGCATCGAGAAGCGCATCGATCTTCTTCTCCGTTTCAGTCGGGTTATCGGCTGCGTCATAGTGCCAGAAGTGCAGCCCTCCGCCCGAGCTATAGACGTTCGCCCCGCTGTTCGGCTCGTTTCCACCGGTCAGTCCGAGGACGATCATCTCGCCGGTCGAGGCGAAGAGCTTGTCGACCAGCGTATTGAAGTCGACAGGAATGAAGTTGAGCTTGAGCCCAATCTTGGCCGCACGGTCGGAGACGATGAGGCAGACCCCCTCGCGCACGGTGTTTCCGGCGTTGGTGTTCATTTCGATCTCAACGCGCGTTCCGTCTTCGTAATCGCGCCAGCCATCGCCGTCGCGATCGATGATCTCGATTCCGTCTAGGAGCTCTCCAGCTTTAACGAGGGAGTACTCGAAGACGACCGCGTCCGTCTCGGTTACCGGTCCACCGTAGTAGTCACGACCAGCGTAGAACGGCGACAGGTAGCTCACCGGGCTCCACTGTGGAACAGCAAGGCCGTTGAAGAGCGTATCGATCATCGCCTGTTTGTCGACCAAGTGAGACATCGCCGCACGGAAGTCGCGCGTGCGGAAGAGGGTCTGCAGGTTCTCGTACGTCCCCTCAGCAAGGCCGATATCCTGGTTGATCCCGATCCACGAGGTCCCGTAGTTTGCCACATCCGGATCCACGAGGACGGTGAGATTCTTCACCGCTTCCTCGCGCTTGAGGATGGGGACGTCGGTCGCGCGGATTCCGAGGCAATCGAGTTCGCCGTTGCGGAACTTGAGGAGCGACACGTCCTGGCTCGCCACCGTCAGCACCACGTACTTGTCGAAGTAAGGGAGCTGTGTCCCGTTCGCATCGTAGTGGTAGTAGTAAGGGTTTCGCACCAGGGTCACGTACTGGTCAGGGGCGTAGCTCTCGACCATGAACGGGCCCATCCCGACGAGTTCCGCGGGATCGGTATCGAGTCCCCACGAGGAGTTGAACGTACCCACGGGCACGTCCGGGTTGAGCTTGTGCACGTACTGTGCCACCGCGTGCTTCGGGAGGATCGGTGTGCCGATCGAGTTCAGGATCGGGCGGAAGATCATCGACAGGGTGACCTTCACCGTGTAATCGTCGACCTTCTCCACCACCGGGTAGGTATCGTCCGGAAGGAGGAGGATGTCGCGGGTGTCGGTCTCCACGTCCTCATTATAGATAAGGTCGTTGAACGTGAAGACGACGTCATCCGCGGTGAACGGCTCGCCGTCGGACCACTTGAGCCCTTCTCGCAGGTGGAAGGTGATCACCAGGTTATCCTCAGAGATGTCCCAGCCCTTCGCGAGCTCCGCCTCGAGCGCTCCGGTGACAGGGTTGATGTCGACCAGACCGCGCAGCATCATGTTGCAGTACTGAGTGGTGCTCGTCTCGTGCGCGGTAACAACGTTCCACTTCTTGGGGTCGCTGATCGAGGCGACGTACATCGTGCCGCCTCGAACACCGGGCTCCTGGTTCTCGTAAGGCGTACCCGCCACACCAAGAGGGATGATCTTTGCATCTGCCGGCTGCGCATCATAGCCTTGTGCCATAACGATGGCAGAGGCAGAGAAAACGACCAGCAAGGCCGCCATAACTAAAACTAGCTTTTTCATTGAATTACCTCCTTAATCAATCTCCAAGCTCGCTTTCTACGAACCGTAGCGAACAGCCAGTGCGACCTTGTAAGCAGCGCGATACTCGGCACTCTTCGTCCCAGCGATGGAGAGAAGGGTCGTCTCGATGTCGAGCGCTGTCAGATCCGAGTTAATAAGAAGCGTAGCGAGAGCGATACTGCCAGCCCCGCGCATCCCTGCGCTCTCCCCGTTGATCGCCAACTCCTCGAGTTCGGCTTGGGTCTTGGGATTGAACGAGAGGTAGAACCCGGACAGGATTTCACCGGCAGCGTACGCCAGTTCATCGCTATCGTTGGTCACTGCCTGCACCTCAAGATCCTCTGCTTTCAAGGACCCACGCATCATGAAGTAGTACGCCTTAGCAGCGGCGAGCTTCATCTCGTGGGTCTCACCATTTACCGCAATGTCCTTGAGGTAATCGGTCAGACTAAAGTCCTCGGCCTCACTCGTAACCGAGATAAGGTAGATCATCGCCGGTTCGATAGCAGCGGCACGGATCATCGGATCCGCTGTCCCCTTCAGAATAGCCATGATCTCTTCTTCCGTCTTCGCACGATACTGGATGGCAAGGGCCCCGCTCGCCGCGGTGCGCAGACCGATCGTGCGTCCGTTTGCCGCTAGAGCTTCCAGATCCGCTTCCGTCATCGTATCCGCATAGGAACCGGCAAGAGCGATTCCAGCAGCAGCGCTGATCTCGGGGATGAGCTCGTCCGAGACGATCGTCTCCAGATTCGCCACAGCCACCATCGAGAACAGAGCTACCACACAAGCAACAACTACCAGTGCCCGAAGGCCAGTAAGTTTCATTCTTGTACCTCCCTTATTACATTTACCACTATCGACCCAACATGCCCACTTACCGCGCGCCATCACCTCCAACAATACGCAAGCCAATCTAGTGGAAAGCCTTGCGGAATCTATTTGATCATTAGTAGGATACCACAGATAGCGCCCCTTTGTCAATCATCCATCGGCCATCCAAACGGCGTCCATAAACATCGCTCCATTCTTACTCGCCGCAGGATAAAAGCGAGGAAAAGAGTAATTCTTCGATTTCTTCTCTTGTCGTCGCGCATACCTCGGTGAGCGCCGTGTCGAACGAAAGGTATCTATCCAAGGGGGAGGTTGCAACCCAGATCTCGCGCAGGGCTTCTCCCCCGTATCTCTCAAGAATGTAGTACAAAAGGAGACCGGCTTCTACCTCGACCGTTCTCTGAGAGGCCATCCCAAAGTCGATCGAGGATAGTGAGAACCACAGTTTCTCCTGACGCAACCGGCACCCTTCTTCCACAAGGAGATCCTCATCACAGGAGAGGGCCATGGCCACTCCGGCGCGCAGAAGCCGCGAGTATGTATCCTTCCCCCAAGCATAAACGGGAAGAACCTCTCCCATGAGGTATGCAGCGTCATCCTCAGGAATGAGGTGAAGCGTCGCGTTCCTCTCCGAAGAGAGAGGGATGAGGGACTCTCCCCTGTCCCGTGTTTCCGCATCGGGATGGAAGAAGAGGGTCATCCGCTCAGGAAGGTCGCTCGTAGGAAGGGCAAGCTCTTCGATCATCCGCTCGAAAACGCGCTCGATCTGTGAGATCTCCGGCCACCTTTCCCGGGAGACCCGCGGCGAAACAAAGACCCGCAGGCTGGAGGTTTCTGTCACCGTCCATCCCTCGTATAGGGTGAGAAGAGCCTGCATGTCGTCCTTTTCCGCTCCCTCTTCGAGGTGGGAGATCAACGCCCTTGCTTCACTGAATGCTCCTACCGCAAGAGCACACCGCACAGCCAGGGTGATCTCATCCTGAGAGAGATCCTCGACGTGCCACGTGCTAGACCTTGTCCACGCCGCGTCGGGAAACCCTCCTCCCAGCAGATAATAGACCGATAAGAACGGAAACCCGGGGGCATCCCGCCCCGCTTCGATCCCTGCCGCGTACCAGCGCGTGCCCATCTCCTCCGGTGGTGCCGAATCGATGCGGTTGAGGAGGTTTACCGTCGACCCCCTTCCCCATGCTTGTTTTACCGCCCGGATTCCGCCCTTCGTCTCGATAAGAAACTGAATGAATGAAGCCGCTTCTAGTGCCAGGATGTCCTCTGGCGATACCTCTCCGCGCACGGAGAATCCAAACAACTTCCGGAGATCGCTGAATGCGATCGATACCGGAGAGTACGGGGAATCGAACTGCTGATAGACCGACTCCGGAAAATGCCCCCTCTCCTCCGCGCGGATCAGTTCCGGCAAGGAAAGGAAGAGCCGATCCGGCAGAGCCGCAACCACCGCATGGAAGTCCCGCTTCGGCTCCGTCGCGTATAGCTTTGTTCCCGCATGGAGGATCTGTGATCCACACCGTCCCCACCCGAACGCAAGGACCAGCTCTGCCAGGCGCCCACGCGGATCCTCCCCAACGAGGAGATCGAGTGGAGCCAGATAGACTGAACGTGCCTCAGGGCTCTTGCGTTTGCTGATCGAGGTCTGCATCGAGGAAACATCGTCGTGGACGAAGACATCGATCGGAGTCGGAACGAGATCTGGATTGACATCGAGAAGATCTAGGAGTTCCTCGTAATCTTGCTTTAGCACCTCGGCGAGCGCCGCGTGATCTGCCCGCCCTGGGCTATCCTTCTGATATCGAAGGACGAAGTCTCCTTCCTTATAGTAGACAGTCCCTTCAAGCTCTGGTGTGGCCACCGGTTCAACGACAAGCACGAGGATGAGGACGGCAATCCCGATAGCGATCCCCCCAAGCGCCAATCCACCGACCAGGGTGACCACGGGGTGGCGCAAGCTCTTCTCAAACAGGCTTTTAACACGCATAGTTCGCCCATTATAACACACTTCTTGAAGCGAAGAGGGAAGGATTGAGAGATCGGAAGATCGAATCCTTTTTTGGATACATTTCCCTCTGCTTGCGGCGGGGTAGTTCATTCGCTCAATCACTCATTCGTTAAATCACTCAATTCCTTCCTCTGCGGTCAAATGTGCTTTTCTACAGGGGGAAAGATGGTTTGCGTAGCAGGCTGGACAGCCTCCTTTGACAGAAGAATAAGGGCGTTGCTATACTGATTGAGCAAGATTTGTGCATATCGCAAAGCATACGGCAGCAGGAGAACGGCCATGGAAATATTGAGGGTTGCATCCCGCTCAAATCTGAATTCGACTGCCGGAGCGATCGCCAGTGTCCTGGAAGAGCATGGTGCCGTTGAGATTCACGCAATCGGTGCTGGTGCCGTCAATCAGACCGTAAAGGCGATCGCCATTGCACGTCGAATGGTGGAAGAAGAGGGGAAGGCCCCGATCAAGGTCATCCCTGGATTCATCAATCTCGAAATCGACGGGAAAACGAAGACCGGGATCCGCTTTATCGTCGAAAGGTAGCTTCCCCGTTCATCACCTTATAGAATAACACCATCATGCTCAGATCATGGATTGAGAGTTTACTCGGTTCGACATGGGAAAAGCTCGGCCTCCCTCCGGTTTCGATTGAGGTTCACCTCCCCGAGAGGCCAGAGTTTGGAGACTTCTCCACCAACCTCCCCCTCATTGGGGCAAAGACGGCGAACCTCCCCCCGCGGCAGTTGGCCGAGCAACTAGTAGCAGCGATTCCTGATGATGCGTTCTCGCGTGTAGAGATCGCCGGACCGGGATTCATCAACCTCTTCCTACAGCCTACGGTGGTCCACGCGGCATTGCAGGAGATCCTACAGGCGAAGGATCGATTCGGTTTCTCAACGATCGGGACTGGAAAAACGTTACAGGTAGAATTCGTCAGCTCCAACCCCACTGGCCCCCTCACCGTCGGGCACGGCCGCCAGGCCGTTCTCGGCGATGTCCTGGCCTCCCTCTACGAGGCCCTGGGTTACGCCGTCACCCGGGAGTACTACTTCAACGACGAGGGGCGCCAGATCGATCTCCTGACAGA
This sequence comes from Candidatus Bipolaricaulota bacterium, assembly GCA_030612485.1. The sequence goes on from JAUWNS010000041.1 coordinate 6,233, forward strand.
ATCCTTATGGGCGCGCTATTGTGAGCTTGCAGGAGGAGAAGCGTCGATCCCGGAAGGGGGCTACCAAGGAGAATACCTGATCGAGATCGCCCGCGAGGTGAAAGAGACTTTCGGCGAGAAGTTCCTGGTCTTCGATCGACAGACCGCGTCAACATTAAAGGAAGAAGCGGTCTCGCGGATCAAGACGCTAATCAAGGATGACCTCGCCCAACTTGGGGTCAGGTTCGATACCTGGTTCAGCGAAGGCGACCTCCATCACCGCGGGGAGGTGACCGCGGCACTCGATCTTCTGCGCGAGCGTCATGGAACCTACGAGGAGGACGGCGCAATCTGGCTCAAGGCGGAGAAGAACGGTGGAGTGAAGGACTCCGTCCTCATCCGGAGCGATGGCCGGCCGACCTACCTCATGGTGGATATTGCCTACCACATCGACAAGCACCGCCGCGGATTCACGCAGGTGATCAACGTCCAAGGGGCGGACCACCAGGTGGAGCAATCGTGTATGAAGGCAGCGATGCGCATCCTCGGCTACCCCGAGGAGTTCCTCAGCTATGCGACGCACCAGTTTGTGAGCATCAAGGAGGGAGAAGGGGTCGCACGCATGTCGACCCGCGCCGGGCAATTCGTCCGCTTGCGCGACCTCACAGACGAGCTCGGGCGTGACGTGGTTCGCTACTTCATGGTCGCGCGAAAACCCGAGAGCCACCTGCAGTTCGATCTCGATCTCGCGCGCGCGGAATCGCTCGATAACCCGATCTACTACATCCAGTACGCACACACCCGGATCGCTTCCATCTTCCGCAAGGCTGATCTCTCGAGCTTCGACGCGATGAGCGTCGACCTCTCACCACTTGAAACGCAGGCAGAGTTCGACCTGATAAAACGGCTCGACCGGTTCCCAGAGGTCGCCGCCGGCGCGGCGCTCGACTTCGCTCCGCACCTCCTCGCCGACTACACGCTAGGGCTAGCGCGAGCCTTCCACGCTTACTACGGTGAGCACCGGGTGATCGGCACGGACGAGAAGGTGATGCTGGCGCGCCTCGCACTGCTACAGGCCATACGAATCGTCTTTCGACGCAGCCTGGAAATCCTTGGGATCTCGTCCCCGGAGGCGATGTGATGGCGTGGATCGATCGGTTGAAGAAAGGATTGAAGCGAACCCGCTCCGGGTTTACCAATTCGCTTGGCCAGGTCTTCTCTCGTGGGGAGAAGCTGAGCGCGGTGGAACTCGAGGAGATCGAGGAGATCCTCATCGCCGGGGACGTTGGGGTTCATGTGGCAATGGATCTCACGGAGGAACTCGCCGAGCGCAGCCGTCGTGGCCAGACGGACGGAGAGGCCTTCATGGCCGCTCTAGAAACGGGGATAGTGGAACGTCTCGTGGGATCGGAGCGACCACTTACCCTGCGCAAGGATGAGGAGCCAACCGTGGTCCTCGTCACCGGGGTGAACGGATCAGGAAAGACGACGACTATCGCCAAGATCGCGTCCCGCCTACGAGAGCACAACCCCTCATTACCTATCACTCTCGCTGCGGCCGATACCTTCCGCGCTGCAGCGATCGAGCAACTCGCGGTCTGGGCGGATCGGGTCGGCGTAGACCTGATCAAACACAAGATTGGTGCCGATCCATCGGCAGTTGTCTTCGATGCCCTCGACCACGCACGTCGTCTCGGAGGGCTCCTCCTGATCGATACCGCTGGACGGCTGCAGACGAAACACAACCTTATGGAGGAACTGAAGAAGATCGAGCGCACGGTGGAGAAGAAACTTGGGAGAGGATCTGATGAACGACTTCTCGTCCTCGACGCGACCACCGGCCAGAACGGCATCTCCCAAGCGGCCCACTTTCACGAGGCGATCGACCTCACCGGGCTTGTCCTCACCAAGCTCGACGGAACGGCCAAGGGAGGAGTGATCCTCGCGATCTGGGATGAATTAAGGCTCCCGTTGTTGTACATTGGAGTGGGAGAAGGCGTGGATGATCTGCACGAGTTCTCCGCTAGCCAGTTCGTGGAAGCGCTCTTTTCGACATAACGATCGGGAGATTGAATGATTGAGAAATTGAATCATTGAGTGATCGGGAGATTGAATGATTGAATCATTTAATTACTTACGGAGGTGTCTAGAAGTGAAGTACGTCTATTTTTTCAACAAGGGTGAAAGTGAAGGGAGCGCCTCGATGAAGGAACTCCTCGGAGGAAAGGGCGCAAACCTCGCCGAGATGGGGGGGTTGGGAATTCCGGTCCCACCAGGATTCACCCTTTCGACCGAGGTCTGTCGTTACTACGATGAGCACTCCGGAGCCTATCCCGACAGCTTAAAGGAAGAGGTTGAGGAGAACCTGAAAAAACTCGAGAAGGCGACCGGGAAGAAGTTCGGGGATCGATCTGATCCTCTGCTCGTTTCGGTGCGCTCCGGCGCTGCCGTATCGATGCCCGGGATGATGGATACGGTCCTCAACCTCGGCCTGACCGATGAGACGGTAAAGGGGATCATCGCCAAGACAGGGAACGAGCGCTTCGCCTACGACTCCTACCGCCGACTGGTGCAGATGTACGGGGACGTGGTTCTGGGGCTGAAGCCGCAGAACGAGAAGGACGTCGACCCGTTCGAGGAGATTCTCGAAAAGTTAAAGGAAAAGAAGGGAGTAACACTCGACACCGAACTGACGGCCGTTGACCTGAAGGAACTCGTCGAAGCATTCCAGATAGTAATCAAGGATCGCCTCGGGGTCGAGTTTCCCCAGGACCCAAAGGATCAACTGTGGGGGGCGATCACCGCAGTCTTCCAGTCGTGGAACAATCCGCGTGCGATCAAGTACCGTAACCTGAACCAGATCCACGGGCTGATCGGCACAGCAGTGAACGTGCAGGCGATGGTCTTCGGAAACATGGGGGAACGCTGTGGAACCGGTGTGGCCTTCACCCGCAACCCTGCAACCGGGGAGAACGTCTTCTACGGAGAGTATCTGATAAACGCGCAGGGGGAGGACGTCGTGGCCGGGATTCGTACCCCGCAGCCGATCGAGACCCTAAAGAACGTCATGCCCGAGGCCTACGATGATCTCCTTAAGATCCGAAAGAGGCTTGAGAGCCACTACCACGACACGCAGGACATCGAGTTCACGATCCAGGATAAGAACCTGTACATGCTGCAGACGCGCACAGGGAAGCGCACCGCAGCAGCAGCAGTTCGCATAGCAGTGGAGATGGTAAAAGAAGGGATGATCGTCAAGGAAGAAGCGATTGCGCGCGTAGCCCCTGAACAGATCGACCAACTCCTCCACCCCACCTTTGACCCTGCGGAAGAGGAAAGAGCGACGCAACTGACCAAGGGACTCCCGGCAAGCCCGGGGGCAGCCACCGGGACGGTCGTCTTCTCGGCGGCGGAGGCCGAGGAAGCAGCGAGTAATGGGAAGAAGGTCATCCTCGTGCGGATCGAGACGTCACCTGAAGACATCGGCGGGATGAACGCGGCCGAGGGGATCCTCACCGCCCGCGGTGGGATGACGAGCCACGCTGCCGTCGTCGCCCGCGGGATGGGTAAGTGCTGCGTCGCCGGTGCGGGCGAGCTCATGATCAATTACACGAAAGGCGAGGTCTCTGTCGGTGAGCATACGGTTCGCGCGGGAGATGCAATCAGTCTGAACGGATCGACGGGTGCTGTCTACCTTGGGAAAGTTCCGACAATCGAACCCGAGCTATCCGGTGACTTCGGGGTTCTCCTTAGCTGGGCCGATGAGTTCAGGCGATTGGGGGTGCGCACCAACGCCGACACCCCGCACGACGCCGCGACTGCGGTCAAGTTCGGGGCCGAGGGAATCGGCCTCTGCCGCACCGAGCACATGTTCTTCGAAGGAGAACGGATCATCGCCGTGCGTGAGATGATCCTCGCCGACGATGAGGAAGGCCGACGGGCGCCCCTTGCCAAGCTCCTCCCCATGCAGCGGGATGACTTCGAAGGGATCTTTAAGGCAATGGAAGGACGGCCGGTGACGATTCGCTTCCTCGATCCGCCACTGCACGAGTTCCTCCCTCACGATGAGGAGGGGCAACACGAGGTGGCCCAAGTGATGGGAGTATCAGTCGAACGGATCAAGGAGAAGGTGGAGGCGCTGCACGAGTTCAACCCGATGCTCGGTCACCGCGGTTGCCGACTGGGAATCACGTATCCTGAGATCTCCGAGATGCAGGCACGAGCGATCATGGAGGCAGCGTGCAATGTCTATTCGGAAGGGGTGAAGGTCCGCCCCGAGATCATGATCCCCTTGGTTGGAAACGTCAAAGAGCTCTCGCTTCAGCGCGAGCTGGTTGAGAAGGTAGCTATGGCTGTTCTTACCGAACGCGGACTCACCCAGGAGCAGATACCCTACCTGATCGGGACGATGATCGAGGTCCCACGGGCGGCAGTCACGGCCGACGAGATCGCGCGCGAAGCAGAGTTCTTCAGCTTCGGTACGAACGACCTCACCCAGATGGGGTGCGGGTTCTCCCGCGACGATGCCGGGAAATTCTTGAAGGAGTACGTCGCAAAGGGAATCTATGCCCACGATCCGTTCCAGGTACTCGACCAAGACGGAATCGGGAAGTTGCTGAAGATGGCCTGCGAGTTGGGGCGGAAGACCCGGCCGGATATTCACCTTGGGATCTGCGGTGAACACGGCGGTGAACCGTCCTCAATCCACTTCTGCCACAAGGTAGGCCTCGACTACGTAAGCTGCAGCCCCTACCGCGTCCCTGTGGCTCGTTTAGCCGCGGCGCAAGCGGCACTCGAAGACCAGTAAGAACCAGACAAGACTGAACAAATGATCACGAAGGCCGGGAGCAATCTCGGCCTTTCTCTTGTCACCGCGTGATTATTCGCACAAGCAGGGTGAGCCCAACAGAGATGGCGCAGGCGATCGTCGGGGTCCCCAGCCAGCCGAATAGCACGCGCACCAGGACGCGCGCGTTGATGGTCTTTGCGCCCTTGACCAGGCCAATACCAATCACTGCCCCCACTACAGCCTGGGACGCGGAGACAGGAACTCCAAACATAGCATAAACGTTCAGGGTGATCGCTTGTCCGAGGATGACAACTAGTGCGGCAAACGGGTTTAAGGGGACGAGGCCGCTCCCCACCGTGCGGATCACCCTCTTGCTGAAGGTCATGATCCCCAACGCGATCGCAGCGGAACCGAATAAAGAGGCGTAAAACGGGGTGAGCAGCCCGGATTTAACGTAGACCCCGGTGACGTTCGCCACATTGTTCGCCCCCAAAGAATAAGCCCCGTAGCAGGTAACAAGAACAAGACCGACGCGGATGGCACGGTCCCGCGTAGCGAAACGCCCGAGCAGGGTTCCCGGATAGAGGGTGGCAATCTTATACGGGATATAGGCAGCGATCAGTCCCCCGAGAGGGGTAAGGACCCAGGAGAGGAAGATCTTTATAAGCGGCTGGATATTCACCCCTCCTGTCGTGAGCAAGCTTCCCCCGATGATCGCCCCCACCGTCGCCTGCGTGCTCGAAATCGGGAGGCCGAGCAGGGTCATCAGAATGACGGTGAACGCCGCTGCGGTCATAATGATGAAACTCGATAGCAAGGTCTGCGTTCCGATCGCCCCGTAGGTTGCAAAACCGCGACTCCCCATTAAGAGAGCCCCGAGGATGACGAAGAGAGAGGCGAGGGTCGCCGCCGTCCAGAACCGAATTGCTCGGCTCGCCACCGCCGGCCCGAATAGGTTGGCAGCATCATTCGCTCCCAGTCCCCATCCCATAAACCCGCCTGCGATCAACGTCCACATCTCGGCTCTCCTTCAATATTTCAACTGTTTGGTAAGAGTTATAGTCTATAGTCGAAATGGAACCAGGAATCAAGTGAGGTGATCGCTTAGAAACCAGGGCTTCTCAAGTGTTCCACGTAAATAGTCCAAGAGGTGGGGAATCAGACCATCCTTGCGATTGACTTCCCGCGTAAGAAAGGGTAGAATCCTGTTAACAAAGTGAGTGATGTCTTTGATTCATCTGTCCTAATCCTGAACTTATGAATGTTTCCGTGGTGGTGCCCGCATATAACGAAGCTTCTCGGATCGGGGCTGTCCTAAAGCCTCTTGTCACTTGTTCTGCTGTCGACGAGGTGATCGTTATCGATGATGGATCGGACGACGGGACGGCGGATGTTGCGCGGCGGTTCCCGGTGCAGGTTGTTAGCCTGCCCGAAAATTGCGGGAAGGCAAAGGCCCTCGATGAGGGGGTGACGCGGGCGCGTAACGATGTTCTCCTCTTTCTCGATGCGGACCTTGTCGGGCTTACGGAGAAACACATCGAGCAATTCATTCATACGTACTCCGATACTGGTGTCGATATGGTTGTCGGTGTCTTTGCCAACGGACGGAAGAACACCGATTTTGCCCAAAAGTTCAACCCGTATGCCTCTGGTCAACGGATGTTGACGAAGAGGTTGTGGGATCGGGCAAAGGTAAATGTCCATGAGATGAACTACGGGATAGAATTCGCCCTATCCAGACTCGCGGTGAAGGAAGGCTGGAGCAAGGAGAAGGTGAAGCTGGAGGGTGTAACGCACGTTCTCAAGGAAGAGAAGCGCGGTTTTTCCATCGGTATCCGGGAGCGGTTCAAGATGTATGGGGATATGATCAAATGGTTGTTCAAGAAGGTCTGAGAGCATGAGGGTAGCAATCGGTTGTGATCACGCAGGGGTGGGGTTGAAGCGCAGATTGCTCGACTCTGTTGTCAAGGAATACGAGGTCATCGACATGGGGACGGATTCTACTGGCTCGGTCGACTATCCGGATATCGCCCACAAGGTGGCAGACGCGGTTGCCTCTGGCGAGGTCGAACGGGGAATCCTCATCTGCGGAACGGGAATTGGGATGGCGATGGCCGCGGGAAAGACGAAAGGGATCCGCGCGGCGGCCTGCACAGAGCCGTACTCGGCCGAGTTGAGCCGGCGGCATAACGACGCGAACATCCTCTGCCTAGGAGCGAGGGTGATCGGAATGGGAATGGCAGAAAAGATCGTGGAGAAATGGTTTTCAACTCCGTTTGACGGGGGGCGACACGCCCGCCGTATCGGCAAGATCGAGTCGCTTTAAGCGAGTAACTTTGGAGGCTGTTGTTGCATAAGCCCATCTTCCTTACGAGACAAAAGCTTTCACCGCCGAGAACGCAGAGAGAGGGGAGCGGGGTTGAATGATTGAGCGAGTGAGTGATTGAGTGATTTAACCTCCCAATCTCCCGATCATTCAATCTTCCGATCTCTCAATTCCTCAGCGCCCTCTGCGGTAAAATGGTTGAAATTAGGTTTTGAGATTAAAGACAAGCTGTAAGAAAGGTTTGCACAACAAGTTCTACAGAGGAGTCAAATAACCGGATGACGGTGCACTGGATCACGTTTCTTCTTACCTCAACAGCGATCATCCTCGCCGGGATCAAGCTTGCCTCATTTGGCGAGGCAATCGGAGAGCGAAGCAGAATCGGACAAGGCTGGATAGGCCTCCTCTTCCTGGCGACGATTACCTCGATCCCGGAATTGACGACGACCGTCACCGGGGCCACGATTGGTGTTCCCAATATTGCCCTGGGAAATGCACTGGGGAGCAACCTGTTCAACATTGCCATCATCGTTGTCATGGATATCCTTCTCCTTGGCCGGGGGCCCTTCCTGCGCCTGGTCAAGCCCTACCACGCCGCCAGCGGGGGAATCGCTATTCTCCTCACCGTTCTCGTCATGCTGGGAATCACGGTCGCCCCGAATGCAGCAATCCTTGGGGTGAACCCGATCAGTTTCGTCATCTTATTCACCTATGCCGCCGGGGTTTTCCTTCTCTATCGCATAGAAAAACGCGACAACGGAGAGGCAAAAGGAACGAAAGAGATAATGGGGTTCAGACGGGCGATCGTCGGGTTCTGTTTTTCCGGGGGGGTAATCATCGTCTCCGGGGTCTTCCTCATCCACGCGAGTAAGGCAATCGCCGAGGAGACTGCTCTTTCGGCTTCCTTCATGGGGGCGATCCTGGTCGCGATCGCCACCTCGCTCCCCGAGCTTGCCACCTCGATCGGAGCCCTCAAGATCAAGGCCTACGACATGATCCTCGGGAACCTATTCGGGTCGAATATGTTCAATATCCTGACCATCTTCTTCGCCGACGTCGCCTTCCGCCGCGGCGCGATCTTCGCCGGCTTGAAAGACGGGATGACGGACCAGTTAATCTTGGCGAGCCTGGGGATCGGGATAACCGCGATCGCGACAACTGCGATCGTCTACCGCTCGAAGCGCCGCGTGTTGGGGATGGGGGCCGACGCTGCCCTCATCCTGATCGCTTACCTTGTAAGCACATGCTTAATCATCTATCGAGGAATTCATGTTTGAGGTGATACGACTATGGAACTAAAAGACTTACGTACAGAGAAGATAGACTCGCTCCAGAAGATCGCGAAGGACTTGAAGATAAAGAATGGAACGCAGCTCGGGAAGGAAGATCTCCTGCGCTCGATCATGGTCCACTTGGCCAAGGAGAACGACCTCCGGTTCAGCGATGGCCCCCTGGAGATCCTACCCGATGGCTACGGGTTCCTGCGCAACGGAAACTGTCTCCCTAGCAGGAACGATATCTATATTTCGCCTTCACAGATCAAGCGCTTCGGCCTGCGGAACGGGGACCTCATCACCGGGCCGATCCGAGCTCCCAAGAACGATGAGCGATACTTCGCCCTCCTCAAGCTGGAAGATATCAGCGGGATGACCCCAGAGGAATCGCGCCATCGGCCGATTTTCCGCGAGCTAATCCCTCTTCACCCTGATACACACCTCCGGTTGGAGCATGATCCCGAGGATATCTCCACAAGGATTATCGACCTCTTCTGCCCCATCGGAAAGGGACAGCGCGGACTGATCGTCTCCCCTCCCAAAGCGGGAAAGACGACCCTTCTGAAGAAGATCGCTAAGGGGATCAATGCCAACCACCCCGAGATAAAGCTCTTCGTCCTCCTGGTCGATGAGAGGCCGGAGGAGGTCACCGACTTCAGCCGTTCGATCGAGAATGGAGAGGTCGTCGCCGCGACCTTCGACCAGGAACCGCGGCATCACACCCGCATTACCGAGATCGTTACCAATCGGGCGAAACGGCTGGTGGAGTCGGGATGCGATGTGGTGATCCTCATGGACTCGGTCACCCGCCTGGCGCGCGCCTATAACCTCGCCGTCCCCTCTTCCGGGAAGCTCCTCTCCGGCGGAATGGACCCCACCGCGCTCTACAAACCGAAGGAATTCTTCGGAGCGGCAAGAAATATCGAGGAAGGTGGAAGCCTGACGATCATCGCCACCGCGCTGATCGACACCGGGAGCAAGCTCGACCAGGTCGTATTCGAGGAGTTCAAAGGGACCGGGAATATGGAACTGATCCTCGATCGCAACCTCTCCAACAAACGAGTCTATCCTGCAATCGATGTCGAACAGAGCGGAACCCGTAAGGAGGAACTCCTCTTGCCGGCCAAGGTATTGCAACGCGTGTGGATCCTGCGTAAGATGATGAGTAATCTAAATGATACGCAGGCTGCCCTGGAGGTTGTCAGGAGCAAGATGGAGGCGACGAAGGATAACGAGCAATTTCTCGAGTTGATGAGCAGTGACTAGCCAGAAGCCGATTCGAAAAGATCGCGTTCTGATCGCTCTCTTGATCCTTGTGGGGATCATCCTCATACCGATCTTGGTGCGTTCCTGCAATTCCACTCCACAACCTCCGACCTCATCCACTCCTACCACCGTAAGCCCTCCCATCACTACAGTTCTCCCACACACAGAGGAACCTCCATCCGAGACCCCCTCCGTTGCTGAGGGCTTACCTATGGAAGAGCCCCCTGCGGAGACGCAGCCAGGCATCCTCACCCACACGGTGAGCGATGGAGAAACACTCGCTGGGATCGCCGCCCTACTTGGGGTAACCACCTCCCAGATCATGGCCGACAACCGGCTCCTATCAGCAGGGGAAATCGTGCCGGGAGAGACACTGCGGGTCATGCACGATGGGATCCTGCACCTCATCAAGGAGGGACAGACCCTCACCGATATCTCCAATACATACGGCATCTCGATCGATCGGATCACGGTGGCAAATGGGATCACCGACCCATCGCGTATCTTCGCCGGC
>JAUWNS010000080.1 GCA_030612485.1 Candidatus Bipolaricaulota bacterium
CTAGTGGGGCCACCGCTTCGTTCAAGCGCTGTCGGCAACACTACTGCCTTTTCAGAAGTCTGCCGGGGTATCTCCCAGTGTGTTCTCCTTCCTTAATGACCACATCGCCATTGACGAGCACATACTCGATTCCCTGCGGAAACCGAGAAGGTTGTTGAAAAGTTGCACGGTCTATTACAGTTTTGGGATTGAAGATTACGATGTCTGCTGCTTGCCCCTCGGCGAACATTCCTCGATCTTTCAACCCAAGTTGACTTGCGGGGAGGCTGGTCATTTTTCGAATCGCTTCGGGCAAGTCCAGGATACCCTTTTCTCTGACGTAGCGACCGAGAACGCGTGGGAAGGCTCCGTAGTACCGTGGATGAGGATGAAGGTGTGCATAGTGTCCCTGGGGGGAGACAGCCTTGCCGTCGGAAGAGATCATCGTGGCAGGATGCTTCATGATGACCTCTACATCCTCTTCCGACATCGCTGGCACCACCACCTTGACGCTTCCCTCTTGAGTGGTCAACAACTTAAGAATGGCATCGACAGGCTCTCTCTGCCACGTGGTTGCAAGCTCTCCAATTGTCTTGCCGACGTATTCTAGATCGTTCTTCACTTCGGTCACAATGATCTTTTCGATCTCGATTTCTTCCAGAGGCGATCTCCAGGTCTCTGTCCCGCGCAACATGGCCTGCTTCAGCGAGTCACTGAATTGCTTATCGGATGTACGGCTTAATACCTGATCGACACCTCGGGCACGCCACGCAGGTGGAATGGCATCGATCAGCCCTGAACCATACGCTGTGTAGGGATATTGATCCCAATGGACATCCACTCCCTCAGCGCGTGCTCTATCAAGACGAGCGAGCAGGTCCGCAGCCCGGCCCCAGTTGCTTTTCCCCTCAAGTTTCAGGTGGGCAATCTGGAGGGAAACCCTGCTTTGATGTGCGATATCGATGACCTCGTCCACCGCAGCAAAGAGTCTCTGCCCCTCATCCCGCATGTGTACTGCCCAGATCCCGTTGTTCTCTCGAATGACCCCACATAGCTCAATGAGTTCTTCGCGCTTGAAATGGGATTCTGGGATGTAATACAGCCCACTGGACATTCCCCAAATACCCTGGCGAAGCTCCTCTTGCAGCAACCTTTTGATGATATCCAACTCCTGAGGCTCCAAGTGCTCTTTCATGCCGGCTGCCGCAACGCGCAAAGGGACACCCCCCACCAGGGGAATCAGATTAGAAGAGACGCCTTTCTCAACAAGCTCGTTCATATGGTCCATTTGAGAAAGCCAGTTCCAAATTTCTTTCTCCGCTGTCGTCATGGTAAAATTGTTCGTCTCGAACAGGCGAAGCAGAGCAGCTTTATGTCTTGCTCGCACTGGCGCGCTGGTAACGCCACAGTTACCAACAACCTCCGTCGTAACGCCTTGCCTTATCTTGCTCTGCGCGTGCGGTTCGAAGAACAGACTAATATCCGAATGGGAGTGCATATCGATAAACCCTGGAGCGACCACTAGGCCAGCGGCATCTATCTCGTTTCCCTCCGTACCTTCCAATCCCCTACCAATCAAGGATATTACCCCATCTGTAATTGCAATATCAGCCGTAAATGGAGGTTCACCTGCGCCATTGACTATACTACCATTTCGTATTATACAGTCAAATATTGGCAATACATCTACCTGCCAATGTGTGAAAGCCTAGGATCAAGCGCATCGCGAAGACCGTCTCCCATCAGGTTGAATCCTAATACAACGAGCATTATCGCCAGCCCGGGAAAGAGAGTCAGCCAGGGGGCGGCGAGCAGATAGGCCCGGCCATTACTCAACATGGCTCCCCAACTAGGAGTGGGAGGTTGGGCCCCGAGACCGAGAAAGCTCAATGAGGCCTCTATCAGAATGACTTGACCCATTCCCAATGACAGCTGCACAAGCAGTGGGGCAAGGCTGTTGGGCAACAGGTGTCGCCAAATTATACGGAGGTTGCTCGCTCCCACCGCCCGCGCCGCTTGCACATATTCCTCTTCTCGCAACGCTAGGAACTGGCCCCGGGTTATCCGCGCGTATCCCGCCCAATAGACCACGCCGACCGCGATCATTACACTGTGAAGGCCGGTCCCCAATATGAACATAATGGCAAGAGCGGCAAGGATGGTAGGGAAGGCCCATGTCAAATCGACCAATCCCTGCACGATGGAATCGAACCACCCGCCGTAGTAACCCGCGAGTGCACCTAACGGTACCCCAATACCTAGGGCAACGGCCGAGGCAATGAGCGCAATGTTTAGGGAAACCCGGGCACCAAAGATGATCCGGCTCAGGATAGAACGACCAAATTCATCGGTTCCTAATGTATATTCCCGGCACGGAGGGGTGAGGGCATCTTTCAGCGACAGGGCATTGGGGGGCTGGGGAGCAAGAAGAGGGGCAAGAAGCGCTATGAGCAAGAAAAGAACAATTATAACACCACCGATAATAGCATTTGTACTTTTAAAAAAGTTAAAGAATAGCTTATGCTTCTTCATTTACAGTTTTCCATCAATAATGCACCTTAGGATTTACGACGGCGTAGAGGATATCCGCGAGGAGGTTCCCCAAGATAACCGTTACTGCCAGTATGAGAGTGACCCCCTGCACGATGGGAAAATCGCGCATGTAGATCGCGTTCACGAGCAACCGGCCAACGCCGGGCCGGAGAAAGACGATCTCGATTACAACGGCTCCGCCGATCAACCAGCCTATCCGCAGGCCCAACAACGTGACAATGGGGATCAATGCATTTCTAAGAGCGTGTTTCGTGATCACAGTTCCGTAACGAAGTCCCTTTGCTTTAGCGGTTAGAATGTAATCTTGGTTTATGACCTCAAGCAGGCTCGATCGCGTCATCCGGGCAACTTGTGCCGCCCCACCAAAACCGAGCGTCACCGCAGGCAGGACAAGGTACTTGATGCCGCCATATCCGGCGATGGGAAACCAATGAAGCTGTATAGAAAAGAGTGAAATAAGAAGAAAGCCGAGCCAAAAGCTGGGTATGGATACCCCGGCAATGGCAAGCCCCATGCTGAGGTAGTCGATCACCGTATTTCGTTTAACAGCAGCGAGCATACCCAAGGGGACGGCACAAAAATAAGACAAAATTAAAGCGCTTCCAGTTAGCTCAAGCGTATTTAGTAATTTTCCTCCCAATAGTTTAGTAACGTCCTCTCGATAAATGACGGATTTCCCCAGGTCAAGGTGAAACAGCCGGCCAAGGAAAGAAAAATACTGAATATACAGAGGTTTATCCAAACCTAGCTCAGCCCGCATGCGGTCGTATGCCTGCTGCGACGCCATCTCTCCAAGGGCGAGGTGCACAGGGTCCCCTGGTACGAGGTGGAGGATCGAGAAAACGATGATCGTCACTGCCAGAAGAACCGGGAGCATCATGAGAATCCGTTTAAGAATATATTGATAGATACTCAAGCCTGACCTTCGCCTCCTTTCCTCCCCACACGGGACGATCTGTCTGAGACTGCTCTAAACTGATCGGTGATACAAACATAGAGAGGGGATAGGTGCCCCATGGCGTATGTTATCCCCTCTCTTATTACGCGTTACTTCCTATAGAGGTCGAGTATATAAACGTGGTCCAGCGTCGCGTTGTAGCCGCCGAGATCAGCCCTATAGGCCCTGACCTGAGCTGGATAGAAGATGGGAACCCATGCGGATTGGTCGAGCAGGTACTCGTGCACCAACCTATACACAAAGGTCCTGTCTTCGAGCGTGGGCATCGCCTCCGCCTTCACAAACAAGAAATCGAGGAGCGAATTATCAGTCCTCGTCTTATTCGTTCCTCTAGCGATTCGCTTGCTGTTGTAGAACCACTCTAGGATGTCCATATCGTCCCAACCGTAAAGCCGGATAAACGCTTGCTGCTCTCCGGTCTTGAACATGTCGCCATAGGAGCCAGAATCGAATTGCTGAATCGTCGCTTTGATTCCGACCGCTGCCATTTCACTCTGCAGGACGGTGGCGATCTGTACCCGGTCCGTTATTGATTCCGTCCATAGGATGATCGCGAATTGCTGTCCGTCCTTTTCTAGAATGCCATCCGCGTTCTTTGTCCACCCCGCGTCAGCCAACAGGGTGTTGGCCTTCTGTAGATCATAGGTATAGGGGCTTTCCACCTGCGGTTGCACGTTGGGGGTGAGGAAGTTATAAGCTGGCAGTCCGGCACCGTGGAACACATTCTCGGTGATGGACTCTCTGTCCACGATGTAACTCATCGCCTGCCGTACCCGCACATCATCAAACGGTGGTTTTGTTACGTTCAGCCCCATGTATATGAGCCGTTTTCCAGAAGTAATGCTAACGGTTACATTCGGGTCTGCCTTAAAGGCGGATATAGCGGTGGCATCCACCTCGTTGACGACATCCACCTCACCCGCTTGGAGGAGCATCGTCTTTGTGACAGCCTCGGGAATAAATTTGTAGATCACCGTCTGGAAATAAGCGGGCCCCTGGTTTGACATCCAGGACGGTCCCCAGGTGTAGTCCGGGTTCCTCTCGAGGGTGATATGATCCCCTTTTACCCACTCCTTGAAGATGTACGGCCCCGACCCCACGACCGTGGTTACCCCGTAATCCTCTCCATATTTCTCGACCGCGGTGGGACTGTTGATCCCTGAGAAACTATTGCTCACATTATAGAGCAGATTTGGAAAAGGATTCTTGAGGATGAGCTGTAACGTCACGGGATCGACCGCGACCGCGTCCTTGACCGCTGAGTAGAGGTACGATGATGCTCCACCGTCGCGCATGGTTTCAATGTTCCAGGCAACCGCTTCGGCATCGCAGGGTGTACCATCGTGGAACATGACCCCGGGCTTCAGGGTAAAGGTCCAAACTAAACCGTCCGCGCTAACTTCCCACGACTGTGCGATGTCGTCACGGTAGCTCAACTCGGCATCACGAGAGACTAGTTTGTTAAGTATGTCTTCGAGTGGCTCTGTGGTCCATGTAGTAGTGAACGTGCTCAGAGTTGGTGGACTTGTAGTTTCGGCAACGACTAGCGTCGTGCTATTTGCTTCTTTGGTGGCGCGATTGGCATCCTGAGCGACCGCGAGAAATGCCGTAAATACCAACAGGATTCCTACTAGTAGCAACCCCCACCCTATTCCCTTACTTCTTTTGCGCAGCATTTTCTTACCTCCTTGACAAGACTTCGAGCTGCCACAGATACTTAAACTGCACTATTGGTGTTTAGCTCTATATCATATATCACCTCCACTAAAAACAGAATGCATAAATATCTATATCATTGTTCTTTTTCTGCGTCACGAATCTGCTGTTCCAGCTCACGAAAAGATCGGTGAACATATTCCTGTGTTATTTGTTGTGCAAGGTGCCCATCCCTTCTCTCTAAACTTTCCAGAAGCCGCGTGTGATCCTCCAGATCGAGCACAGATCCCTCAATCCGTTTCCGGTGCGCCTGCTCCACGTTCCAGAAGCGACCGTACACCATGTAAGGATCTATCAATACCCATAGCTGCTCTAAGACGCGAATCAGGTGACTCCGTCCGCTGGCACGGATGGCCACCCAGTGAAATTGCCGGTTAGCCGCGCGGGCTATGTCAGTGGACTGTGAATCTGTGCTGACCACCGTATCCGGCAATAACTCCCGCATTTGCGCCAATCCCTGTTGGGAGATCTGAGAGGCGGCTAATTCATTGGCCAAACCCTCCAACAAGGCTCGCATAGCGTATATGTCTCGCAGATCCTCGACCGATATGGTGACTGCCTTAACCCCTTTATGAGGGACATGCACCGCCAACCCCTCGGAGACCAACCGGTTCAGTGCCTCGCGCACCGTTGCCTGGCTCACTCCCAGTTTCTGGGCGAGGGTATCTTGGCGGAGCCACTCACCTGGTTTTACTTGTCCTGCCGAAATACCATCACGAATGGATTTATAGGTTATTTTCGATAAAAGAGGCGCGCGCACACATTGAAGATCAGAACAATCTGCGACATCCGTACGCTCTGAATCCATTGACCCGTTATTATCTATCATTGGTAATCGATTATTTATAACACGAACAAGCACGACTGTCAACCTGAATTCGTTGAATGGCGGGTGCTGATCACTACGTTTTCGCAGGCAGAATGCTAAACTCCGCGGTGTGAGCGTCCAATGTAGACGTTCCCCCAGGAGGTGAGGCTCGCGGGGTATCCGTCCTCGGAGAGGTTGAGCAAGGGGAAACAGGGCAATATACTCTGTGCAAAGCTCTACGAAGTTTGGTTCCTCACGGTTAAGGCAAGGTAACCCAGAGAAAGAGTCGAGAGATGAGTCTCTCGCTGAGCCGCAGAGAACAGCGGAAGACAGGGCCTGAGAAGCGAAGTGCGGGACAAACCAAGAACAAGAGTGATGTTAAGCTGTACCCCTTGGCGATCTTTGCGGCTTGAGTGAGTGCAATGAACGGGCGAGAGAAAAAGCTTGTACCTCTCGCAAAGACGCAAAGACGCCAAGAGGAGCAAAAAACCAGGGAAAGAAGAGGAGAAGAAATCACAGCACGTAGAGATAGAAACGAGATTTTCTCTGCGATCTTAGCGTCTTGGTGAGAGAAAGGGAATACGGTTCTTCTGCCTGGGCGGCAGACAGGTCACGGTAATTATGCTTTGGTTTTTATCGCACAGGAGTATCTCGAGAGGGGTGCCTCTTATAACCACCCCGTACCTTGCCTGGAGTGTGAGGACCCCGAAGTTTAATGATTGCTTGAAAGGAGTAAGATGACGAGCTCTCTTGCGAGGATTGATCTTGCCACTCTCGCGAAGAATATCGAGCAAATCCGGGCTCACCTTCCTCAAGGCTTGAAGGTGTTGTTCGCGGTCAAGTCCGATGGCTACGGCCACGGGATCGAAGCGGTCTCTCATACTGCTGAGGAGGCAGGAATCGAGTACTTGGGCGTCGCCACGGTAGAAGAAGGCGCGGACATCCGGCATGCCGGCGTGAAGCTTCCCGTTTTGCTGCTCGGTCCGGTTCTCCCTTCGGAAGTACGTGTTGCTCTGGATCTCGATTTGACTTTTCAGGTATCGGATCTTGAGTTCGCCCAGTTCCTCGCCCATTTGGCCAAAAAAATGGGAAAGAAAGTGCGCGTTCAGGCGAACGTGGACACCGGGATGGGACGGTTTGGGGTACTCTCAGAGAATGCCGTTCTTCTTCTCACTCAGCTTAGAAGGCTTCCTGCGCTCGATATTGAGGGAGTTTTCAGTCACCTCGCGGCCGCGGACTCCGAGCTTCCAGAGGACCAATCCTATACCCTGAAACAAATCGAACATTTCGAGTCCTTGCTTGCCGGGCTGGACCATGCCAACCTTCTCCCTCCCCTGAGGCATATCGGAAACTCGGCCGGGGTGATCCAATATAAGGACCGAGTGACTTCACCGCGCATGAACATGGTCAGGATCGGAACCCTCTTCTACGGTTATCTCGAAGTGCGGCGCCCATGGGCCGAGAGGGTAGCACCGGTGGCCACGCTCACTACCCAAGTAGTCGGGCTGAAGGAACTTTCCCCAGGAGATTGCATTGGGTACAGCCGAACTTATAAGGCCTCCCGCCAGCAACGTGTCGCCATCCTCTCAATTGGCTATGGATCGGGACTAGCCCCACCACTCTCCAATCGGGGACAGGTGTGGTTAAAAGGAAAGTATGCCCCGGTAATTGGAAAGATTTGTCTGGATCATACCATTGTCGACGTCACAAATATAGACGGGGTTTCAGTAGGCGATGAGGTTGAAGTATTCGGTCTTCACCTACCTGCCGACCACCTGGCAAAGATGGCCGGGCTCCCGGTTTGCGAAGTCCTGGTGCCAGCGTTGCGGGGTGCAGCAGATCGAGTGTATCAATAATGCAACTGGAACGTTTCTGCCTTAGGATCTACGGAGATGGATGTCCGCCAGTTTCCTTTTGATCCATGCAACGATCTTCGACGAACGTCGCGCTTGTAGCGATAACCAAAGAGATGTGATCCGAGGGGCCCTTAAACGGCATGTTAAACGACACAAGGCATACGTGATTCGGTTCAGGAGGAGCGCTTGACAAGCGAACGGATGCAGATGCCAATAGATGCCACCACGCTTCAACTTGTCTTCCTGGTGAGTGGAGAACACCTGGGCCGCCGCCGCCTGGCGCGGCGAACCGGGCTCTCTGAGATGACCGTGCGCCTTGAACTTGAACGCCTGCGAGACGCGGGCCTCCTCACTCTGGGCAAGTCAGGGGCGACCCTCACCGACTCGGGGAAGGAGCGGTTTGTTCCGCTGTTGAGCCACGTCAAACGAGTTCGCGAGATTGCCGTGCACTCCCTTGCGCAAGACGCTGTCACCCTGGCTGCCCTGTTATCGTCCCCAGCGACGAGGCCCCCGTGGTGGTATCGCGATCACGCTGTAAGGGAGGGAGCAAGCGCCATGATCCTGATCCGCTGCTGCGTTGAGGGTTTATGTTTCGCTCACAGCAAAGAGCAAGTCGGTGTACACAACCCACACGATGAACAGGTGCTCGAAGAAGCATTCCCTTTCAGGCGAGAAGGAGATCTGCTCATCATTGTGACCGCTCCGGATCGTAAGCGTGCAGGCCGTGGCCTGTGGCGGATTATCGACGAAATACTCACTGCGGCAACATAGCCCTTCCTCAGGTTGACTTCCGGGGATAACCAAGGTAAACTTTGGTCTTACCAATGCGGGATATTACATCCCACACACAGGAGGCTTACATTATGATGAAAAGGATATTGGCCGTCTTAGCGGTGCTAATGCTGCTTGGGCTGGTCGCCTCAGCGCAGCAGTATCCTATTACAGTGATCGACGACAGAGGGATCGAGGTCACGATCAACAGTCAACCCAATCGAATTGTTGTAGCTGGGATCCCCCTGTATACGGAGATCCTCATCGATCTCGGAGCCCTCGACCGATTAATCGCGGTGGCGTCTTCACCGGATAACCCACCGGAGGTGGCTAGCCTCCCGACGGTCGGCCCGAGTTTCTCGCCGAATGTGGAGGTCATCCTCTCTTTGGAGCCCGATCTCGTGCTCGGCCCCGGAGACTGGGGGGGGGGAGAGGGGCAAACTTGAATCAGCAGGGATCACCGTTCTCACCACCCCGTACCTCACAAGCATCCCCGATATCTTCTCCACAATCCGAACGGTGGGGATGGCACTGGGCCTAAAGGAGGGTGCAGAAGTGCTGATCGGCCGGATCGCGGAGGAGATCATCGCAATCGAGGCCTCAACCCTTGCCGAAGAACCGGTAAGAGCGGCCTTCCTCTACGCTTCGGTGCCGGACACGCCCCCCTATGCTGCTGGCAGTGGCGCGATCGAGAACGAGTTGATCCTCCGCGCCGGCGGTAAAAACGTGTTCTGCGATGTTCAGGGCTTTCCTCAAGTGAGTTTGGAAGAGGTCGTCTCTCGCGACCCTGAGGTGATCTTCACCGACCCCTCTCAGATCGAGAACATCACGTCTAACACGCTGCTTAAGACCGTTTCAGCGGTAAAGAACGGCCGGGTCTACGGGATCAACGCTGCGTGGATCACCTCCACCAAGGTCGCAGAGGCGCTTAAGCAGATGGGCGAATTCCTCCATCCGGAAGAATAGCGATCGGTAACGAGAGGGGAGATGCTTGAACGGATGTTCCCCGGAGTTGGAGTACGGGTGTGCGGTTGGAACCCCGCATGGTTACCGTTTCTTGCGACGAAAGGTCAACTTTTTCTTAGTGGTCACAGTTACTCCTCTGCTGGGTAGCACCTCAGGTAAGGTCACCTGTGCTGCTTTAAGTAAAAAGAATCCCCGCCCTTCCGGACGGGGCTTTTCAAAGCAAATGCAACTGCTCCGGATGCTTCGCCCTTTCCTTATGAAAACGAATGTATTTCTTGATCACTTCCGCCGTCACTTTGTCCCCCACCGTCCGCGCA
>JAUWNS010000135.1 GCA_030612485.1 Candidatus Bipolaricaulota bacterium
CTTACCCCTCCCATCAAGGGAGGTGAACCAAATTGTGGATTGACCATCTCAAGGGAGCCAAACTGCCAATGTACCCTTCTATGCGTCGAGAGAGAATTGACCGCGGTTAGTTACCCACACGTAATAGCGGGGACCCATCAATCCTCACTTCGTGCGCGTGTGAAGCTAGGAGCCGCTACCCACTCAAAACGACGAAGAGCCAGAGTAAAAAACCCCGCAGCAAGCTGCGAGGCATTGAGAAGCAAAGCTCTAAAGATCTAGTTGGAGTTGGTCTTCATGCTACAATCTCATGTAGAGTTTTGTTGCATCCGAAGTAACGTCGCACACAAGGTACGACGCTACACCCCTTTTTTCGTAGCGTCGGAGCTTGTCTCCGACGTTGAAGTGGACAATCCTGAGAGAACTCATGTAGCTAGTACGAACAACAAGCTGATTCGCCTTCGGCGAATCTCCGCTTTCCTCCCCCCAGCGAGCTGGGGGGTATCCACCGGAGAGCCTTTATGAACGATAAGGAACGGTTTTGGGGGATGCTCTGCACACTGTGTCAGAAGGTTTACGCTCCTTTGCCGTTATAAGATTCCCGCGGACCATTCTATAAGAATGGGAAAAAATAAGTATCTCCAAATAGTTCTTCTCTAATTTCTTCCTTCGCATCCTCGCTGTAGTTCTCGTCGTGCCGTATCTCATTGTACCGCAGCATCTTCTTTACGAGTTTCGGTTTCGCTTTCCTCATTACGTTCTCCAGTTCCTTGTACCCTGATATCACTTTATGCGCGGTAAGAAACTTGTAGAATTCTAGCAAGGAGGCATACACGTCATTTAGTATCTCTTCATCTATATCGCCGGTTTTAAGGATGAAGCTGTGCATAATCGAGACGAACTCCTCTCTTATCGTGATTGCATCCTCATAGAAGAAGAACGTAGAGGCATGCAAGTCACAGATGAACTTCATAATATACTTGAGAGTGAAGAGGAGGTCGTACTTCTTCGTTGGCGTGTAATGAGGATTACGTATGAGGTTAATCTTAAAAACCTCGATCCTATCGTAGTTGTATTGCTGGACTTCTTTTCCGTATCCCTCATTATTGTTGATTAATTCTTCGAGCTTTTCATAATCCGTATCCCTCAATAGATACGTTTCCCAATCCTTCAATTGCTTATTTTTCAGCATCGCTTTGCATGCATGATAGTTATTTACAGTAACCCCATCTGTTCGATCCAATTCGAGCGACCGTTCTAGCGCATCCTTCGCCGCATGCAAGTTGCCACGCATCATCTCTAGCCAGCCCATGTTGCAGTGGAGGCGGTGGTTTGAAGGAGATAATTTGAGCGCCTGCTGTTGTTTTTCAACGGCCTTGTCGAGATCGCCTAGATATGCATAGCAAGAGGCAAGGCAGTCATGTACCTCCCCTTTGTCTGTCGCAATCTTCAAAAGTTGATTGTAGTATTCGATTGCTATCTTGAACCGCAGATACTTCTCAAGCAGGTCGCAGAGCGCGTAGTATGCATCGAGAAGATCCTCCCGGGTGAAGTGTGTCCTTAGCGACTGCAGCCCTCTATCTATAAAGTCCCTTGCCGTCTCGTCCTTCCCCTCTTGTATACTCCTATACCCCGATTCGAGGAGCGCAGGGTAGTATTCTGGACAGTCGCTAAGAATCTCCGTTAGAAGATCGACCCTCTCCTCCCCAGTCAGAGGGCTTTCGAGTAACGGCATCATATCCTGGGCAAGCATGCCAGTATAGCGCCAGTCTACAGCCTGCCATGCCTCTGTCTTTTCGATATCTCTCTCCTTCCTCTTTTTCGCAGTCTCATCTAGGCTACGATTTTCCTTTCTTGCCATCCTTCCTCCCTGTTAAATGCGCGTATCGCGACAACGGCTTACTGTACCAGCCGCAAACTAAAATATCCAAAAACGCGGCTCTTTTTGAGAAGGTAATCGAGTTCGCCTTTTGCGTCGACAAATGTCCGGGATGACGGTCCCGTGCTCCCTTATTGTGGGAAGACGATGTCATACCAGAAGATGGGGACAATCAGTTACCCGATCGGGCAGGCCCGGCGACGGGTTCGTACAGAGGCCACTACCTGGCCTCATGCGACGATCTTCGTGCTGCTGGCAGCGATGGTTCTCGCTGGGTTCTGCCTCCTCTATCTCTGGCAGGGGACGACAATCCTCGATCTGACAGCGCAGCGGGAGGGTATGCGAGCGATGCTCACCTCGACCGAGGAGGTGAACCGTTATCTGGAATTCCAGATTGGACAAGCGTTCTCTTTGGAACGCGTCTCTCGCATCGCCCGTGAGATACTCCACATGGTCGAACCGTCCAATATCCGCTATGTACCGATCGATTCCTAAGCAGCAAGAGACTAAGGCTACTGGAAGGCGCACCCTCATCCTTGCGATGGGGCTAATGCTTGTCGCCCTCCTCATAGTCGGCCGTTTGGTCAAGCTCCAGGTGGTGGAACACGATCGTTGGGTCGCCGCCGCACGTGCCACCCAGGAACGAACCGTCGAGATCCTCCCCCAACGCGGGACGATCTACGACCGTAACGGCACCCCTCTCGCCTTTGACGTGAAGGCGGTCGCCATCGCGGTCGATAGTTTTAACATGACCAAGCCGGAGGCACTCGTCGAGATCCTGAGCGAGGAACTCGGACGTTCGAGTGACGATCTAACACCTCTGGTATACCGCCAGAATTACTTCACCTGGATCGATCGCGCCGTCGATCTGGAAGCGGCAAAGAGGATCGAACGCCGTACTAAGGACGCCTACGCCTACGGATTGATCTTCATCGACACATGGAAGCGCTGCTACCCGCAGGGATCGCTTGCCTCCAACCTCCTCGGCTTTGTGGGGATGGATGGGCACGGGCTGGAAGGGATGGAACTCGCCTTCGATGAGGCACTCTCCGGGACTCCAACGCTGCTTCACGTCCTCAAAGGGGCGGATGGGCGAACCTATAGCACCGAGACGATAGAGGAGGGACTTCCTGGGGAGGATCTCTACCTAACGATCGACGCGCGCTTGCAGCTTGTCTGTGAGGAGGAAATCGATAACGGAGTGTCGCGTTTTCAGGCTAACACCGGGTTCATCGTCCTCCTTGACCCGAGGACCGGAGATCTCCTGGTTATGGCGCAGGACCGTCGTTACGACCTCAACTATTTCTGGAGATCGACCGCAGAGGAACGGCGTAACCTGGCGGTCTCGTTCCTCTTCGAACCGGGGTCATCGTTCAAGGCCCTCACCGGGCTGGCCGCCCTCGACTGCGGTGCGGTGCGCCCCGAGGACACGTTCAACGGGAATGATGGGATCCGCATTGCCGGTCACACGATGCACAACTCGGACAATGAGTCATTTGGAACCGTAACCTTCGCTAAAATCATCCAGTACTCGATCAATGTCGGGATGATCCGGGTTGCGCAGAGACTAGGGGAGGAACGACTCTACCAGGCCCTCGTCGACCTCGGGTTCGGGGAGAAGACAGGGATCGAGCTTCCCGGAGAGGAGCACGGGATCCTGCGCGATGTCAAGGACTGGTCTAAGCTTGCCCTCGCTGCCACCTCGATTGGGCAATCGGTCGGCGTAACCGGGATCCAACTCGCACGGGGGATGGCCGTGGTAGCGAACGGCGGCTATCTCCTCGCCCCGCGGATCGTGCAAGGTCTTGGAGCGGAAGGACAGAGTCCCAAAGAGCCAATCGTCCTGCAGCACGTCGCCTCGCAGGAGAGCTGTGCCACCATGTGCGGATTGTTGCGCACGGTCGTAGAGAGTGGAACCGGAACCCGCGCGGACCTCCCTGGATTCGAGGTTGCAGGAAAGACCGGAACGGCGCAGAAAGCCTTGCCCGGACGCGGCTACGTGGATGGTAAGTACACCTCTATCTTCGTTGGGTTCCTCCCAGCTGATGAGCCGACCTACCTTGCGCTCGTCGTCCTCGATGAGGTGAAGACAACCCCAGTATGGGGAGGGTACACCGCTGGATCGATCTTTCACGACGCCGCGTCGCGGATAGTGCTGATCGAGCACCTCCCCCCAGTCGCGCTGCGCTGAGCCCTTCAAGCGTGGGGAATGGGAAGGTCTCGGCTATTCGCCTTTGTCTTGCTGCGCGAGCCAGGCCGCGAGATCTTCGGCAAGCTTGCGGGCCTCCTCGACGGCTTCGGAGGCCTGGCTGTCACTGACGTACGTGCCGCCGGTGTAGAGGGCCTTGTTGCGCAGATCGCGTAGCGTCTGGAAGTAGTCGATGCGGTCGATCGAAAGCCCCAACGTGTCGGCCAACGACTCCAGCGCGACCATATGATGGCCAGGGCGATTGACTGTGCGCAGATCATGCGCGCGGAGTGCGCTGAGCGCACAGCCGAGGATGGCGTGGTACGCCTGTTCCAGTCGAGTCTCGGGATGGATGTCCTCGTGTTCGGCGTCCTGCAGGCGGCGTTGCACCGTGCCGAGCATCCGTTCGATCTCGCCAGGCACGGCCTTCTCTCGTTTCAGTTCCGAGCGAAGCAGCATCTCCTGGAGGCTCATCGGCCACCGCCAATCAGGGTCAAGCGCTTGCCGTTGTGGACACGAGCGACAAACGAATCGCCCGTTTCCAGTTCCTGCTCGTACGCTTCGGGGGTGTAGAGCGTTGGGCTGATTACGCGATGCAGGGATCGCCCCGCTTCACGCAGCGGTGAGCTGAGTTCACGCAACGTCAGCCTCCCGACGACCATCAAGTCGACATCGCTGTCCGGCCGTTCGTCACCGCGCGCGTGGCTCCCGTACACATAAGCCTGTTCGATCTGATCGGCCAGCGGTTCCAGCGCCGAGCGGAGGACGTCGGAAAGCCCGACCGTCTTGCGGAGGATGGAGCGCAGTTCGTCGTAGATCGGGCAATCCGGGTTCAGGCGATAAATGACCTGGCGGCCGACCTCGCGGGAGACTAGGATGCTGGCATCGCGGAGCGAATGCAGCTCGCGCATCACCGTCTTCGAGTTCAGATTCGCTCTGCGAGCGATTTCGCGAAGGTGAAGCCCCTCGCCCCCTGCATCGGCCAGTGCCGACAGAATAGCGCTTCGACCTTGCGGAAACAGCGCCTCGATCAATTTCTTTGTAGGCATATCGCCAACAATTGTAGGCTAGAAGCCAACAAAGTCAAGCACCTCCTGCAGCCTCTATCGCTCAGCGTCTGCGTCTCGTGCCTGTTTGGAGCTTGGGGAGCTTGAGAGTCTTGTTTCGTGCATTCAGTCTCGCGCTGCTCTCCCGGATTCGTTGCAGAAACATAAGAACAGGATTCCGTGAAAACCTCAATCCGACCCAAGTCATCTCAATCAGTGTTGGTAAACGTCCCCTCGGCGACCAATCTTGACTACAACGACGACGCAGGCATCATCCTGAACCTCGTAAATGATGCGGTAGAAACCCTGGCGAACTCGGTAGCGCTCCTGATCCGTAAGTTTCTCGCACCCGTTCGGGCGCGGGTTTACAGCAAGCGTCTCGATTCGCTTCAGGATTCGCCGAACGTCCTTCTTTGGGATGGCGCGGAGGTCTCTTGCGATAGACTTCTTGAACAGAAGCCTATATCTTGCCATGCACTTTCAAGTCTTCGAGCAGCGCCTCATATGTGATCGTCGGCTCGGCTGCCCGTTCCTCGAACGCCGCCAGATCCTCTTGGTCCTCTCGAAGCGCTTGCCGTATGGCGTCATTGACGAGATTGGAGATCGAGCGCTCTGTGTTGGCCGCCTTTACTCGTAAGGCCTTGTGTAACTCAGGCTCGAAGTAGATGGTCGATCGCTTCTTCATCGGGCTCACCTCATGGGCACTATAGCATCATAACGTCACAATGTCAAGTTGCCTTGCAACGCCCGCAATCTCGACCAGCGCATGGGAATCGCGGGCCCGCAGAGTGGCAGAGGAGCGGGTGCCTGTTGGCCACGATTCCTAGCATGGTTTCTCACGGACAACCCAGCATAGGGGGCGGGTGCTCGCCATCCGTCCATTAGTCGTACGGGGCTCCTTTCCCTTGAATTCGAGCGGTTTGTCCCTCCGCGATATATCGGTCGAAGTACTCTGTACAATACTCGTGGGGTAAAGGTTTCGAAAGCCCCGTATCCTTAAGGATTTCCTCGAATGAAACCCCGCTGTCTGAGAGACCCAGCATTGCCAGTACCCGAATTGCAACCTTATCGCTCGTACAAAACAGCAAGCTGTCAGACTTATCTGCGTAAAGGATGGCAATGGCCTCCACCTCGCCATCGTGGAGAGCCATGTTGAGTTCCTCGTCAAACACGGCACGAACTCGCTTGATGTCAGACACAGAAGCGGAGATCTCGGGGATGACTCCCTGGTTGATTAGCGTGGCGAGGTTGATCGGAGCCGGGACAGATCCAGTCTTTCTGTCGAAGAACAGCGCTTCGTCGTGCGCGATTATCGATGTCACCGCTACGCTAGCTTCTTGAAGCAAGGCACTCCATACATCAAGCTCATGCGCCGTGATGATCACG